>CAYRWY010000047.1:10236-20953 GCA_964427955.1 uncultured Anaerolineaceae bacterium
TTCCGCGCATTGTAGATCGCTTCGACCAGCACGTCCACATCTTCGGTCGTGTTGTACAGGTAGAAGCTGGCGCGCGCCGTCGCGGGGACGCCCAGCACTTTATGCAGCGGCATGGCGCAGTGATGCCCGGCCCGCACGGCGACGCCCTGCTCGTCCAGCAGTTGGGCGACGTCGTGGGCGTGAATGTCCTTCAGGGTGAAGGTCGCCAGCCCGTTGCGGTGTTCCAGGGCGGGGCCGTAGAGCGTCAGGCCCGGCACTTCGGACAGGCGATCCAGCGCGTAGGCGGTGATGGCCCGCTCGTGATTCTTGATGCGATCCATGCCCAGCCCGCTCAGATAATCGACGGCTGCACCCAGCCCGACCGCTTCCGCGATGGCCGGGGTGCCCGCTTCAAACTTGTACGGGAGATCGTTCCAGTCGCTTTTTTCGAGCGTGACGCGCTTGATCATGTCTCCGCCGCCCATGTACGGCGGCATGGCTTCCAGCAGCGCGCGCTTGCCGTACAGGATACCGATCCCGGTCGGTCCGGCCATCTTGTGCCCGGAGAACGCCATGAAATCGACGTCCAGCGCCTGCACGTCCACTTTCAAGTGCGGGACGCTCTGCGCGCCGTCCAGCATGACCAGTGCGCCCGCCGCGTGGGCCTGCGCGATCATCCCTTCCACCGGGTTGACGGTGCCCAGCACGTTGCTGACGTGCATCACGCTGACCATCTTCACGCCGCCCTCGCGCAGAAAGCCCGCGTAAGCGTCCTGATCCAGCCGCCCATCGGACGTGATCGGGATGTAGCGGATCGTGAAGCCCTTTTCTTCGGCGAGAATCTGCCAGGGGACGATGTTGCTGTGATGCTCCATCACGCTGAGCACCACCACGTCGCCGGGGCCGAGGTGCGCGCGGCCCCACGTCGCCACCACGAGATTCATGCTCTCGGTGGCGTTGCGGGTGTAGAGGATCTCGCGGCGCGACTTGGCGTTGATGAACGCCTGCACCTTGTCGCGCGCGGCCTCGTATTGCGCCGTGGCGCGCTCGCTCAACACGTGGATACCCCGGTGCACGTTGGCGTGGCTGGTCTCGTAGTAGCGGCTCATGGCGTCGATCACCTGGCGCGGCTTCTGGCTGCTCGCCGCCGAGTCCAGAAAGACGACGCGCTTGCCGGGGTGGACTTCCTGGTCCAGGATCGGGAAGTCGGCGCGGATAGCGTGCAGGTCGAGCGGGGCGGTATGTTCGGTCATGCTTCCTCTCTCAATTTCACGGTACAACCTGCCCACCGGCAGGCCTGATCCACGATAAGGTACTGCTGATCGTCCAGCACCGCCCGCGCTGCGTAGGCGGTCTGCGCGTACAGGTCGAGCGCGGCGCGGCAGGTCTGCGCGAACGGCTCGCCGCCCAGGCCCATCGCCTGCGCCTGGAGAGTGGCCCAGGGATCGCCCAGTTCCGCCGCCATCAGGTCCCACAGCCGGTTTTCGGAGCCGTACAACACGCGCCGGTGCACGGCCATGATTCCGGCCATGCGCAGCACGAGTACATTACGCTGGACGGCGGCGGTCAGTGGCGCGCCGCGCTGTATGCTCCCCGCCAGCTTTTGGACTTCTTCGGCCAGCCCGGCCAATTCTTGCGCCACGTAGCGATCACACGCGGCAGCATCGACGGCGTCCCAGGTCCAGGCGTGGGCCTCGCGCTGAAGCTGCGCGGCGATCTCGTGCTGGTCATACAGAATTTTCGCCTCGCGCCAGCCGGGAATGATCGAACCCGTGGCCATCCCGTTCGTGAAGCTCTGCCGGATGTCGGCTGCGTTCGCCCGGTGTACGACCACCAGGACCCCGTCGCGGCGCTCGTAGTGCTCCAGGCACTCGCCCAGGACGACCAGATCAAGATCGGAGTAGGGCGAGGCATTGCCGCGCGCATAGCTGCCCACCATCACGACGGCGTCCGCCCCTTCGGCGGCCAGTTCCGCCGTGATGGCGTGGAGCAGGGGGGTGATCTCCATGATGGGCTGCGCTTCCTCTCGCTGGCGTCTTCCCCAGATTATAGCGACGGGGATCGCGCGCGGGTATTGGAGTTGTAATTGAGAATGATTCTCAACCTGGGGGATTATACCGGAGAATCACACGTGCCGGGCAATGCTGTCCGGCACGTTTTTGGATTACAAATGGCAAAACATGGGAACCTTAGCTGCCCAGCAGCTTGCGCTCGACATACGCCATCAGGCGGTCGCGCACCGGCTCGAACGGGATGCGATCCAGCACCGGGACGAAGAAGCCATCCACCGCCAGCTTGACCGCTTCGGCGCGCGGCAGGCCGCGGCTCATCAGATAGAAGATCACTTCTTCCTCGATCTGCCCGGTGGCCGAAGCGTGCGTACAGCGCACGTCATCGACCATGATCTCCAGGCCGGGGATGCTGTCGGCGCGGGCATCGTCGCCCAGGATCATGTTGCGGTTAGCCTGGAAGCCGTCGGTCTTTTTCGCGCCCGGCATGGCCTTGATCATGCCCTGCCACACGCTGCGCGACTCGTCCTTGAGCACGCCCTTGAACAGCAGGTCCGAGGTGGTGTGCGGCGCGTTGTGGTTCTGCTGGGTGTCCAGGTCCATCAACTGCTTGCCGGTGGGGAAGTACATCCCGCTCATGCGGCCCCAGCTTCCCGGCCCATCCAGGTCGATTTCCATGAACGCTTTGACCAGCCGCCCGCCCATCTGCCCGGTGATCCAGTCCAACTGGGCGTCGCGGTTGACGTGGGCGTGCTGGTGGCTGAATTCGAACATGCGGTGGCCCCAGTCCTGCAAGTTGACGAAGCGCAGCGTTGCGGCGTCTTTGACCAGCAGTTCGGTGGCCCCCACGAAGCTCGCGTCGGCGTCCATCTCCGGCGACAGCGCTTCGTGCAGGTAGTCTACCGACGAATCCGGCTCGACCACGACCAGCACGCGCCCAATCGTCAGGCCGGGGCGGCTGGCGTAAAAGATCGAGTGGGCCGGGAGTTCGACCATCTGGCCGTGCGGCACGTACAGAAAGACGCCGTGCGTCCACAGCGCCGCGCTCAGCGCCGCGAATTTGCCCTGTTCCGGCGGGACGGCCTGCGTCCCCAAATGTTTTTGCACCAGCTCAGGATGCTCGCGCGCGGCGGTGTGCAGATCGGTGAAGATCACGCCCTGGCCGTACGCCAGGATGTCGTTCACTTCGTGGTGGACCACCTGATCGTCCACGAAAGCCAGCATCCCGCCCTGGACGTCGCCCAGCAGCGGGCGGCGGTTGTCGGCGGGGATCGCTTCCAGGTGCGCGGCGTGCGGTGTCGGCAGCGTGCCCGCGCTGGTCCAGTCGATGTGGCGGTAATCGGTGCGCCGCCAGGCTTCGTCGCCGGTGGTGGGCATCGGCAGCGCTTCGTACAGGTCCCAGGCGTCCAGGCGCATCTGGCGCAGCCAGTCCGGCTCATCGTAGCGCGCGCTCAGCGCTTCCACGTCCGCGCGCGTGACCGGCGGCGCGGTGAATTCTCGTGCAACACGTCGTCGAGTTGCCACAGGTTGTACCTTTCCGTGAAGAAAAAACTACGCGTGCTGAAAAAGTTGACAGTAGACAGTGATCAGTTATCAGTAAGGGCAAGTCATGAATTGCCCAATAGGCGTCAAGTTAAGCGTCTGCTCTTCTCTCAAAGAGAAAAAAACGGCCTCACCCCTCTCCATCGTTTTCTGATGGAGAGGGGCATCGTCGCCTCGGTTTTCTCCCCCTCTCCATTGTGCTTTTGAATGGAGAGGGGGTCGGGGGGTGAGGCCGGGACAAGACCGTGATGGCCTCACAAAACCCTTATTCCCCTCTCCCCCACGGTTCACTGAAAACTGAAAACCGTGAACTGTTCACTGTCTACTGCTATCCGACCGAGCCTTCCATCTGGAGCTGGATCAGCCGGTTCATTTCGATACTGTATTCCATCGGCAGCTCTTTGGTCAGCGGCTCCAAAAAGCCGTTGACGACCATCGCGTTGGCTTCGTCCTCGTTCAAGCCCCGGCTCATCAGGTAGAAGAGTTGATCTTCCCCGATCTTGCTGACGGTGGCTTCGTGCCCGACCGTGACCGAGGGATTCTCGATCTCGATGTACGGGTACGTGTCGGACTGGCTGTGATCGTCCAGCAGCAGCGCGTCGCAGACGACCGTGCTCTTGGCGTGATCGGCGTCCTTGTGGACCTTGAGCAGGCCGCGGTAGCTGCTGCGCCCACCGTCCTTGCAGATCGACTTGCTGATGATCTGGCTGGTGGTGTTCGGCGCGGCGTGGACAGCCTTGCCGCCCGCATCCTGGATCTGCCCTTTTCCGGCGAACGCAATCGACAGGATTTCGCCGTGCGCGCCCGGTTCCATCAGGTAGACGGACGGGTACTTCATGGTGACCTTGCTGCCCAGGTTGGCATCCACCCATTCGTGCGTGCCTTCGCCGAAAATCTTGGCGCGCTGCGTCACGAGGTTGTACACGTTGTTCGACCAGTTCTGAATGGTCGAATAGCGCGAGCGCGCGCCGCGCTTGACGACGATCTCGATCACGCCGCTGTGCAGGCTGTCGGTGGAGTAGGTGGGGGCGGTGCAGCCTTCGACGTAGTGCAGGAAGGCGCCTTCGTCCACGATGATCATGGTGCGCTCGAACTGCCCGATGCTGGCCGTGTTCAGGCGGAAATACGCTTGCAGCGGCATCTCGATCTTGACGCCCGGCGGGACGTAGATGAACGATCCGCCCGACCAGACCGCGCCGTTCAGCGCCGCGTATTTGTTGTCTTGCGCGGGGATGACCGTGCCGAAATATTCCCGGAACAGGTCCTCGTGCTCGCGCAGGCCCGCCTCGATGCTCTTGAAGATCACGCCCTGGCGTTCGAGTTCCTGGCGAATCTGGTGATAGACCATCTCCGAGTCGTACTGCGCGCCCGCGCCCGCCAGGAATTTCTGCTCGGCTTCGGGGATGCCCAGCCGGTCGAAGGTTTTCTTGATCCCTTCGGGCACGTCGTCCCAGGATTTCGCTTCTTCATCCGCCGGTTTCACGAAGAAATAGATGTCCTCTTCGCGGAAGCCCGACAGGTCCGGTCCCCAGGTGGGGACGGGTTTGCTTTGATAGATTTCGAGCGCCTTCAGACGATAGGTGCGCATCCATTCCGGCTCGCCCTTCATCTCGCTGATCTGCCCGACGATCTCGGCATCCAGCCCCTTGCGCGCTTTGAAGACGTACTGCTCCGGGTCGCTGAACCCGTACTGCTCGTCGTAGGCTTCGCGTAAGCCCTTTAACTGTTCCGCGTCGCTCATCGGTGTGTGCTCCTGTGTTTTAGCAGTCAGTGGACAGTTCACAGTTGACAGTTTTCAGTTCACAGTTTGGAGAGCGCGGGGCACAAGCACTGATAGCTGTTTACTGTTTACTGATCACTGTCTACTGTTAACTTTTCACTGCCCGCTAGCTTTCGCTGCTGCCGTTGTACTTCTCGCGCAGCCAGTCATAGCCCTGTTTTTCCAGGTGCAGCGCCAGGTCCGGGCCGCCGCTCTCGACGATCTGGCCGTCCATCAGGATGTGGACGAACTGCGGCTTGATGTAGTCCAGCATCCGCTGGTAGTGGGTGATCACCAGGACGCCCAGGTCCGGGCCGTACAGCCGGTTGACGCCTTCGGAAACGATGCGCAGCGCGTCGATGTCCAGGCCGGAGTCGGTCTCGTCCATGATGGCGATCTTCGGCTGCAAGATGGCCATTTGCAGAATCTCGGCGCGCTTCTTTTCGCCGCCGGAGAAGCCATCGTTGAGATAGCGTCCGCCGAAGCTCTGGTCCATCAGCAGCATGTTCATCTTTTCGAGCATCAGCTTGCGGAAGGCCGGGATCGGGATGCCCTTGTCGGCGGGATTGTCGATTTTGCGGCGCGCGTTGATGGCGTTGCGCAAGAAGTTCGCCACCGTCACGCCGGGGATCGCCACCGGGTATTGGAACGCCATGAAGAGGCCCAGGCGGCTCCGCTCGTCGGTTTCCAGTTCCAGCAGGTCGATGCCATCGAAGATGATCTGGCCCGCCGTGATCTCGTAGGCTGGGTGTCCCATGATGGCGTTCGACAGCGTGCTTTTGCCGGAGCCGTTGGGACCCATCAGTGCGTGAATTTCGCCCTGCCGGACGACCAGGTTCACACCCTTCAGGATCGGCTTGTTGTTGATATTGACATGCAAATTACGAATTTCGAGTGCAGCGCCCATCGCTTACTTCTTTACTCCTCTAGACAGGATGGCCTCTGAGTGTTTCTGATTGAGACGACTAAGTTTCGCTCAATTGAGAATCTTTCGCAACAATGTGCAAACCAATCTGTGATGATTATAACAGCGGGCCGTCGTTTGGACAATAAAGAAGAAAGTCATCTAATAAATTGTTGATGGTCATGGTGGTGGTTTGCGGGGCGGTGTTTTATACTCTGGATTACCGGCTGTGGCCGGGTGGTGTAGCTATGAGGAGCCATTCGTGATGTCTGAGACACCGTCGTCTGATGAGAAGAAAGACCTGGCCCTGGCCGCGCTGCGCGAGGTCGTGGACCCCGAAATTCAATTGAACGTGGTCGAGTTGGGGCTGGTCCGCAATCTGGAGATCTTTCCCGACCGGGCCCACCTGGTGATGATCATGACCACGCCGTTCTGTCCCTATGCGCCGCAACTGCTCGAAGTCTCCCGCCGCGCCGTGCAGGAAACGCTCGGCGTGCCCACTACCATCGAGGTCGGCATGGAAATGTGGGACCCGTCGATGGCCGAAGAAGGGGTCTTGAGCGATTGGGGCCTGTTCTAGGTCGGCCCTCACCCCTCTCCATTGCGCTTTTGAATGGAGAGGGGTGAGGCCGGGACAAGGCAGTGATGGTCTCATAAAACCTTAAATTGACGCACATAGGGCTGCCGGAGACTGGACGACGTTGTCGGGGCAACCCCGCCAGGCCGCTACTCTACGGCACCCAGTCGATCTGCACCGAATAATCCCCGCTGCTGCCCATGTAGGACCCGTCGTGAAGCTCGATCACATAGACCGTGCTGGCGGGCAGCGTGAGCAGCAGGGTTACTTCCTGGGTGGCTTCGCCTTCGCTGGTATACAGCGAGTGCATGTAGTCCGCGCTGGAAATCGACATCCCCAGCGAGATATCCCCGCTCACGCTCGCCGTCACCCGGATCTGGTCGCCTTCTTCGCCTCGGAAGTAGTGCTGGCGGCTGTAGTTGTCGTAGTTGATCGAGCCTTCCTGGGCGACGCCATCTTGCAGCAGGTCCATCTCGGAGGGGCTGAGCGTGATCTGGTAGGGACCGCCGGTGGTGTTGGCATTCCAACTGACCGCGACCACGTAACTCTGCCCGGCGAGGGGCACGATGGGGTCCAGTGTGCTGGTGTCGAGGGCCGACTCGGTGCCGATGATGTAGCCGTTGGGGCCGTACAGTGCCAGGAAGGCATCGTAGACCGGATCGTCATCCGTGATCTTGATCCTCCAGATCTCGCTGGCCGGATCGGTCCCGGTATCGATCAGAAAATAGTCGCTGGGATGGGCGTCGTTCACCACGCCCACCAGGGGCTTGCCCGGCACCAGGGTCGGAATCGTGCGCAGGTCTTTCAGTTCCAGGGCATACGCGCCGCTGCCGCTGTAGCGCCCGGCGACAATCGTGTAACTGCCGTCCGCGGGCAGAGGGTAAGGCCCGATGCGCGAGTTGGTGCTGTCGCCGCTGTCGTCGTCGGACATGATCGTGCTGCCGTTGGCGTCCATCAGGGTCAGGTAGGTGTCCAGCAGGCTGACGCTGTCCGCGCGCAGATCGATCAGGATCAGGTCACCCGCGTGGCCGGAGAAGGTCCATTCCTGCTCAGGGTCACCTTCCGTGATCGTGCCCTGTACGGTTTCGTTGTAAGCGATTCGGGTATCGGATTGGAGCCGGGGCGCGGCGTAGACCGGCGTGAGTCCGGGGACCAGCACGACCAACACTCCGATCCAGAGCAAACGGCGGTAGAAACGCATGGCCGTATCCTTTCGCAATCATCGAATAAGGTTACGGAGATTATACTCTGGTTTGCATTCCACAGTGCGGAGGGCGGTGCTCGTTGTTTAGGTTTGTTAATGAAGCCATCAACTCACTAACAAGCCATTGCTTCGTCAAGCTACTCATTTTATACTACAATTAAGAAGGTTTCTAGAAGGTTCTTGGGTGTGTGGTTCTCTCGGTCTCAGCAGTGTAAGGCAGGGGTATGAGTACTCAACCTCTTCGTGTCCAGTACGGACTCTCCACCGATCTCTTCGTCAGCCGCAAGGAAAGTGACGAGTCGGTCGTGTTGGGTGGAGTCGGAGAAGGTGAGCGGCGTTGGGTGCAGGTGATGACGCAGCGCGCGGCTCAATTGCTCTGGTTCCGGCTGACGCGCCTGCTCTATCCTGAAAAGGCCGACATCGTGACCGGGCTGGCGGCGACCGCGCCCCTCCGTTCGGCGGTCAGCACGACCATCACCACGCACATGGATGCCGTCAAGAGCGCCGAGGCGCGTTACACCCTGGTCGGGTGGGTCCAGCGCGATACCTGGCGCGTGGACCTGATCGAACTCGACGCCCGGCGGCTGTGGGCCGCTCTCGACCTGGTCCTCTTCCCCGTCGGGTGGGAGGGTCGCGAGACCAAGTCCAAAAAACTGAACTGATCGCCGCGCTTTTTCAACCTCCTCCTTGATCAAACCTGCATGGACAGACATCCGCCGGGTGGCCGTGGTTGTCATTTTTCCGGTTTGGGTCTACTATGCGGGTGGCAAGGTTGAAAATACGTTTGACGATTGAGGAGCGGGCTTATGGCAACCCCTTATGATGGCAAGGTCGCGGTCTGGCACTGGAAGGGCGACTCGATTGCCGAAGAGACGATTGAGGACCTGGTCAAAACGTTGAAGACCTGGGCGCCGGCGGTGACGCAGATCTGGGTCAAGACCAGCGACGGCACGCACTGGCAGGGCGAATACGACACGGATCGCGATCTGGCGATTGACAGCGTGGCCAGCGTGGACAAATGGGTGCGGGTTCTCGAAGCCAACGGCATGGAATTTCACGCCTGGGCGGTGGTGAAGGGTGAGAACGTCACTGCTGAAGCCGACCGCATCATCGAAGTGTGCAACCGGCCCGGCGTGCGCTCGATGGTGTTGGACGTCGAGCCGTACACCGGGTTCTGGACGGGGGGCAAGGACGCCATCCGGCCTTTCATGACGCGCGTCCGGCGTGGGGTGGGGGGCCGCTTCCACATCGCGATGGCGGTCGATCCGCGCCCGGCCCACAAGGCGTCCATCTTCCCTGACGAGTGGAAGCCGTTCGTCAACAGCGTGCATCTGCAATTGTACTGGGAGACCTTCCAGCGCGGCGTGACCGAAGTGCTGGACGAGGGCTTCAATACCTGGAAGTCGTTCGGACTGCCGCTGTTCCCGGTGCTGCCGGGCAGCGCCCCGCGCGCCGAGATGAATACCGGTCGCGATTACGTCATCAGCAAGCACAAGGCGGCGGGGATCAGTTGGTGGCGGCTGGGGGTGATTGGACCGGTCGAGTTCCCGGCGATCAACCATGCCATGTCGGATTCGACCGGCGGGACCACGCCCACGCCCACCGACCAGGGCCGCTACGGCGTCGAGATCGTCGTCACGCCCGACAAGCCGCAGTACCGTGATGGGGCCTTTGGCGGCGGCGACGTGACCAAGCTGCTCCAGTCCTTCAAGGGGACGTGGGGTTGGACGGTCAAATACAAGACGACGGCCAAGACCAGCAGCCAGGTCTGGGCGCGCTGGGACCCCCAGTTGGTCGCGAGCGGCTGGTACGAGGTCAGTGCCTTCGTCCCGGCGCGGCACGCCACCACCACGCGGGCGCGTTTCAAGCTGCACGGCGTGCTGGGCACGTCGGCGGAACTGGAAATCCCCGTGCAGCAGTCGAATTATCAAAACGTATGGGTGCCGCTGGGCGTCTTCAAGTTCGATGCTGACAACGTCCAGGCGGGTGTCGTGCTGCTCAACGACCTGACCGGCGAAGATAACAAGGAGATCGCCTTCGACGCGATCCGCTGGCGCCAGATCGTCGGCCTCACGCCGACCGAGAAATACCTGGCGGACGGGTACGACTGCCCGGTAGGCACGGCGTCCGAGCGGGCTGGAACCAAACTCTGGCCGGGCAACTGGTTCGACGCCACCGGCTACGACCGGCTGTACCGGACCGGCACGTCGAGCCAGGCCTACCATACCGGCGCGGACCTGAACATGAACGAACCCTACTGGGATGCTGACGCCCATTCGCCGGTCTATGCGGCTGCGTCGGGCACGGTCACCTTTGCCGACCGGATCGCGGGCTGGGGCAACGTGATCATCATCCGGCACGATCCGCTGGTGTCCAGCGGCGAAGTGCTGTATGCCCGCTACGCGCACATCGAAAACATCATCGTGAAAGTGGGTGACCGGGTGGTGCGCGGCCAGCAGATCAGCAAAGTGGGCAACGCCGACGGCCTGTTTGCCTACCACCTGCATTTCGATCTGAGTCCGACCAACATTCTGGCGACGCAGCCCTGGCATTGGCCGAAGATGGATCGCACCGCGCTGCGCGCCAATTACATCGATCCGCTGGACTTCCTGCTCAATCACCGGCCCAAGACGTCGTAGGGGCAGCCCAATAGGCGTCAACTTAAGCGTCTGCGCTCCGCTCAAAGAGAAAAAACGGCCTCACCCCTCACCCCTCTCCATCAGAAAACGATGGAGAGGGGCAT
>CAYRWY010000048.1:0-20265 GCA_964427955.1 uncultured Anaerolineaceae bacterium
TGCTCACACCGTGGATCGAACTGGCGGTGGTCCTGATTATCCTGATCTACGTGGAGAAATGGATCCACAGCCACCTGTACGGTGTGGGCTGGTTGCTGACGAATGACAAGAAGACCGCGACCGCGCTCTACTATCTGCTGTTATCCCCCGGGGTGTTCGTCCACGAATTCACGCAGTACCTGGTGGCGGGCGCGCTCAACGTCAAGATCAAACGCCTGATGGCCTGGCCCGAGGCGCAAGAAGACGGCACCCTGCGGTTGAATTTCGTCACGATCAAAGATGCGAACCGGCTGCAAGCCGCCGTGATCGGCGCGGCGCCTTTCCTGGTGGGTCTGGGGCTGATCTGGGTGATCAGTAACCACGTCCTGAACCTGGAGAATCTGCTCACGGCGCTGGCTGCCGCCGATGTCACCCTGATCGGAAAAGCGATCCAGAACCTCGCGCGCACCCCCGATTTCTACCTGTGGCTGTACCTGATGTTCGCCATCGGCAACGCTATGCTCCCTACCCCGTCCGATCGTGAAGGGTGGCCGCTGCTGGTGGTGGTGTTCGTGGTCGTGATCGGGGTGTTGATCGTCATCGGAACCGGCGACGTGCTGCTCAAGACCTTCACCGGGCCGGTCGCGCACGGGGTCGATCTGCTCACCACGGCGTTTGCCACTGTGCTGGTCGTGGAAGTCTCCGGCATCATCCTGATCGGCTTCGCGGAAGAGATCGCGGAACGTATCACCAAGCGGAAGTTCTATTACGGCCAGGAGCGCGCCGAGACGCGATCCCGCGAACGCCAGCCCGGATCGAGCGATCCCCTGCCGGTGGGCACGCCGCTGCCGTCCATCTACCACCTGCCGCTCCCCTTGCCCGCGCCGTCAGAGATCCGCAGCGCTCGCAAGCCCGCCCGCCCGGCCCTGTCTGACCGGCAGCCTCTGGCTCCGGTGAACAAGACGGACGGCGAAGCGCCGGTGCGGCAGCCGCTGAGGACAACCGAGGGCGCACCGTCAGGCGGTGGATTCGCGCCCCGTCCCCGGCCTGTTGAGCTTGACAAGGATGAGGGGGCTGCACCCGCCCGCCCGCTCCGGCCCGCATCGAGCGGAGACCCGCTGTCGAGAGCGCCGTCTTCTCCAGGCGGCGGTTTGCCCCCGCGCCGCAGCCCGCTCGAACCGGAAGAGGACGACGAGGATAAAGCGCCCGCCAGCCCCTTCCGGACTTCCCGCCCCGCGCCCGGTGGGGACCCGCTGTCGCGGACACCCGCCGCGCCGGGGGGCGGTTTAGCACCGCGCCGCAGCCCGTTGGCGTCCGACGATGAGGACGAGGACCGATCCCCGGCCCGCCCGCTCCGGCCTGCCCTGGGCGGCGGTACCCCCGGCTTACCCCCGCACCGCAGCCCGCTCGCGCTCGATGACGACGAGGACGAAGAAGACGAGCAAGACGATAATGGCGCCGACGTGGAATACATTCCTATCGACGATATCTAGCCATCAATCATCATCGAGGGGCGTGCGGCGGCTCAGGATCGCGAACCCGACGATCACCACCGACACCATCGCCACCAACGCGATCAGCTTGAAAGAACGGCTGGCAGTCACCAGGGCCAGCGCCCCGAACAACGCGCAGAACACGTAGTAACCGATCACGATCTGGCGCTGAGACAGGCCCATATCCAGCAGACGAAAATGGACGTGGCCGCGGTCGCCCTGCGTGGGGTTGCGGCCCTTGCTCACCCGGCGCGCGATCTGCCAGACCACGTCCAGCAGCGGCAGACCCATCACCAAGAGCACGGTCGCCATCTTCGCCCCACCGATGATCCCCAGGACACCGATGGTATAGCCCAAGAACAGGGCGCCGTTGCTGCCCATGAAAATCCGCGCCGGGTAGAAATTGTAGGGCAGAAAACCGAGCGTCGCCCCAAACAGGGCCAGCGGCAGCAAGCTCACACTGACCTGATCCAGCCGGAAAGCGGCGTGGATGAAGATCATCAAGGCCGCGACCGCACACACCCCCGCCGCCAGACCATCCATGCCGTCCAGCCAGTTGACAGTGTTCATCATGAAGCCCAGCCAGAACAAGGTGAGGGTCACGGTCAGCACATAGGGCCAGTGCGGGGTGAGGTGCCCCGTGAGAGGGTTATTAAAACCTTCGATGATGATCAGAAACAGCACGGCGATGGCCGCCGCCAGCAGTTGCGCCACGTACTGCGGCAGCGGACCCAGTTCGCGCTTGTCGTCTACGATGCCAACCACGAACAAAAACGCGCCGCCCAGCAGCAGCCCTACCAACCGGATCACTTCCTGATCGTCCGTCCGCACCACCGGCAGGAATTGGGCCACGATGGCGGCGATGGTGAACGACACGTACATCGCCATGCCGCCAAACTTGGGCGTCGGACTCCGGTGCTGGTGACGGTCCCTGGGGCGATCCACGATGCACCAGCGCCGTCCCAAACGCTGCGCCAGAGGAGTCAAACCCAGCGATAGCCCAAAAGCCACACCAAAAACCACCACAAACGAGACGATATGGTCAGTAGACATAGGACCCCATCAGCCGGTCCCGAACTGGCGATCCCCGGCATCGCCCAGGCCGGGCACAATGAAGCCACGCTCGTTCAAATGCTCATCGATCGCCGCCAGGTGAATCGGCAGGTCGGGGTGGGCTTTCGTCACCGTCTCGATCCCTTCCGGAGCGGCGATCAGACCCACGAACTTGATGCGCTTGACTCCCCAGTCTTTCAGCACCTCCACCGCCGCCGATGCCGATCCGCCCGTCGCCAGCATCGGATCGAGGATCGGGCAAACCTGCACGGTGGGTTCGACCGGCAGTTTGTTGTAATACGACACCGGGCGCAGCGTCTTTTCGTCGCGGTACAGACCCAGGTGCCACACCTGGGCGCCCGGCAGCATCTCGAGAAAGCCGTCCAGCATCCCCAACCCCGCGCGCAGAATGGGGATCAGGCCGACTTCCTCGCGCAGGTGGTAGCCAGGAGCCATCGCCACCGGAGTTTGCACCGGGCGTTCTTCCAGCGCAAGATCGGCCATCGCTTCGTAGCCGAGCAGCAGCGCCAGCTCGCGGATCAACTCGCGGAATTTCTTGTGCTCGGTGGTTTGGGCACGCAGCAAGCTCAGTTTGTGTTTCACCAGGGGGTGGCTCGACACATGGACATTGGGATAGTTCATGGGTTATTCGTTCTCCTTAGGGCAGTATGATGCGGCGGGAATTGTAACCCCAACCACCCGGCTGTCAAAGCCTTTACCTTCACCGTCTGGCCCGGTATACTCTGGAGGTTGAAACGTCGTTGAAGGGAATGATTCCATGACCGATGGAAGCCGCATGGTGAGCGGAAAGAAGCACGCCGAAGACCGGGCGGATCATGCCCTGCGCCCGCGCCGCCTGTCCGAGATGACCGGGCAGGAGCGCGTGGTAGAAAACCTGCGCATCTTGATCGAAGCATCCAAAGCCCGCAAGGAAGCGGTCGATCACGTCCTGCTGTACGGACCGCCGGGCCTGGGCAAAACCACCTTCGCCCACGTGATCGCCAACGAGATGGAAGTGAACATCCGCATCACCGCCGGACCGTCCATCGAGCGTGCGGGCGACCTGGCCGCGATCCTCACGCACCTGCGCGAAGGGGACATTCTGTTCATCGACGAAATCCACCGGCTGGGGCGCGCGGTCGAAGAAGTGCTCTACCCCGCGATGGAAGATTTCGCGCTGGACATCGTGATCGGCAAGGGGCCGTCCGCCAAAAACGTCCGGCTGCACCTGCCGCGCTTCACCGTGATCGGCGCGACCACGCGGCTGGCGCTGCTGACGGCACCGCTGCGCGCTCGCTTCGGGGCCGTCTTCCGCCTGGATTTCTACGATCTCCCGGCCATGCTCACCATCGTACAGCGCGCGTCCAGCCTGCTGCAAGTGCCCATCGAAGAGGGCGGGATTCAGGAGATCGCCCAGCGCGCGCGAGGCACGCCCCGGGTGGCGCTGCGGCTGCTCAAACGGGTCCGCGACTTTGCCGAAGTGCGCGCGGACGGGAGGATCACCGCGGGCGTAGCGTCCGAAGCCCTGGACCTGATGGAGATCGATCCGCTCGGCCTGGACGACATCGACCGGCGCGTGCTGCGCACCATCATCGAAAAATTCGAAGGCGGACCGGTCGGCCTCGAAACCATCGCGGCGTCGATCAGCGAAGAAGCCGACACGATCATGGACGTCTACGAACCCTATTTGCTCCAACTCGGTTTTCTGGAGCGGACCCCGCGCGGACGCATGGCGACCCGGCTGGCCTATGAACATCTCGGCCTCCACGATGGTCGTCCGCCGCGCCAGACGCCGATGTTCTAAACGCTATGGACCTGAATACGACCGGACGTTTGATCATCGTGTTGGGGGTCGCCCTGCTGGTGCTGGGCGGCCTGTTGGTGCTGTTCAGCCGCGTGCCGGTGCTCAAGCACCTGGGCCATCTGCCCGGCGACATTCGCCTCGAAGGCGAGCATTTTTCGTGTTTCTTCCCGCTCACGAGCATGATCCTGATCAGCCTGATCCTCTCGCTCGTGCTTAACCTGATTGTGCGCCTGCTCAACCGTTGACCATGCATACTTCCGACTTCGACTACCATCTCCCTCCTGAACTGATCGCCCAGACCCCGGTCGAGCCGCGCGACGCTTCGCGAATGCTGGTGCTGCACCGTGACAGCGGCCAGATCGAGCACCGGCAGTTCCGCGATCTGCCGGATTTTCTTCAGCCCGGCGACGTGCTGGTCCTCAACCAGACCCGCGTGATCCCGGCGCGGCTTCCGGCGCGCAAGGTCCCAACCGGCGGCGCGGCGGAAATTCTGCTGCTGCGCCCGCTCGACGACCGCCGCTGGCTGGTCATCGTCGGCGGCAAACGGGTCCGGATCGGCAGCCGGTTGGCGATCGGGCATGACAGCGACAACACCATCGAGGCGGTCGTGATCGAAGATCGCGACGAAAACCAGCGCGTGGTCGAGTTCTCCGAGCCGATCCGGCCCTACCTGGAACAGCTCGGCGAGACGCCGCTGCCGCCGTACATTACCACGCCGCTGCACGATCCCAACCGCTACCAGACGATCTATGCCCGCGACGAAGGCTCAGCCGCCGCGCCGACGGCGGGGCTGCATTTCACCGGGGATATGCTGTTGGCGCTGAAACGCCAGGGAATCGAAATCGCGTACTGCACGCTGCACATCGGGCTGGACACGTTCCTGCCGGTGCGCGAGGAAAACGTCGCGGATCACAAGATGCACACCGAGCGCGCCATCCTCAAGCCCGAAGATACGCAGATCATCAACAACGCCCGGCTGCACGGTCACCGCATCGTGGCGATTGGAACGACGGCGGTCCGCACGCTCGAAACGGCGGCCATCCGCTCGGCGGCGTACGGGACCGAGGCCAACGATCCGGCCAGCATCCAGCGCACGCTCGCCCAATTGAACGAGAACCTGTGCCCGTGGCGGCCCGTGATCGCCATCGAAGAGGATACCAATCTGTTCATTACTCCGGGATACCGGTTCCGCGCGACAGACGTGATGCTGACGAACTTTCACCTGCCGCGATCCACGCTGCTGATGCTCGTCAGCGCCTTTGCGGGCCGCGAACACATCCTGAGCGCCTATGGGGAGGCCGTGCGGGAAAAGTACCGGTTTTACAGCCTGGGCGACTGCTGCCTGCTGCTCTAAGCCTTCGAGAACCAGCTCAGCAGCTTCTTGACCAGGGTACGCTTGTTGGCCAGAACTTGCTGATACTCGCGGCTGAGTTCTTCGGCCAGGTTTTCGAGTTCGTCGATGTTCATGCGTGCGCCGTTCACGAGCACCCAGTTGTTCCCCAGGTCGCGCAGTTCCCTGGGGGCGCGCTGGTAGAGCGCCAGGTAAAGGTTCGAATAGCGGGCCATCGCTCTTTCGGCCCTCAGTTGCGATTCCACGGTTTCGCTACCTCGCTCTCGATGCAGCCTGTCCATCCAAGCTCGCTGATCTGAGTATACCGGCTAAACCCCGTTTACGGATCAGTTAATTCATATGGAAATTGTATGAAAAACGACTTCCGTTCTCCCCCATGCAAAGCTATGAGAAGATGTTAAAATAGGAACCCCATCTGAAAAGACTTTACTTGAACGGAGACCTTTATGGACGACACACAGTGGATACCGGAGCAGCACTACCATGAGGCAGCCGAAGCGGTCCAGAAACGCATCACTCAGGCGCCCACGGTCGGGCTGATCCTCGGATCGGGATTGGGAACGCTGGTCGATGAGATCGCCGATCCCCAGATTATCCCCTACCAGGACATCCCGCACTGGCCGCAATCCACCGTGATGGGCCACGTGGGACGGCTGGTCGTGGGCCGGTTGGATACCAGCACGGTGCTGGCCATGCAGGGCCGTATCCACTTCTACGAGGGGTACAGCATGGCGCAGGTCACGCTGCCGGTGCGCGTGATGCGGCTGCTGGGCATCCAGACCGTGATCATCACCAACGCAGCGGGCGGCTTGAATCCCAACTTCAGCGCCGGGGATATCATGGCCATCGAAGACCACATCTTCATGCCCGGCCTGGCCGGATACACGCCGCTGCGCGGGCCGAATCTCGGCGTATTCGGACCCCGGTTTTCGATCCATACCCGCATGTATAACCCGACGCTGCGCAAGCTGGCGCACAAAGTCGCCGACCAGAACAAGATCACGCTGCGCGAGGGCGTCTACGTCGGGCTGTCGGGACCGACCTTCGAGACTCCGGCGGAAGTGCGGATGCTGCGCGCCCTGGGGGGCGACGCCGTCGGCATGTCCACGGCATCCGAGGCGCTGGTCGCCTACCACGCCGGAATGCGAGTGCTCGGTCTTTCGACCGTGACGAACCTGTCCTTTGACGACACCGAGACGCAAGAAGAGGTCAGCCACGAAGACGTGCTGCGGCTGGGACGGCAGGTCGTGCCGCGGCTGGCCACGATCATCCGGGGCGTCTTGCGCGACATGCCGCCCTATAACCCAGCAGAGATCGAGAATCATCCCGAATCATGACCAGTCTTGTCTTTCTGATCGAGCGGATTGCTTTCGGCCTGTATATCCTGAGCGCAGGCGGCATTTTGTTCATGGCGCGCCGTCTCTACGCGGCACGCCGGGATCTGACCACCTCTCAGTTCAAGTTTGAACGCGAACTGGCCCTGGTTAGGCAGGCCACGGCTATTACGTTCGGCGGATTGCTCGTCGAGTTTGCCATCGGCGTCTGGGCGGTCGCCAACCTGATGGCGCCTACCCTGCGCGATATGCAGATTGGCGAAGGATCGGAGATCTCCGGCCCCGTGCGTTTCGTCACCAGCACCCCGGCGGCCAACGCCCCGGTCGTGCTGGATACCGGGGGATCGGTCGATAACAGCAACGATCCGTTTGCCACGCCCCAGCCCACCGCGACCGCCGTCGGGACGATCATCCCCGATGCGGCGGACGTGGTCGGCTGTGCGCGCGACTCGGCGTGGATGCTGATCCCGGGCAACGGGCAGTTGGTTTTCGAGGCGACCACCATTTGGGGAACGGCGACGATCAGCAACTTCGCATTCTACCGCTTCGAAATTAAAACGATCGGGTCCGGCACCGACTTCGCGCCGCTGCCGGGTGACTATACCACCCCAGTGGTCAACGGCCCGCTGGGCGACATTCTGCCCTTCCAACTGCCGCAGGGCGATTATCGCTTCCGGTTGGTCGTGTTTGACGCGACACAGACTTCGCGCGCGGTGTGTGAGATCACGATCCATATCAGCACCCCACCACCCACGGCCACGCCCATCGGCGGCGGCGTCGCCAGCCCGACCCCGTCATCATAGGCACAAAAAAGGGGCGATCCGTGAATCGCCCCTACTTCTCACCAACAACCAGATGTCAATCCATCTGTGCCAGGCGGCGCTCGCGGCGGTACTGCTCCGGGGTGTCGATGTCGCGCAGGATGCTGTCCGTCTCGACGCTGACCGCAGCCACCTGATCGGCGTAGAGCCGCACCACGTCGCGCGGCGCACCGGATGTGAGATCCAGCAGGTCGGGCCAGAAGCGCCGTCCAAACAGCACCGGGTGGCCGCGCTCGCCGCGATAGGCCGGGAAGATGATCCCGCCCTGCCCCTGGGCGTAGGCGCCCAGCACCCGCCCGATGACCGGTCCTTCCAGCATCGGTTGATCGCCGAGCACGACCAGACAGGCCGCCGTGCTATCCGGCAAGGCGCGCAGACCGGCTTGCAGCGACGACAACATTTCGCCCTGGTCGTACTGATCGTTGTGCACCAGACGAACGGGCAGATGGGCCAGCTTGCGCTCGACCGCTTCGGACTGGTAGCCAGTAACCACCACGATCTCGGCGAAATGAAACGGGAGCAGCCGGTTGACGACGGCCTCAATCACCGTCTGGCGGCCCCAGGGCAGCAGCATCTTCGACTGCCCGCTCATGCGTGACGACGTCCCCGCGGCCAGCACCACTGCCGTCACCCGCTGCTGAAGCTCGTCCACCGGCTCGCCGATGGCGCGCATCGAACCGAGCGCCACGGCGTCCACGCGGGGCGAGCGCAGCACCATCTGGGCGATCCGGCGGGCACGGCGCAGGGTATGCGCGCCGGAGTCGACCTTGTTCAACAGCGCCACGACCCGCGCCCGTTCGGGCACGCCGCGCAGTCCCAACTGGGCGTCGCGCAGGGTCACGGCGACCCAGGGCGGCAGGGTCGGCGCACCTTCGGGAAAACCGTAGCGGTCGATGATGCGCACCACGTTGTAGACGTGGGCCTCGTCGAAGGGCTGGCCCAGGACGTCCAGTCCGGCCACGGGCACGACCAATGATGCATCTTGAGGAATGACAGGCTCATGTTCCTTCGGCGCTTTGAGCGGGAGCCGCCGTGATCCGTCGGCCTCGATCAGCAGGACGTCCGAGTTCACCGAATCCATCAGGCTGGAAATGTAATCCGGGTTCAGGCCAATGATTTTATGCCGCCCGGTATCGTCGGCGCTATAGAGAAATAGGAAGCCCTGATCGTTCAGCCGCGCGTTGATTTCCTGGGACTGGGTGGCGGTCGTCACCCGCAGACTCGCGGGCGCCCGCCGCATTTCACTCTGCCCCACTCGCGTAGTAGTCGTGGCGAGCACGCGCCACCCCTCGGCGCGCAGTTCTTCCGCCAGACGAAACAAAGCCGACGTTTTTCCGCCGGCTCCGACAAAGGCGACCATCTCCCCGCGCTGGATACGCAGCGCCTCTCGCAATCGCATGACCGCTCCTTATGCTCGCTCTCTCACCTGTGGCGCACTCAGAACTGCTTCCAGAACGCCCCCTCCTATGGCTAAGGCTTTGTCGGAAATGCTGAAACAGTGCTCGCGAATGGCACGCGGATCGATATCCCCGATTTTCAGGCCCGGTTTGACCGGCACCGAAGGGTGGATCAACCCGCGCAGCACCCCATCGAACGGCGCGTAGACCGGCTGATCGGCCACGCTGGCGACCCGATCCCCCTGGTGAAGCAGATCGCCGATGGCGGCATGAGGCGTCACTACCCCGGCGGCAGGTGCGCGCAGCACCCGATCCGCGACGTGCCCCTGCACGCTGCCCGGCTGGCCCGTATCCGGCTCTGCCGCGCCTGACCCGATCACACGCCCCAGTGAATGCCCCCGGTTGGTCTCGATCACGGCGTGGCAGTCCTGGCCTGCGACAAAGCCCGGCCCCAGCGCCACCACCAGCGGCGCATCGTCCAGGGTCGTCCCCAGGTTGCGCTTGGCCATCCGCGCGTCGATCACCACCACCGGGCGCAGCGTCCGCAGGCTGTCGCCCGCCTCGTCGGCCAAGACCGGGATGTCCCCCGAGGCCCAGACCGCCGCCGCGTCCGCCGCGGTCTCAATGCGGCGCGCGATCAGACCTTCGAGGGTCACCTGGCCCTCGAAGATGGCCGACGCAAACGCCGCCGCCCGCCGGATGACCAGCGGGCGGGCTAATTCGGTCACAAGGATAGGAAAGCCTGCTTTGGCCAGCCGGTAGATGGCGCCCGACGCCAGGTCGCCGCCCCCCCTGACCACCACGGTCACACGATCAAATAACACCGAGACCTCGTTCACGCAGTTTTTCCACCACGAACTCCGGCGTCAGCGGAATATGATCCATCCAGATGCCGGTGGCGTCGTGCACTGCCGCCGTAATGGCCGGGGCCAGCGGGATGAACGGCATCTCCGCCATGCCGCGCGCCCCCCAGGGGCCATTCGGATCGGCGAATTCCAGGATGATGGACTTGACTTCGCGCGGAATATCCCAGATGGTCGGGATCAGGTAGGTCGATAGATAGGGATTCAGCACCTTGCCCTGGTCGGTGACCAGATTTTCCATCACCGAGTACCCTAGAGCCTGGATCACGGCCCCTTCGATCTGCCCTTCCACCGACTGGGGGTTGATGGCCTTGCCCACGTCGTGCGCCGAAACGACGCGCACCACCTCGACGTGGCCGGTTTCGAGATCGACCTCGACCTCGACGAACTGCGCCATGTAGCCGTAGGCGAAGTTCGGCTCGGCTTTGCCCGTTTCCGGATCGTAGGGCGTAGTCTTGGGCGGGATATATTTGTAGGTCGCCACGGCTGGACGTTCTTCGTCCTGCCACTTTTGCAGCGCCAGCGCCGCCGCGCCCCGGATAGCGTTACCGGACATGAAGGTCATACGCGACGCCGACGAGCTGCCCGAATTCCCGGCGTGAGCCGTATCGTGGCCCATCAACTGGACTCGTTCGACCGGCACGCCGACCGCCTCCGCCGCCATCTGGATGAAGACGGTATGCGCGCCCTGACCAACATCGGCTCCGGCCTGGTGGACGATCACCCGTTCGATCTCGTTCGCGCCATACAGCTCAATGGTGGCAAAGCTGTGCTCCGGCGCGCCGAAGCTGAACCCGATATTCTTCAGCCCCATCGCCGCTCCAATGCCACGGCGCCGGGTCGGGTCCTGCGGCTGCTCGACGGTGAGGCGCTGCCAGCCCTGACCGGCCTGCTGCCAGTAGCCGCTGCGAGCGGCCCCTTCGGCCAGCACCCGGTCGAGCGTCACGCCCGCCGGAAGCGGCGATCCGACCGGGGTGATGGTGCCCTCTTTCAAGACGTTGCGGGCGCGCAGTTCCACCGGGTCCATGCCCAGGGCTTCGGCCAGCTTGTTCATCTGGTTTTCGGCGGCAAAAGCCGCCTGCGGACCGCCAAACCCGCGAAACGCCCCGCTGGGGATGTTGTTGGTGTAGATGGCGTAGGTATCGACCTTGACGTTCGGAATCTCGTAAGGCCCGCTGACCATCAGATTCGCGTTGCCCATCACTTTGGGCGACGTGTAGGCATAGGCCCCGCCATCCCCGACGACTTCGGCCTCGGCGGCGACCAGCTTGCCCTCTTTGGTCGCGCCCCACCGCGCCCGGATCGTCACCGGATGGCGCTTGTGGTGGCCGATGATCGATTCCTCGCGGCTCCAGATGATCTTGACGGGCTGGCGCAGCTTCGTCGCGGCCAGCGCCAGGATGATCTGGACCGACATATCTTCGCGGCCTCCGAACGCGCCGCCAATCGCCGGATAGATGATGCGCACCTGATCTTCGGGGATGCCCAGGGCATGGGCCACCTGCTCGCGATCCTCGTGCACCCACTGCCCCGCTACGACCACGGTGACCAGACCTTCGTCATCGAGATAGCTCAGGCCAGCTTCGGGCTGCAAGTAGGCGTGCTCCTGGCGGCCCGTTTCGTAGACACCTTCGACGATCACATCCGCCTGTTTCCACCCCGCCTCCATGTCGCCGTGCCGGATGCGATAGTGGGACAGGATGTTGTTTTTGGCATGGGGATGCAGTTGCGGCGCGCCATCGGCCATCGCCTCATACGGATCGGTCACAACCGGCAGGTCTTCATAGGTGACGTCGATCAGTTTTACGGCGGCAGCAGCGGCACGCTCGGTATCGGCGACGACCAGCGCGACGTTATCGCTGATGCAGCGCACGATGTCCGCCCCGACCTTGGCGCTGCCCGGCCCGCACAACACCGGCTGATCATGAATCCCCAACCCGTACTCGTTGACCGGAACATCCTTCGCCGTCAGCACGGCCACGACGCCCGGATAAGCCTCGGCCTTCCGGGTATCAATCGACACGATGCGGGCATGAACGCGATCCGAAAACCGGATCTTCATCCAGAGCTGGCCTTCCATGTCGATGTCGCCAGGATACAACGCCTCGCCTTTGACCTTGCTCACGGCGTCGATCCGGTGAACGCTCTGGCCAATCACAAAATCTTTATTCTCCACGACCATGACACTCCTCGCGCGTTAAAAGCATCTCTCCTGAAGAGGGATGATCACTTTTTCTCCTGGGTTTTCTTCTTCTGCTGCTGTTCTTTGGCCAACTGCTTGGCGGCCTTGAGGTCCTTTTTCATCTGCTTGATGGTCGCCTTCTTGTTGGCGGGCGAAGGCCCCATGCTGCGCCAGGCCTCCTTTTCAGGATCAGTGCCAAACAGGGCTGCCGCGACGACGAACATGGCCAGGGCCATCATCACGAACCACAACACGATGGCGGTGATGATCTCGACCCCCTTGTTCTTATGATACTTCTCGCTGTTGACGTACCACTGACGGGCTTCCAGGTTCGTGCGGAGGTTGTCGATCGACGTGTTCAGCTTGGGGTTGCGCTCCTCGCCAAATTTGACCAGCGGCGACGAGATGCCATACGATAAGGCCCCTACGGCAATCGCGAAGACCAACCCCAAGATCGGCAGCCCTCGACGCGCGGACTTCTTCTTCTTTGCCTGCACTACGGTGCTCATCGCGCTTTCTCCTTCAGGTCTCCGGCGTAACCAACCGCCTTCTCAAACGCCTCGACGATCTTGTAGTACCCGGTGCACCGGCACAGGTTGCCGGTGATACTCTGCTCGATCTGCTCACGAGTAGGCTGCGGGTGCTCTTCCAGCAGTTTGGCCCCCGCCATCAGAAAGCCCGGCGTGCAGTAGCCGCACTGGACCGCCCCGGTCTCGCCGAAGGCCCGCTGGAGCGGATGCAGTGCGTCGCCGTCCGCCAGACCTTCGACGGTCACAATCTCGGCGCCGTGCGCGCGCGGGGCCGGGACCAGGCAGGCCATCACCGCCATGCCATCCAGGTAGACCGTGCACGCGCCGCACTCCCCTTCCGCACATCCTTCTTTGGTGCCGATCAGACCAATATCTTCGCGCAGGAAACGCAGCAGGGTCTTGGTCGCGCCGCCGGTGACCGTATAGGTCTGGCCGTTCACGGTGGTCACGATGGTGTCGCTGGCGTTATCCTCGTGCCGGACCGCTTCGGGCAGCGCATGGATCGCGTGCTGGCCCCACAGCATCGCCGGGTCAGCGGGCCATCCGGCGCGCTCGGCGCCATCACGCAGCGCGCGCAGGGCGCGTGCCACCAACACCCGGCACATCTCGGAGCGATAGGCGGCCTTGCTGCGCACATCGTCAATCGGCGTCGGCGCGTTCCCGGCCAGGCGGGCGGCTTCACGGATGGTGGCATCGGTCAGGGTTTTGCCCTGCAAATACTGCTCGGCGACCGGCGCGCGGACAATCGTTGGGGCCACGCTGCCGAACGTGATCACGGCGTGATTGATCCGGTCCCCGTCGAAACCTAAAATGACAGTGGTGTTCACCACGGAAATCGCCTGCGCCTTGCGTAAGCCCAACTTCAGGAAAATCCCGCGCTCGTTCCGCGCCAGCGTCGGAAAGGTGATCGCCGTCAGCATCTCGTCAGGTGCCAGCGCGGTCCGGCGCACGCCCTGGTAGAACGACGGAAAATCAAGCGTACGCTCGCCCCGCTTGGACGAAAGCGTCACCGACGCCCCCAGCGCCCACAGGGGCGGGATGGTGTCGTTGGCCGGGCTGGCCGTGATGACGTTCCCGGCGACCGTGCCCCGATTGCGAATCTGGGGCGCCCCGACCGTCCAGGCCGCCTGCGCCAGCGGCAACGCCCGCTCGGCGATCAGCGGTTGAGCGACCAGTTGGTTGTGGGTCACCAGCGGGCCGATCCGGATGGTGTCGCCGCGCACCGTGACCTGGTCCAGACCGGGCACGCGGCTGATGTCAATCAGGGTATCGACGCCGGGACGCTGCCCGCGCTCCAGTTCCAGGACGAGGTCGGTGCCCCCGGCCACAACACGCGCCCGCTCGCCGTAATCGGCCAGCAAATCGAGCGCCTCGCTCATCGAAGTAACGGTATAGTAGTTTTGCCACATAGCCTTTTTCTTCGTTTAGTGGTTAATGTCCAACAGCATAAAGGGATTGATGTTCAACACCTTCGTCTTGCCGCACACGGTCTCGCGCGATTTGCGATTATCCCAGGTATCGACATGCCCATGAATCATATACATGGGCCGTCCCCAGCGGATCAGGTAGCGAAATGCCTTGAAACCCCGGTGGGCGAAATCGTCCGGGATGTCATGGATGCCGCGCGGCGGAGAATGCGTCACCATGATGTCCACCCCGTAGCCGTAACGCTGACGCCGCACCAGCAGCCGGGGCAAAAGGCGCAGCACCATCAGCCACATCTCGTCGTCGGAATACTGGATCGCACCTTGATGGCTGTAGCGGATCGAGCCTTCTAACCCGGCGAAGGTATATTTGCCACGCTTGAAGAACTTCAGGTGCAGATTGTCGCCGCCCGGATCAGGCGGGACGTAATCCGTGTCGTGATTGCCGCGCACAAAAAACAGCGGCAGGTTCAGGGCCGAACATATGAAATCCAGGTAGCTGACCGGAAGGTCGCCACAACTCACAATCAGGCTGACGTCCGGAAACGTCCGCTGCAAGTACGTGTGATCCTCCATTTGAGGCAGGATAACGTCGCTTACGGCCAGTATCTTCAACGAATGCTTCCCCTCACTCGGTGTTCCGGCGGACGTGGTGAGCCATAGGCTGGCCGGTGCCGCCGTGCAGGGCCATGACGATCTCGGCCATGATGCTCACCGCGATTTCTTTGGGTGTTTCGGCGCCCAGTTCCAACCCGATCGGCGAGTGCACGCGGTCCAGATCGGCCTGGCTGATCCCCTGTTCGGTCAGGGCCTTCACCGTCATCGCCCAACGGCGGCGGCTCCCGATCAGGCCGATGTAGGGGGCGCGCGTCGCCAACAGCGCCGGGAGCAGCGCCTGATCGACCACCAGGCCACGCGTCACCGCGGCGATGCAGGTCTGGGACGTGATCTCCAACCGCTGCACCAGTTCGGCAGGCGGGGCCTCGATGTAACCATCCATGCCTGGGATCTGCTCGGCGGTGGCAAAACCGGGACGGTCGTCCATTACGATCACCCGGAATTCCATCCATTTCGCCAGCTCGGCCAGCGCGCGGCCCACGTGCCCGCAGCCGATCACGACCACCGTCGGCGGCTGTCGCAGCGGCTCGACGAACAGCGTCACCGTTCCGCCGCACACGCCGGGATCGCCCGACGACAGATCGGTTAGATTATAACTCAACATGCGGGTCTTGCCGTCAAGGATCGCCGCCTGGGCCTCGCGGATCGCCAGGGCTTCGACTTCGCCGCCGCCGACCGTGCCGACAATGTTACCATCCGGCCAGATCAGCATCTTGCTCCCCGCCTGGCGCGGGACAGACCCCTGGGTCTGGACGACGGTGGCCAGCGCCGCCGCCCGACCTTCGCGCTGCGCCAAAAGTGCCGCCTCGAAAACTGCCCGATCTTCGTTCAACCCGACCGCCTTCCCTGCAAAGCCCGCCAGATCTTCTCCGGGAGCAGCGGGGCATCGAGAATCCGCACGCCGACAGCGTCGTACACAGCATTCGCCAGGGCGGGGCCGACCCCGTCCAGCGGAATTTCGGCGACCGCTTTGGCCCCGAACGGTCCGCTCGGCTCGTAGGTCTCGACGAAGATCACGCCCATTTCGGGCATTTCGTCGGCGCGATAGATTTTGTACGGGCCAAACTGCGGATTGGTCATCCGCCCGGCGGCGTCGAAGGCCATTTCCTCGCACTGCCCGTAGCCGAGAGCCTGGACCATCCCGCCCTCGATCTGGCCGCTGGCCGTGACGGGGTTGACGATGACGCCGCTGTCCACGGCCATCACCATCTCATCGACCGTGAACTGGCCGGTTTCGGTGTCCAGCGTGATCGTCACGAACTGCGCGGCAAACGGCGGCGGCGAGTCCGGGCTGACGTAGCTGGCGGTCGCCATGATCTGGTGCTGCAACTCGCCGTGCAGGCTGTTGAGGGCGATCTCACGGTGGGAAACCGAGCGGCCATCGGGCGCATAGACGGCGCGGTGGCGCAGAGTGAGGTCTTCGGGCGCAACGGGAGCAACATCCGCCTGCTTGTTGAGCAGGCGAGCCGCTACTTCGCGCATCTGGTCCGCGACCTTTTGCGCCGCCCGGACGGTAGCCTGGCCGGAGATGTAGGTCGTGCTGGACGCATACGCGCCCTTGTCGAAGGGCGTGAAATCCGTGTCGGACGAGTAGGTGATGAAATCCTCCGGCTCGCAGCCCAACACTTCCGCCGCCATCTGGGTCAGGACCGTATCCGACCCGGTGCCAAGATCGGTCGCGCCGATCAGCAGGTTGAACGAGCCGTCGTCGTTGATCTTGAGGCTGGCCGCGCCCATATCCAGGCGGGGAATGGCCGTGCCTTGCATCACCGTCGCCACGCCAATACCCCGGCGCAAATGCGGGTGGCCGGGCACCTGGTGCCAGTCGGGATTGGCGAACTTCTCCTCCCACCTAATCGCCGCTGCGCCCTGCTCCACACATTCCGGCAGGCCGCACGAGGTGATGTACTCGGCCTCGGCGGCGCGGCCCTCGCTCCAGGCTTTACTGACCGGGTGCTCATCACCGGTCTTGATGGCATTTTTCAGGCGGAATTCGAGCGGATCGAAGCCCATTTCGCGCACGATCCATTCGATGTGCGGCTCCAGCGCCCAGAAGCCCTGGGGCACGCCGTAGCCGCGATAGGCGCCGCTGGGCGGGGTGTTGGTGTAGACCGTATCGGCGTGGAACTTGATATGCGGCGCGTTGTAGAGCGCCATTGCCTTGTGGCCGGTGTTACCCGCCACGGTCATGGCGTGCGAGCCGTACGCGCCAGTGTCGCTCAACAGGTACATATCGTTGGCCAGGATGCGGCCATCGCTGCTCACGCCCGTGCGCAGCGTGACGTACATGGGATGGCGCGAGCGGCTGGCAGCGAATTCCTCGACACGGGTGTATTCCAGCCGCACCGGGTGGCCGGTGACGATGGTCAGGTGCGCGCAAATGTCCTCGATCAGCACTTCCTGCTTGACGCCGAACCCGCCGCCGATGCGCGGCTTGATGACCCGGATGCGCTTTTCGGGCAGGCCGAGCACCGGGGCCAGGATGCGGCGCGCGTGGAAGGGGACCTGGGTGCTGGTGCGGATCACCAGCCGGTCGTCTTCGTCCCACCACGTCACCACGACGTGCGGTTCGATGGGCGTCTGCTGCACCTTGGGGCTGTAGTAGGTCGCCTCGAAGACGCGATCCGACTGGGCAAACCCGGCTTCCAGGTCGCCCACCTGCCATTCGATAACCGTGGCCAGGTTGCGGGCTTTGTCCTCGATATGCCAGCTTTCCGGCTCGTCGTGCAGCACCGGCGCGCCGGGCTTCATGCTCTCGCGCGGGTCGAAGACCGCGGAGAGGATTTCGTACTCCACGTCGATCAGTTCCAACGCCTGGAGCGCGATCTCTTCCGTCTCGGCGGCAACGGCGGCGACGCGATCCCCGACAAAGCGCAGGTGGCGGTCCAGGCTGAAATTATCGTGCGGTCCCGGTTCCGGGTGACTCTGACCGGCGGTCGTATAGACCACGCGCGGCAGGTCTTCGTGCGTCAGGACGGCGTGCACGCCGGGCAAGGCCCGTGCCCGGCTGGCGTCGATGCGCTTGATCAGGGCGTGCGCGTGCGGGCTGAGCAGCAGTTTGCCGACCAGCATCCCGCGCATTTCCAGGTCGTCGGTAAACGCCGGGTTGCCCTGTACCAGCTTGCGGGCATCGATCTTGCGGGCCGGTTTGCCGACCTGCTGCAAGGTATCGACCTCCGGCGCGACAATCATGATCGGCAGGGTGCCCGTCCGCACGCCGGAGTCGCCTCCCTCACCGGCCAACTGCGGCGGCGGGTATTCACCGACCGGCGTGAACAGATCAGTGGGCGGGGGAAGTCCTTCTTTGCCACTGATCGGCGGCACGGCCTCGCCGCGCATGACCGCTGCCGCGCGCAGCACCGCTTCGACCGGCTTGATGTAGCCCGTGCAGCGGCACAACACGCCGGACAAGGCCTCGCGCACTTCCGCTTCGGTGGGGTTGGGATTGCGCTCCAGCAGCACTTTGGCGGCCAGCACCATGCCCGGCGTGCAGTAACCGCACTGGATCGCGCCGGTTTCGATGAAGGCTGTCTGGATTGGGTGCAGCGGCGCCGTCCCGCGCCAGCCGCGCTCCTGCGCGCCGCCTAGGGCTTCGACCGTCACCACGCGGCGGCCTTCGACCTGAGACGCCAGGATCAGCGACGAGACGACCGGCACGCCGTCGAGCAGCACCAGGTCCGCGCCGGTCTGCCCGCGATCATCGCCGTATTTCACACTGAAGATGCCGTTGTGGCGGAGCATCCTGAACAAGCTCTCAGAGGGGGCGGCCTCGACGTCCACGACCTGCCCATTCAAGGTAAAAGTAATTTTCACTGGAGCGACTCCTCAACCGTCATTCTTCCGATAAACAACCGGCGGTCCGCCGTGGCTTCCGGGCCAGTCACCGGATAACGTTCCCCCGTGCGCGCGTCGTACATCCCGATGGCAACTTCATAGGTTCCGGGAGGAAGATCGCGGGGCAGCGGCACCGTATAATGATCCCGAACCGTGCCGGGCAGCCAGTTCGCTGGGGGCAACACGTCTCCGGCAGGGCGCGCCACGACCTGAGCCACCGGCTCAGTGTTCAGATTATCCTGATTATACAAATGTACGAAAACTAAGGTATCTCGTGCTTGCGCATCCAGGCCAAACCAGACCAGGTCTACGTCGAGCTGCATCACTTTCGGCGTGATCTGCGCGCTGTTCAGGATAATCCCCAGGTCCTCGCCAAAGGTCGCCACGATGTTCGGAGAGACCAGCGGCGGCTCCGCATAGGTGCCCTGATAGGCCCAATGATAGTACGGCGAATAGGTGTCAGAACCAGCAGGGTGGGCCACGATGCGGATGCGCGTCTCCGTCCCCGTGAGAACGGTTCGTGGTATAAATGTTACTACTTCTATCCAACGCGAGGGAACTGCCGGTTGTACCTGCTGACCCAGCCGTTTATCATTCACGTAGACGGTCAACGGCACCCCGCTCCGGCCATGCACGCGCGTGACCAGCAGCAGGTCCTGATCGGGAGTGGTCTTCAGGGTGAATTCCTCCCCGCCGGTGAGCACGCGCCCGCCGTCCGTCGCCCAGCAGTCCGCCTCCGGCAGATCGCAGGCGCGGTAGACCTGGTGGTAGACCTCGGTCACAAACCCCGGCGGCGTCTGATCCTGCCACCAGCGATAGTCGTGATCCGCTTCGCTGTCCAGGTTCGCGACGTCCAACCGATCCACCAGCGTCATCCCCGCGGTGTAGGCCAGGGTCGTGGGCTGCGCGATCTGCTCCTCGGCGCGCGTGTTCGACCAGTCAGCGGCATACACCGCCTGGTAGCCCGCCGCGGCGGCGACGTTGTGATCCGGCAAATTGACCGGGAACTCGGCCAGCACCGGACCGAAGATGCCTGCATCCAGCAGGTAATGCAAGCCCTGCACGTCGGGATAGATGGCGAAATAGTCCGGGCGGTAGTCGCTGTGGGCCATCGCCTCATAGATGGCCCCCGGACCCTGCCGCCAGGCGACAGCGGGACCGGGCGTGGTCAGGCCGACCACGTCGTACAGCGCCCGGCTGCCGAAGTAGCGCACCAGCCCGACGTCGTGCACCCCGATCCGGGCGTCCGGCGGCAGATTGGCCTTGACCCAGCGCGCCATCGGGACCTGCTGGTCACGCACGACCGACACATTTTCCGTGTAATTGCGCGCGAACGTGATCGTCGTGAAGAGCGAGGGGACCAGGATCAGGACCGGCAGCCCCCAGCGCGCGGCGCGAAACTTCAGCCGGGCTTCGAGCAGATCGCCAAACACCGCCGACGCCCAGGCCGCCGCCGGAAAAAACAGCGCCATCACGGGAAGCTGGTAACGTTTGAGCTGCCAGAAGGCGGTGTCCAGCGTCGCCACCGCCGCCGTCAGCGCCACGATCCAGACCAGCATGACCACACTCGGCGTCACACGGC
>CAYRWY010000049.1:0-19812 GCA_964427955.1 uncultured Anaerolineaceae bacterium
AGATGGTGTAGAATCAAGCGGATTGGCACCATTCCTTATCATGGCTTATACTGCGTAAAACTAATCAGCGGAGAGGATGCATGTACAAAATCATTTCGGTGCATTCATTTCGAGGCGGAACCGGCAAATCGAATACCACCGCCAATATTGCGACCTTACTCGCCATCCAGGGGAATCGGGTGGGGGTAGTCGATACAGACATCCAGTCGCCAGGGATTCATGTGCTGTTTGGACTCAACCCCGACACCATCAAGTACGCCCTGAACGATTATCTCTGGGGTAAGTGCGACATCGGTCAAACCGCCTACGACCTGACCCAGCTTTTAGGCACCCCGATCAAGGGCCAGATTTATCTCATTCCATCCAGCATCAAGGCGGGCGAAATCGCGCGCGTGGTACGCGAAGGCTACGACGTCGGACTGCTCAACGATGGGTTCCACGATCTCATCGAGCAGCTCGACCTCGACATCCTCTTGATCGACACCCATCCCGGCCTCAACGAAGAAACCCTGTTGTCCATCGCGATCTCGGACGCGCTGGTGATCGTCATGCGGCCCGATCAGCAGGATTTCCAGGGGACCGGCGTCACGGTCGAAGTGGCGCGCAAGCTCGACGTCCCGCGCATGGTGCTGGTGGTGAACAAGGTTCCGTCCGTCTTTTCGGAACAAGAAGTGAAACAACGGGTAGAACAAACCTATAACGCGCCGGTCGCCGCCGTCGTACCGCACTCCGACGAAATGATGACCCTGGCCAGTGAAGGTATCTTCGTCCTGCGTTACCCACTCCATCCCATCACGGAAAAGTACAAACTCCTGACCGCCGCCCTGATTGCAGAATGATCCCCAGCATGGAGCCTGAATCAAACAGCAGGAGGTAGCTGACGCCCGGAAGAACCGGCGTTCCCTCCTGCTGTGATCAAGCGATGAGTTCGGCCTAGAATTCGCCCGCGGCAGCGTCGACACTGAAATAGGTGTCGAAGAACTTGTCGAACCCGATGATCTTGAAGACACGCTCGACTTTCGGATTCAAGGCCACCAGACGCAAGTCACCCCCGTGGGCCCGGTTGCGCGTGAGAATATCGGCCAGGGTGCGCAGTCCGGCGCTGTTGATATATGTCACGCCGGTCATGTCGAGCACCATCTTGTACTTGCCCTCAGTGGCCGCTGCTTGCAGCGCCGCATCCATCTCGCCCGCGCCGACGCTGTCGATCCGGCCTACCAGGGTGAAGACCATGACTTCATTTTTCTCGTGTGATGTAATTTGCATTGATGATCAGCCTCACTGCTGCTCGCCCGACACGGCCCAGGCTTCCTCAACGCCGCCGACCAACCGGCCATCAATCTGGTCGTGCGCGACGAGCTGCCCATCACGAACTTCTTCTACGCGCGGGATCTGCCCGGCCAGATCACGGTCGTGCGTGACCATGACGATGGTCTTGCCTTCCTGGGCCACCAGGTCTTCGAACATGGCGAACATCAGGCCGGCGGAAATCACGTCCAGGTTGCCGGTCGGTTCGTCACCGACGATCAACTTGGGATCGTTGGCGAGCGCACGGGCAATCGCGGCGCGCTGCTGCTGCCCGCCCGAAATCTGGCTGGGATACTTATTCGCCACGTCCGGCAGATCGACCATTTCCAGCAGTTGCATGGCCCGCTCGCGGCGTTTGCCCTTGTAGGTGCCGGTGTAGTGCATCGGCATCATCACGTTTTCGATCACCGTCAAGGTCGGCAGGAGTTGGAAGAACTGGAAGACGACTCCCACGTTGCGCCCGCGCCACTTGGCGACCTGGTTCTCGCTGAGGTGCGTGAGGCGCTGACCGGCGACAAAGACCTCGCCCGACGTCGGGCGGTCAATGCCGGTGATCATGTTGATCAGGGTGCTTTTGCCGCTGCCCGACGGGCCGACAATCGCCACAAACTCGCCCGGCTTGATCTCCAGGTTCACCCCTTTGAGAACACGCAGCGGACCCGCCTTCGTCTTGTAGATTTTCTCGACATTCTGCAAGGAAATGAGTGTTTCAGTGCTCATGGTACCTTTTTCTCCCAACGCCTACTGGTAGCGTAGAATTTCCGAAACGGTCAGCCCTACCCCTTGGTAGCGGTCTTGGTACGGGACGCACGCAGTTCCTGAGTACGACGACGGGCCGCCGCTTCGAGCGTGGTCTCACCAATGGTCCCGTCACGCAGTTCGAGCAACTTGGGCACATTGCGAACGAGATCGCGGTCGTGAGTCACGATGATGACCGTGGTACCCCGGTCGGCCAACTGCTGGAACAGGTCGAACACGTTTTTGGCGCTCATCCGATCCAGGTTGCCGGTGGGCTCGTCGCCGACGACCAGCGGCGGATTGTTGGCCAGGGCGCGCGCAATCGCCACGCGCTGCTGTTGGCCACCGGACAGCATATCGGGCGTCTTGACGGCCTGGTCTCTGATCCCGAAGCGATCCAGCAGCTTGAGGGCGATTTCGCGCCGCTCTTTGGGCTTCCAGACGTTGGCAAAATCCATCGGAGCCATCACGTTTTCCGCCACGGTCAAGGTGGGGAGCAGTTGGAAGAATTGGAACACGATCCCGACATTCCGGGCGCGCCACTTGGTGAGCTTGCGCTGCGCCGCCTGGGTGATGGGCACGCCGCCAATGATCACCTCGCCGGAGGTGGGCGTATCAATCGCCGTCATCATGTTCAAGAAGGTCGTCTTGCCGCTGCCCGACGGGCCCACCAGGGCGACGAAGTCCCCTTTGTGGATTTCCAGATCGATGCCACGCAGGACGTTGAGGGGGCCCGCAGGCGTGTCGAATGTCTTGACCAATTTGCTGATCTGTATGAACGCTTCAGCCATCGAACGGCTTCTCCTTTACACGATCTTGGGGTAAAACCCAGACCAATGACCTACCGAAGAGGACGGTGACAGGACGATCCCGAAGGAACTAAATAAAATACGCCGAATGCCGTGTGAAGTTGCGCTGCTAAATCATACAGCGCAACTAAAGTACTCGCAACCTTAATTGCTCCATAACTATGGTTAAAAAGAACGAGCATCAGTGGTGCAATTAATCGATGTCTGTCATAATATCATCCGACACCCCGTTACAGAATCAGGAGATAATCATGAGCAGAACTCCCAGAAACAACGAAAGTGTCGTGCTTACCCCTCTGACGCGTCGCAATTTTTTCAAAGTCACTGCTGCCGGGCTGACCGCCTCGCTGTTTGGCATCCAGGGTCTTGAACTGGATTCCCGACAGGCAGCGGCGGTGCTGGCTCGCCGCGAGGCGGGTGTCCTACGCGCCGCCTGGGGAGGCGCACCGGCGACTCTCGATCCCCTCACGGCTTCAGCAGACACCGAAATTGCGTTTCTGAACGCAGTCTATGATTATCTGATCGATACGGACAGCGGTTCCAACCTGGTTCCGCGCCTGGCAAAGTCCTGGTCGGTGAGCGACGACGGCCTGACCTATACGTTGGACATCGTCGAGGGCGTCAAATTCCATGATGGCAGCGACCTGACGCTCGACGACATCATCTGGACCTTCGACCGCCTGCGCGCCGACGGCCCGACCGCCAACCTGTTCGCCAATGTGGACAGTGTCGCCGCGGGCGAAGGCAACAGCATCGTCTTCACGCTCAAGGGCACCAATCCCGATTTCCTCTACAACCTGACCGACAATCACGCCGTGATCCTGAAGACCGGGGCGGAGAACATCGGGACGGAGTTCAACGGAACCGGCCCCTTCAAGCTGCAAGAATACGTCACCGACCGCGCCACGTTCACGGCTCACGCCGACTATTGGGCCGGGGCGCCGGGCATTACCATCCTCGAATTCATCTATTTCGAGAACGTCGAAGCGGCGGTCAACGCCCTGCGCGGTGGGGTCGTCGATGCCGTGCTGCGCATGGACAACGCCACCTTCCTCAGCCTGTCCAGTGAAGCCGGTTACGATCCCCAGAATATTCCGACCAGCGGCCACGACGTGATGCGCATCCGGTCCGACCGCGAGCCGGGCAGCAACCCGAAGGTGCGGCAGGCGTTCCGGATGGCCACGGATCGCCAGGCGATCTTCGACCGCATCCAGTTCGGCTTTGGCGCCGTGGGACGTGACACGCCGATTGGCCCCGTCTTCGCCGCGTATTACACCGAAGAAACGCCGCTCCCGGCGCGCGATCCCGCCGCCGCCAAACAACTGCTGGTCGAGGCCGGGTATCCGGATGGGTTAGAGATGACGCTCTACGTCCCCAACCTGGCGGATCGCGTCGCGCTGGCGCAGGCGCTGGCCGCGCAGTGGGAAGAAGCGGGCATCAAGATCACCATCGAGCCGCAAGAAGAATCGGTCTACTATGCGGACAACGGCTGGTTGGAAGTTGATCTCGGCATCACCCCGTGGGGCGCACGCCCGGTGCCACAGGTCTACCTGGACCTGTACCTGAAGTCGGGCGCACAGTGGAACGAAGCGCACTTCAGCGATCCCGAAATCGACCAACTGATCGAGACCGCCGGGACATCGCTGGACGAAGCCGCGCGCGTGACGGCCTATCACGAGATTCAGCGCCTCCTGATCGAGCGCGGACCGTTCATCATCTCGTACTTCTTCGCGTCGTTCGGCGTGATGGCGGACTACGTGAACGGCGTCAGCCTGCACCCCTTCCCTGGCCGGACGAATTTCAACGCGGTCCAGGTGTAGCTAGCGGTCGGAAAAGAAGATAGGATTCAGGCGGGGACAGACAGTCCCCGCCTGTCGTTTACCGGCTATCCCCTGAAAGGGCGCGCATGTCCGAAGAATCCCTGGAACTTCCGCGTCTGAACCGGTCTGTACGGCTGATCACCGCCGCAAAATTCGTGCGCGAGGTCATGCGCAGCCCGCAATCGGCGATAGGCACCCTGATCGTCCTCTTTTTCCTGGTCCTGGCGCTGTTCGGCGCACAGTTGGCCCCCTACCGCGCCAACGATCAATCGTCTGATCCGCGGATCGCCCCCACCTTCCGCCCCGGACATATCGCGCGGACGATTGCCCACGATCCGGCCCGGCTGGTCGATCCCGATATGTACGATCCCGGCGCCTACCCGTTCGGCACGGATTACCTGGGCCGCGACGTGTTCAGCCGGGTGATTCTGGGCGCGTCGAGCATCTTTCGCATCGCGGGCCTGGGGACGCTGATCGCCGTGATCATCGGGGCACTGCTGGGGCTGTTCATCGGGTATCAGGGCGGGATGGTCGACGAGATCGCCAGCCGGATCATCGATGCCCTGCTGGCGATGCCCGCCCTGCTGATCGCGCTGGTGATGCTGGGCGTCTTGAACAATCTCGAATTCAAGCCGGGGAGCTGGCAGCAGCGGCTGACCGACGACAGCATCCTGATCGTGATCTCGCTGGTGTATGTGCCGATTGTGGCCCGCGTGGTCCGCAGCGCCACGCTCGACATCAAAACGCGGACGTTCGTCCAGGCGGCGCAGATCCGGGGTGAAGCCCGGTTGTATATCATCCTGCGGGAAATCTTCCCCTCAGTGATTCCGGCGCTGGTGGTCGAAGCCTCACTGCGCTTCTCCTACGCGATCTTCCTGGTCGCCGCGCTGGGGTTCCTGGGCGTCTCGGCGCGCCCACCCACGCCCGATTGGGGCCTGATGGTCAACGAAAATCGCGGCGGGCTGTACAACCTGACCCCCTGGGCGCTGGAATATCCGGCGGCGGCGATTGCCCTGTTGGTCGTCGGCGTCAACCTGATGTCGGATGGGATCAAACGCGCCATCCAGAAAAGCGGTTAAACGATGCCTCTCTTCAGTGCTCACCAACTATGCATCAGCTACAAAATCGGCCCGAAGTGGATTCAGGCCGTGCGCGACTTCGAGATCGAAGTCCAGGCGGGGCAAATCTACGGCATCGTCGGGGAATCGGGATCGGGCAAATCGACCGCCGCGACCGGGTTGATGCGCTACCTGGCCGCGAATGGACGCGCCGAGCCGGGCAGCAGGCTCCAGTTCATGGGCGAGGACTTGATGAGCAAGTCACGCCGCGAAATGGAAGCCGTCTGGGGCGCGCGCCTGGCGATGGTGCCCCAAAATCCGGGCGCGGCGCTGAACCCCTCGATCCGGGTCGGGGAGCAGGTCGCGGAGATTCTGCGGCGGCACGCCGGGCTGGATCAGGCTGCTGCCCGCGCCAAGACGGTCGAGATGTTCCGCCGGGTGAACCTGGCCGATCCTGAAGGCATCCTGCGCCGCTATCCGCACGAACTCAGCGGGGGGATGCAGCAGCGCATCGTGATCGCGATGGCGCTGAGCACATCGCCCCAACTGCTGATCCTGGACGAACCGACGACCAACCTGGACGTCACCACCGAGGCGGTGATTCTCGACCTGGTGCGCGATCTGATCCACGACGAAGGTGCCGGGGCGCTGTACGTGACCCACAACCTGGGCGTGGTCGCGCAGTTGTGCGAGCGCGTGGTCGTGATGTATGCCGGGGAAATCATGGAAGACGCCCCTGCCGCGGACCTGTTTGCCGGCCCCCTGCATCCCTACACCGCCGGGCTGCTGAACAGCGTGCCCCGCCTCGGCCAGACCAAGCGCGACGCGGCCTTGCAGACCATCCCCGGACGCCCGCCGCTGCTGGCCGACCTGCCGCCGGGCTGTGTGTTTGCCCCGCGCTGTCCGCTGGCTATCGACCGCTGCCGGACGCGCCCGCCGCTCGACAGCCCGGAGCCGGGCCGCCGGGTGCGCTGCCACCGCTGGCAGGAGATCGCGCACGGTACGCTCACGCTGGCGAGCGCGCCGCGGGAAAATGCCGCCGCCGAACGGGCGGAGGCGGAACGCGCAAGCCTGCTCAAAGCCCAGGGCCTGACCAAACATTTCGAGGTCAGCCCGACCCTGCGCGAGCTGATCCGGCGCATTCCTCCGGCCCCGGTCCGTGCAGTGGACGGCGTGAACCTGGGCATCCAGAAGGGGCGCACGCTGGGGCTGGTGGGCGAAAGCGGCAGCGGCAAAACCACGCTCGCGCGGCTGATCATCGGCCTGGAAGATCGCACCGCCGGGACAATCGATCTGCTGGGCGTGGAGATCAAGGGCAGTGTGCGCGAACGGGAGCGCGAGGTGCTGGCCCAACTGCAAATGGTCTTCCAGAACCCGCAGGATTCGCTCAACCCTTACCTGACGGTCGGCCAGGCCATCCGCCGCCCGTTGATCCGGCTGGCCCGGCTGAACCGGGCGCAAGCCGACCAGGAAGTGCGGCGACTGCTGCAAGCCGTCAACCTGCGGCCCGAATACGCGCACCGCTATCCCGGCGAGCTGAGCGGGGGCGAAAAACAGCGTGTCGCCATCGCGCGGGCCTTTGCCTCCAACCCGGCGCTGATCATCTGTGACGAGCCGGTCTCGGCGCTGGACGTATCGGTCCAGGCTGCCGTGCTCAACCTGCTGGCCCAACTGCAAGCGGAGTGCGATACCGCCTACCTGTTCATCTCGCACGACCTGGCGGTGGTCGGCTACCTGGCCGATTACCTGGCCGTGATGTACCTGGGGGAGTTGTTCGAAGTGGGCTACGGGCATGACCTGTTCCAGCCGCCCTACCACCCCTATACCGAGGCGCTGGTCTCGGCCATTCCGGTGATCGACGCCCGGCAGCGCACCCGGCGTATCCGGCTGACGGACGATCTCCCCAGCCCGCGCGCGATGCCGACCGGGTGCCGTTTCCACACCCGCTGCCCGCGCAAGATCGGGACAATCTGCGAACAGGCGGAGCCGCCCTGGCGCGATGATGGCGACGGGCATTTCATCCGCTGTCACATTCCGCTCGACGAACTGACGACGCTTCAACAAGAAGCCCCACGCGAAAGCAGCCACTAATATGGGACGCTTTTTGATCCGCCGCATGATTTTTTTCGTGTTCACCTTGTTCCTGACCTCGGTGCTGGTCTTCATCCTGACGCGCGTGCTGCCGGGCGACGTGGCCCGCGTGATTTTGGGTCGGGAAGCCAGCGCGCAAGCGGTCGAAGCCAAGCGCGAGGAACTGGGGTTGAACGAACCCCTGCTGCTCCAGTACGTTCACTGGGGGATCAATTTCGTGCAGGGGGATTGGGGCACGACCTACTCCGGCGCGCAGGAAAACATCCGTGAGGTCGTGGGCCAGCGGCTCGTGCATTCCGGCTGGTTGGCGCTGCTCACCCTGCTGATGGCGGTGCCGCTCTCGGTCTTCCTGGGGGTGATCGCCGGACTCAACGAGGGCCGACCCATCGACAGTGCGATCTCGGTGCTGTCGCTGTCGGTGGTCAGCCTGCCCGAATTCGTCACCGGCCTGTTCCTGATCAACACCGTCGCGCTGAAATGGAAGGACAATTTCATCGCGGACCGGATCGGCTGGTTCCCCGCCAGCTCGTTCATCCGGCCCGGTACGACCTTCCGCGAGGCGCTGCCGGTGTTGTGGCTCCCGGCCATCGCGGCAACGCTGGTGCTGATCGCGTACATCGTGCGGCTGGTGCGCGCCGGGGTGATCGAAGAACTCAAGCGCGACTACGTGCGTACCGCCGTGCTCAAAGGGCTGCCTTTTCGCGTCGTGATCTTCAAACACGTGCTGCGCAATGCCCTGATCCCGACCATCACGGTGATCGCCACCAGCACCGGTTGGCTGATGAGCGGGTTGGTGGTGATCGAGTCGGTGTTCAGCTACCCCGGCCTGGGCAGCCTGCTGGTCACGACGGCCATCAAGAACCGCGATCTGCCGCTGATCCAGGCCATCGTGATGGTCACCGTGGCGATTATCCTGGTCGCCAACTTCACCGCCGACGTGCTTTACGCGGTGCTCAATCCCCGCATCCGTTTAGAGTAGGAGGTCTCGCCATGCCGCTTCCCTCGCTGACGAACTGGACCCCGACCCGCACCGGGCTGCATCAGGCCGCGCAAGTGATCGGCGGCGTCCGGGCCGCCAACGCCGCGCCGGAATCCAACTATACGCACCTGGGGCTGCACGTGATCCCGCGCGGGCTGACCACCGGCGCGCTGCCGCCCGGCGTCGAACTGGTGCTCGACTTTGCCCGGCGATCCATCCTGATCGAGTCCGGTCAGAACACGACCGAGATCGCGCTGGCCGGGCAGACCCAACACACGCTGGCCGACGCCGTCGCAGCCGCCCTGGCGCCGATCCCCCTGCAACGCAGCAAAATCACGGGTCAGGAGGTGCTGGAGATCGACGCGCAGCAGGCCGCCGACTACGCCCTGGTGCTGCACCGGGTGGCGGAGAGCCTGCGCCGGGTGCGCGACAGCCTGCCCGGCCAGAAATCGCCGGTCGTGGTCTGGCCGCACGGCTTCGACCTCTCATTTTTGTGGTTTGCTACCGCCACCGCGCGGGAAGAAGCGCCGCACATGGCCTTCGGCTTTTCGCCGTACAGCGCCGGGTTGGAGCGGCCCTACCTGTACACGTATCCCTACCCCGTGCCGGATCGGCTGACCGAACACCCGCTGCCGCCGCTCACACGCTGGCAGACTGCCGGATGGACCGGCACGATCACGGAGTACGAGGCATGGCGCACTACCGACCAGCCCGACGCCGTGATCGAGGCCACCTGGCGCGCCCTCTTCCAAACGATCTCGCCCCTGCTGCGCTAAAGGCTCACTTTGTTATAAACTAGATGATCAGACATCCTGGCCACCGCACAGCGAACATGAGGACCCAATGCCCACGATCACGGTAAGCGACCTCACCCGCGACGAAATCATTGCCCAGAGTGACGATCCGCTGCTGCTGGAAGGCAGCTACTATTTCAAGCCCGACCAGGTGATCCTGGATCATCTGATCGTCACGGAACGCACCTATACCTGCCCGTACAAAGGCACCTGCCAGTGGATCGATCTCGACGGTCCCGCCGGAATCATCCGTGACGTCGGGTGGACGTATACCCGCCCGCTCCCCGGCTATAAGCATATTCAGGACAAGATCGCTTTCGCGTACGGGATACGGCCCGGTATTGCCGTCACCCGAACCCAGTGAGCACCCCCAAAGGAGAAAAACCATGCCGGTTTTGGAAGTCAACGGCGCCACGATTGATTACGGCGATACGGGCGGAGACCAACCCGCCGTCGTCTTGATTCATGGCTGGCTGGGCGCCTGGGATTACGAGTTCGGCCCCGAAATCGAATGGCTGCGCCCCCACTACCGCGTGCTGGCCCTCACCCGGCGCGGGTACGGGCGATCCGGCCCCAAGCCGCGCACCTACACCCGCGACTTTTACCGGCGCGATGCGGAGGATGTCGCCGCCTGGCTGGACGCGCTGAACGTCCAACGCGCGCACATCGTCGGCTTCAGCGATGGCGGCGAGGTTGCCCTGCTGGTGCCGATCCTGCGACCCGACCTGGTACGCTCCGTGGTCGCCTGGGGCGCGGTAGGGTCGTTCACGGAAGACCTGCGCCCGCGCGTGCAGCAGAACTGGCCGCCAACCTGGGTGAAGGACGAGGTCCGTGCCCTGAATGGCCCGGAAAACATTGAGCCGATGGTCATCAGTTGGATCACGGCAATGAAGGCGATCATCGACAGCGGGGGCAACGTCAGCCTGGAAGAAGCGCATAAGATTACCTGTCCACTGCTGCTGATGTTGGGGCGGCAGGATACGCTCAACCCGGAACACCTGGGGCGCAAGCTGGTCGAGCGGACGGCGCAGGGCCGGTTGGTGATGTTCGACTGCGGCCACCCCATCCACCGCCAGCAGACCGCCGCCTTCCGACAGTTGGTCTGGGATCACCTGCAAGCTGCCGACACACTGCCTTAGCCGAGGGACCGCCGATGCCCGTGCCCGCCTCCATTGGACTGACCTTCGACGGCGAACGTCCCGGCCCGCCCTGGAAGCCCTGGGCGGTCGGAACCGGAGCGGTGACGCGTGTCGAGCAGACGCTGCGCTGCGACCTGGGGCCGACGGGCGATCACCGGTACAGCGACGCGCAGATCACCGACTACCAGGGGCGCGCCTTTCGCTGGACGCCGCCGCTGCGGCTGACGGTGCGGGCCTGGGCTGCTCCGGAGCTAAAGGGCACCGCCGGTTTTGGCTTCTGGAACGAACCTTTCGTCCCGGTCGGACTTCACCGTCCCCACCTGCCGCAGGCGGTCTGGTTTTTCCACGCCTCGCCTCCGAACAACATGGCGCTGGCTAAGGATGTGCCGGGATGGGGATGGAAGGCGGCTACGCTGGACGCGACGCGCGGGGCGTTCCTGGCGCTGGCGCCGCTGGCACCCCTGGGTTTTCTACTGATGCGCGTCCCGGCGCTCTACCGGCGCTTATGGCCGGTAGGACAGCGTGCTGCCGGAATCTCGGAAGCCGTGCTGCCGGTGAGCCTGGCCGAGCCGCACACCTACGCGCTGGACTGGCAGACCCGGCGGGTGACCTTTCGCGTCGATGGTGCGGTCGTGCATACCGCTCCCTACGCGCCGCGCGGGCCGTTGGGCTTCATCGCCTGGATCGACAACCAGTATGCGGTCGTCACGCCGCAGGGACATTTCAAGTTTGGGCTGATCGCCAACGCCGAGCGGCAGTGGCTGGCCCTGGATTGCCTCGACATCGAGCAGGGGGAGAGCGATGGAACAACGCTTTGAGGGAAAAATCGTCCTGGTCACGGGCAGTGGGCGCGGCATCGGCAAAACCATCGCGCTGCGCTTCGCCGCCGAAGGGGCCGACGTGGTGCTGAATTACTTTCGCAACCGCGAACCGGCGGAGCAAGCGGCCCTGGAAGTGGAGGCCCTGGGACACCGCGTCCAACTCGTGCGCGCGGACCTGGGCAAACCCGAAGACGTCGAGCGCCTGGTCGATACCGCCGTCGAGACGATGGGCGGGCTGGATATTCTCGTGCATAACGCCGCGTCCGGTTACAACCGGCCTGTCATGGAACAGCGCGTCAAAGGCTGGGACTGGACCCTGAATATCAACGCGCGGGCGGCCTTGTTCCTGGCGCAGCGGGCGGCGCCACACCTGGCGGCGCGCGGCGGCGGCGCGATTGTGAACATGTCCAGCCTGGGATCGCAGCGGGTGCTGCCGGAATACGTCGTGGTGGGCGCGTCGAAAGCCGCCCTCGAAGCCGTGACGCGCTACCTGGCGGTCGAACTGGCCCCGCTGAAGATCGTCGTCAACGCGGTTTCCGCCGGGATCGTGCAAACCGATGCGCTGCAACATTTTCCGGAAATGCGAGAACATTTCGAAGAACGTGTCATCTATGCCCTGGAGCATACCCCTGCCGGGCAAATCCTGACGCCAGAAGATGTCGCGGGAGTCGTGACATTTCTCTGTTCGCCCGAAGCGTTCATGATTCGGGGACAGACGGTGGTGATCGACGGGGGCGCCGCCCTGGGCTTTTAGTAGTCTGGCAGCAGCGCTAAGGGGAAACTCAGCACCACTTCGGTACCCTGTCCGGGCACGCTGGAGAGCGTGACGGTCCCTTCGTGTGCCGTCACGATGCCTTTGACAATCGGCAGCCCCATCCCGATCCCCTGCTGCTCGTAGCGCGAACGCTCGGATTGCGTCAAGACATTCCAGATATTCGCCTGATCTTCCAACTTGATTCCCACGCCCCGATCGATGATAGTGATCAGGCCGTGTTCGCCGTTCGACAACGCCACCAGGCGCACCAACGATCCCGCCGGAGAATATTGAATGGCGTTACGCACCACTTCGCTCACGGCAGTGACCAGCAGCGTCCTCACCCCGTAGATCGTGACTAAGTTGTCCTCGGGGAGGATCGGCTGAAGGGTGATGTTGCGCTCCTCAGACAAACTGGACAGCAAGGCCATCGTGTCCGTGATCAGCATGGATAGTTCCAGGTATTCACTCGCTTCCTGGACGTAATTCGTGATATAGCCGCTGAGAATCTGCGAATAGAGCACCGTCTGTTCGGCCAGACGGTTCAGACGCTGGGTCCCATTCTGAATCAGCTCCAGGCTGGCGCGTATGTCCTCGGAAACAGACTGGCTCTCCTGGTTGGCCAGTTCGTCGGCCAGCAGAGCGAAACCACCGGTCACGAACGTCAACGGGGTGCGCAGTTCGTGGGAAAGCAGATCGACCAATACGCGGCGCGCGTCGGCCATGCTCTCGACCGCCTGATCGCGGATTTCGGCGGTACGGCGCAGTTTGTTCCGCACAGCGATCAGGAATTCTTCAGGCTCGAACGGCTTGACCAGGTAATCGTCCACCCCTAACGAGCGGGCGAGCGACACGTCATGGCGAGATCCACGCGCGGTGAGGAAAATGAAGGGGATCGCTTTCAAATGATTCTTTTGTCGCACCGCATCGAAAAACTCATAACCATCCATGCGGGGCATCATAATATCGCTGACAATGATCTGGGGTACAAATCCGGCGTCCAGAATGTCCAGGGCTTCGCGGCCATCCCGGGCCACCTTCACGTGGTAGCCTTCCAGCCCCAGGACCAACGCCGCATTCTCGCGCAAGTCAGCGTTATCTTCTACAAATAGAATGTTGGCTTGCATTCCATCCCATGCCTTTTCCCCGCTCAACCACCAGACTCATATTTGTAGTACACTCATTATATCCCAAACCACGGAAATAGTTCCTATTATTACGATTAAGATGGCACGCCCGCGGTTCAAGCGGGTGCCGATCAGAGATTTTCCGACTACTTGTCGAAACTATCGCCTGGCCTGTCATTGGTCTTGAACTCTTCATAAATGCGATCCAGCCCGGCCTTGATCCGCCTCTGGATGTTTTCGAGATCAGACTCGTGGTAGGGAAATGATTCTAGCAGCTCAGGCACCAGCGCGGACGTGTCGGCGCGGGGTCGGCCCGCCCGATACAGGCTTTGCACCCGGCGGCGAACCAACCGCAGATAATTCGAGAGCGGTTCGGTCGCCGTCTTATCGACCAGCGGACCCCGCCCCGGCACAATCGTATCTGCCGCAAAACGCGACCGCCGCAACACCGTCAGGTTATCCAGCCAGTTTTTGGTGCAGGGACTGGAGATGTAGGGATGCTGGCCGGTCACGATGCTATCCCCTACGAACAAGATCCGCTGTTCCGGCAGGTGCACCCACACATTACCGAGCGTGGGGCCGGGCATGGCGAGCAGGGGAATGGTCGAGCCACCGTAGCGGAGATGCATCCGGTACGTGAATCCGACGGAGGGTATCCGGAGCTGCGCCCCGGAAAACCAGTAGCGTTCCGAAGGGCTGGTGACCAGGGCATCGACCGCTGAATCGACAAAGGTCGTCGGGAAGCTCTTCGCCTGGAGAATCGTCTCGTCGTGGGCGATGATCACCGCGGAGTCAAACCAACTGTTGCCCAACATCCGATCGCGATGGCAGTCGGTGCTGACCACCGCCAGGATCGGCTTGTCGGATACCTCACTCAACAGAAGTCGCCAGGCACGCGCATCGTCAGGGAATGGCGGAGTATCGATGAGCACAAATCCGTCATTCGTCAAAATAGCTCCGACGTTAATACGCCGGAAGCCAGTTTCCACAAAAACACCTGGGGCTAATTCTTGCACGGCTTTGCTTTCTATGGGTTGGATGAGTGGTCCGCTGAACGGATAACGTCGATGGCTGCTGCTAACGCGGCCTGGACTTCTTGAACGGAGGCCGCCACGCCGCCGCCCTGCGCAAATGAGGGACGCCCGCCGCCCCGCTCTACCTTCCAGGTCGCCAGACCCCGCATGAGCGCCGGGACCATATCGTACGTAAGATCATCGGACCGACCCAGGATCAACTGGGCTTTGTCCCCAGCGACGCCGCACAGCGCCACCGTGGACGGATGGGCGATCAGGTGTTGGACGAGCTGCCGGATCTCGGCGACGTCGCGGTTTTCGAAGGCCCGGAGAATCAGCGTGTACGATCCCTCCTGAACCGCGGCTTTCCAGAGCTGCTCGGCCTCGTGTTCCAGCAGTCCTGCCCGCACGGCGCGCAGTTCTCGCTGAAGAGACTTGTTTTCCTCGCGCAGCTTTTGCAGCAGAGTGGGGATTTCGGTAAAGCCTGTGGTGAGATCCGCCGCAAGCTGGCTGACCAGGGCGTGCTTTTGCCGGTAGTCCAGCAGGGCACGCGTCCCACACCGAAATTCGACACGCACCGTCTCGCCCCGTCTTTCGACGCGCAGCACCTTGATCACGCCGATCTCGCCCGTATGCGCCACATGCGTGCCGCCACAGGCCGTCGTGTCAAAGTCCTCGACGGCTACCACGCGGAGCGCGCCCTCGACTTCCGGCACCTTGCGCAAGCGGAGCGCCGCGATCTCGTCATCGGAGGGATACCACACCCGCACCGGGCGATTCTCGGCGACGACCTGGTTAGCCAGGTCCTCGACCGCATCGACGGTCGCGGGTTTGATGCCAGGCTTATCCAGATCGATGGTGATGCTGTCCGGGCTGAGGTGAAACCCCACCGTTTCCGCTTTGGCGAGCCGAACGAACGCCTGAGACAGGATGTGCTGGCCCGTATGGTGCTGCATGTGATCGAACCGGCGGGGCCAATCGATCCGGCCTGTGACCTGATCGGTGTCGAGTTCGGCTTCCAAGACGTGCAGGACGGCGGCATCGCTTTCGCGAACCAGCACCTCCGTCACGCGCACGCCATTGATCTGGCCGGTATCATAGGGCTGACCGCCGCTGGTCGGGTAGAAATACGTTCGGTCGAGAACCCCCGCCGGGGCACCATGATAGGTGGTCCGCTCAACAAGCACCGCATCGAAAGCGGTCGTGTACGAGTCCGTGTAGTAGAGACGTTGTGTGGGCATAAGTTTGTATGTCAAGGCTAACAAGCACGTTGCCTATTTTAGCATTTTGTAGGGGAAAAGTGCAGACCCCCAAAAATTGGGTCTGCACTGGGGGTTAAAGCTGGGTCGTCAACCAGGCGCGCCACTGGGCGTCAAGCTCGTCCAGGCTGAGGCCGAGGGCCGCCTGGCACGCTTCCTCGACGGAGGATCGCGCCGCAATATCACGAATCCAGGTGTTGCGGGCTTCGACTCCGTAGGTTTCGGTCACATAATACACCAGGGTATAGGCCTGGCCCACGGCGATCTCCATATCGCTGGCCAACAGCGACGGGCGAGTTTCGAGCGCCTGCCAGTCGAAGAGGCGCTCGTCGGAGGTCTCCGGGGCCAGCGACCGCGCAGCGATCCGCTTGAGGGTACGGTTGCGCTGGCTGAGGGTCTGGAACAGCGCCCCGCCGTACTGGGTGATCCCTTCTTCCAGCCACCAGGGGAACCGGTCCGCCGTGCCATCGCTCATTTCGTAGAGCAGAAAACGGGTGTACTCGCGCGCGATATCTTCTTCTGGCGGCGGAATATAGTTCGTCCCCAGCGGGATTTTGATCGACTCTCCAGGCTCATTCCAGACCGTCAGGTCGGGCATGGATAGGCGTGTCCAGTTCTGAAGCGTGACCGCGGTATCGTACAGCTTGAGGTGCGCGATAGGTTCCGGTGCGAAGTCGAATTCGCGGGTGAGCACGGTGTAGATACTGGGCAGGTACCCGGCGACGATAGACGCCTGGATCGTATTATCCACGATGCCCGACGTGAAATAGTAGAGACGTATTTTTTCGACGTCCTGCGTCTGCCAGTCTTCGCCGCCGAAGAACCATTCATCATCCTGGCGATAAAAGATGACCGACGCCGTCGCCCCTCCGGCGGAGCCGTTGCCGCTGAACCCTTCCTGACGCCAGGAAATACTCATGCGGGCCGTGGCCGCCGTGTCGGACCGTGACTGGATGCTGAAGATCGCCATGTCGAAAACGGCGAGCGGGTGCTCCTTCCAATCGCGCGCCCAGGCGGTATGATCCGCCAGAAACACCGGATCGCCGGGCCAGAGATAGGACAGATACATCTCCAGGTTGCCTTCACGCACAGCCAGTTCCATCCGCGCGACCAGCCGGTTCAAGTCCAATTCGACTTCACTGGCCGGGGTCGCGGTCGGCTCGGTGTAGGCGCTGCGCGTAGGTTGAGCGAACAGCGTGCTGGCCGCCTGAACGCTGAATTGATCCGGTGTCGCGGCGGGCTTATCTTCGGATTTCTGACAGGCCGACAGTCCCCATGCCACCAGGACGGCCAATAGCACAACGCTCCTACGCACGCTCATCGCGAACCCTCCACGAGGATGAACAGGCATTTACCCATTATACGCCGGAGACGCTGAAGTCGATCAACGGATGCGGAGATAGGAGATCGCGCTGTCCTGAAAACCGGAAGCCTGATAAAACGCGCGCGCTGCCGCGCTGCCGCGTTCGATGTTCACGTAGAGATGGGTCAGCGCCAGCCGGTTGGCGTGCCGCAGGGCCGATTCCAGCAGCGAAGCCCCGACTCCGCCGCCGCGGTAGCCGACGGCGACGGCCATATCATCGATCCAGCCGCGCCCCCCGGTCAAGGTCTGGACCAGGGACATCGCCACAAAGCCGACCACCTGCCCCGGCGTCGTATTCGTTTCGGCGACAAAGACGCTGATCGTCTGCCGCTCGAAGAAACGCTGGGCAGCCGCGGCCCAATCTTCCGCGGTCAGACCCTGGTTGGCATCCACCAGCTTGAGCAGATCGATCACGGCCTGGCTGTCGTACGGTTCTGCCGCGCGGATGTGAAACCCGCCGTCATGATGATCGGCATTGTGAGTGGCATTCTCGCGCAGCGCCAGCCACCGCTGCAACGCCTGGCGGTGGGTGCGAAATGGCATTTCGGGGAACTGGTCCGGCTTGAAAACGCGCGCTTCCTGGGCATCGTCACCCGCGTGGAGGGTACTGCTGTCCTCGGGCCGGGCGCGATAGAAGACGATGATGCCGCTTTGCGGGGGACCTTCGGGAAACGAGTAGACGCCCACCAGATCGACCAGCTTGACATCCAGGCCGGTCTCTTCTTTGCTCTCGCGGACCGCGGCTTCTTCCACGCTCTCATCCGCTTCGATGTAGCCCGAGGGCAGCGCCCAATAGCCCGTCTTGACCTGCCCGCCGCGCTTGACCAACACCAAGCCGTTGTCCATCTCGATCAGGACCCCGACGCCAGGCACGGGATTTTGATAATGGACGTAATGACACTGCGGGCACACGAACCGTTCTCGTGTGCCCACTGTTTGAGCGATCAGACGCTCGCCGCACTGCGGGCAGAAAATCAGCCGTGTTTCGAGGGACATCGCGTTTAAAGTTCGAGATAGTCGCGCAGCGGATGGCTGCGGTTGGGATGGCGCAGCTTACGTAAGGCTTTGGCCTCGATCTGGCGGATGCGCTCGCGCGTCACGCCGAAATGCTTGCCGACTTCTTCCAGGGTATGCTCCTGCCCGTCGGACAGGCCGAAGCGCATTTCCAGGACTTCGCGCTCGCGCGCATTGAGCACCGACAGCGCCCCGCGAATCTGTTCTTTGAGCAGTTGCCGCGCCGCCGCATCGACCGGGCCGAGGATTTTGTCGTCCTCGATGAAATCGCCCAGCAGGCTGGAGTCTTCCTGGCCGACCGGCATTTCCAGCGACATCGGCTCCTGCGAGATGCGCAGAATCCGCCGGACCTTATTCGCCGCACGGCGCAGCTTGCGCGTCAGCCCGGCGTCCAGCTTTTCGCCGCTGTTCCACACCGCGCGGATTTCCGCGACTTCTTCGGGCGTCAGGAATTCCATTTCCAGCGCGATCTGCTCCGCCGATGGCTCGGAACCGAGATTCTGGATCAGCTCGCGCTGCACGCGCATCAGCCGGTTGATGGTCTCGACCATATGCACCGGAATGCGGATGGTACGCGCCTGGTCGGCAATTGCCCGGCTGATCGCCTGCCGAATCCACCAGGTGGCGTAGGTGCTAAACTTGAAGCCTTTGGTGTGGTCGAACTTCTCGACCGCCCGCAGCAGGCCGATGTTGCCTTCCTGGATCAAGTCCAGGAAGTTGATCCCACGGCCCATGTAACGCTTGGCAACGCTGACGACCAGCCGCAGATTCGCGCGCGTCAGGGCTTCAGCCGCCTGGGGGCCGCGCTCCTCAGCCTGATCGAATTCGGCCTGGATCATGGCGTTCAGGCTGGTGCGATCCGCATCCAGCCATTGCTGGAAGGCATCCACGCTGGGCCAGGACTCGTGAATGCCATAGGACTGGGCCAGCCGGGTCTGCAAGGGAGCCGGGATCAGGTACAAAGCCTGGAAGACGTGGAACAAACTGCCCGCGACTTGATTCCAGCGCTCGTCGCGCCCCCAATCCCACTGTTCGAGATACACACGAATATACGAAGGTTCCTGGCCGTTCCAGCTCCGCCGCAGATTTTGCGCTTCGCTGATGAGCAGATCGGCCAGCGGAGGATCGACCTTGAGCGTGCCGACGAGCGACAGCGTCCGGTCCCAATGGACCAGCAGGTGTTCGTAGATGGCCAGGAGGTAATCGGCAGGATCGGGTGTCAGGGCGCTGTCAGCCGCCAACTGCCGCCGGATCGTCGCCAGCAAGCCGCAAGCCGCGATCTGGGACGAGAGCCACGTTTCGCGATCCGGATCGAGCAGTTGGACCTGGCCAATCTCTTTGAGGTACATCCTGACCGGATCGTCGGCCAGCGCCCCCGCCTCTATGCGGGCAATGTCAAAGCTATCTTCCGCCGATTCCAGCGCGTCCAGATCGAGATCGGAGTCGTCGGCATCGTCCAGGTCACCATAAGCAGAATGATTGTTGTCAGGGATAATCTCAACGCCTAATTCCTCAAGCTGATCGAGCACGGCTTGAGCTTCGTCGCTATCCGGGTCATCGAACAGCGCCAGCACTTCACTTTCGTTGATCTGTTTTTCGCGGCGGCCTTTGGCGATCAAGTCATCAATCGTGGCCGCCGAGCTTTCCTGGTGTTTTTTTCGGGAATCGTTAGCCATAACACCCTGGCGTCTCACAGGACGCATGTATAGTGGTTTACCCGCTGCG
>CAYRWY010000050.1:0-17871 GCA_964427955.1 uncultured Anaerolineaceae bacterium
GCGTGATGGACATCCAGGTCAACCGCAACGCCTTTGGCCGCCAGGTGGACAGCTTCGAGACCGATCTGAGCGTGCCCGAACTCGGCGCGGACCCGTTCCGGGCGGTGTTCATTCGCGCGCCGCTGGTGACGGGCGTGGGCGATGGGGTGCAGGTGTTGGCGCGGTTAGACGAGGGGGGTATCGTCGCGGTGCGGCAGGGCTTCTGGCTGGCCACGGCCTTCCATCCCGAACTGACGCCGGACGACCGTTTCCACCGCTATTTTCTGCGCGAGGTGGGGGAATTGGCGCTGAAATAACCCGATCCGGTACGATGTGATCCTTGAGGGACGTAGGACAACTACGTCCCTCAAGTTGTTTATGGACAGCGTTAGCCGGTGACGGGGATGCGGCTGAGGTCCGCGCCCGCCTGGAGATCGGAGAAGTAGGCGCTGATCCAGCCGGTGACCGTGCCGTACTTGATCTGCCACCAGGTGCTGGCCGCGTTACGACCGATGACCTCCGCCGACGCGGCGGCAGGCAAGGCCGACACCCGCGCGTTGGCGACGCTGGGGCCGCTGCGAATGTTCAAACTGACTCGCGCCGTGACCAGGTAGCCGGAAGTCGTGGTGGGGGTGGTGACCGACGACCCATCCGTGATCGGCAGCGCCGTCTCGTTGCTCAGGCGCACATAGACCGCGCTCACCCAGCCCACCGTCCCGTTGACGTTGATCTGGAACCAGCTCCGATTGGCGTTGGTCCCCAGCACCGGGTAGACCTGATTGTAAGAGACGCGCGTGAGAACCTGCCCGGTCAGGCTGGGCGCGCTGCGGACGTTCAGCGTGTAGGCCAGAATGGTGACGGACGTGCCGGTCGGGTTCGTCGTTGGCTGCGTCGTCGGCGCTGATATACCGCCGGGCAGAGTCAGACTGAAGTTGATGTTGGCATCGCCTGCCGCCTCGTAGTATTCGACGGTGAAGGCGTGCTGACCCGCGGCCAGCGGCAGCGAACGTGCGTAGGTCTGGCCGGAGGAGGTGTGCCACTCGTCAACGGTCAGCGCGCTGTCCACCCAGACGCGCACGCCGTCATCCGCCGACACGCGCAGATCGTAGGTCCCGGCAGAGAGGGTTTGCACACTGGTCCAGCGCACGGAGAACGAATCCGCCGGAACCCCCGACACGGGCGCTTGCGTGCCCCAGTTGTGGGACACGGCGCTCTCACTCTGCGTCACGGTCGGGCTGCCGGTCAGGGTCGCGTTGCTGTAATACTGTGCCGTCCAGGCGCCCGTAGCCGCTGCCACCGGCACCGGGAAGGTCGGAGGATTGGGGCTGGTCGCCAGGTTGGCCCAGCGCACATACACGTAGGCATCGCCGGTATTTTCGCGGAAGTCGATCTGGATGTGATGGTTCCCGGCAGTGAGCGCCGCATCTACGGTGAGCATCTGGCCCGGACGCGGCGCGTCGAAACTGGTCAGGCTGGGCTGTTTGGTCGGCGGAAAGTCGATCCAGAGCTGCACGCCATCGTCCGCCAGGATGTAGAAACGATAGGTTCCGGCGGCAAAGTACGGATCAGCCGCGATACGGGCGCTGAAGTTATCGGCATTCACGCCGGTCCCTGGCGACGATTGTCCCCAGTACAGATCGAGGCTGTTGTACTGGGTGGTGAGCACCGGGCTGCCGCTGAGGTAAAGGTTGTTGTAGAACTGCGCCTGCCAGACCACCCCTGATTGAGCAGCGGCAGGCTGGGCCGCCGGATGGACCACTCCGGCCAAAGCCACCACCATGACGGCAATGAGAAGCGCGCGTTTCATTGTTCTCTCTCCCAATAGTTCATGAACACTGACATCCACTGAATTAGACGCCGTTTGATCATACACAGTTCCCTGCTCTTCATTATCGCACGACAATCTGACGATTACCTGACTATCAACCGCCTGCTGTTCGACTCTGTGGGTGTTTAACCCCACCCGCGGATTCTTGATTATAATCCGGGGCATGATGACACCCATCAGCTTAAACGCGCACCTGCTCGCGGCCCAGGCGAGCTACCGTAGTGCCGGAATCAATGGGTACATTTACCACCTGCTGCGGGCCTTACCGGACATCGATCCTTCTTTCTTCTACACAGTTTTCACCGGCAGCCAGGCCCAGCCGCCCCAGCACGAGCGACTCGCCGTGCGCCGCTCTCGCTGGGATACCCAGAGTCCGCTGCGCCGGATCGTATGGGAGCAGGTCGTCCAGCCGCGCGCCGTGCGGCAGGCTGATCCGGCGCTGCTGCACGCCCTGGCCTTCGTGACGCCGCTGTTCAGCCGCGTGCCCTCGGTCGTGACCGTCTACGATCTCAGTTTCGTCCACTATCCGGCGCTGCTGACCGCCGCCCGCCGGTTGTACTTGCAGATGTTCACCCGCCGCTCGTGCCAGAAAGCCCGGCGGATCATCGCCATTTCGCAGAGCACGGCCCACGATCTGACCGCCACCTTCGGCATTCCCGCCAACAAAATTGACGTAGCCGTGCCGGGGGTCGGAGAACAGTTCACGCCGCTGCCGCCCGCGGAAGTCGAGGAGTTCCGGCGGCGCAAAGAACTGCCGGATCGCTTTCTGCTGTTTGTGGGGACCCTGGAGCCGCGCAAGAATCTCCCGGTGCTGCTGCGGGCGTATGCCCAACTGCCGCCCGCCGACCGGGCCGCCGTGCCGCTGGTGCTGGCCGGAGGGCGCGGCTGGATGGCCGATGAGATTTTCAGCACCCTGGAAGCGCAGAACCTCCGCGGCGCGGTGATCCTGCCGGGCTATCTTCCGGCTGAGGAGCTGCCGCTGTGGTACAATGCGGCAGAAACTTTCGTTTACCCCTCCGTCTTTGAGGGGTTTGGACTGCCGGTTGCAGAAGCCCTGGCCTGCGGCACCCCGGTCCTGACGTCGAAGGTGTCGTCGCTGCCTGAAGCGGCGGGGGATAGTGGCCTGCTTTTGCCCCCTGACCAGGAAGATGCCTGGACGGCGGCCCTGGCCCGCTCCATCCACGATGCAGACTGGCGCGCCGAAGCCGGAGCACGAGGACGCGCTCATGCCGCCCGGTTCACCTGGGCGGAGACGGCACGCTGCACGGTAGACAGCTACCGCCGAGCATTGGGAAGAGACCGGCAGAATTAGAGAGCGTTCAGGATTGATCCATGAATAAGTCGCCTTTCAAGTGGCCTCGCTGGCTGCTGCCCACGGTCGATGCGCTGCTCGTGCTGGCAGCTTTTTTGCTCTCGTACTATTTGCGCTACGAGGTCCAATTTCTCAAGCCGGTCGATGAAGCCAACGCCGCGCCGTTCGACCCTTATCTCGGCTACACCGCGCTTTTTGCCCTGCTGACGCTGCTCTATGCCCAGAGCGCCGGACTGTACCGCGAGCGCCGGGGCCGGGCCTGGTGGGATGAAGTGTTCACTATCGCCAACGGCTCGGCCAACGCTGCCGTGTTCGTCATGGCGCTGAGCTTCCTGCTGCGCCCGCTGGTCTTCTCGCGCCTGCTGATCACCCAGGCCGCGCTGCTGTCGGTGCTGCTGTTAGGACTGTGGCGGCTGGTGCTGCGCGCCATCCGGGCCTATCTCCGGCGGCGCGGGATCGGGGTCGAGCGGGTGCTGGTCGTCGGCGCGGGCACGGTCGGACGGTCGGTGCTGCAAATCCTGGTGTCACGACCCGATCTCGGTTACAAAGCCGTCGGGTTTGTGGACGACGATCCGGATCGAGGCGTCACCGACCTGGGGCGCGTTCCGGCGCTCGGAGGGGTGGACAACCTCCCGCGCCTGATCGAAGCTCACAACGTCGATCTGGTGGTCATCACACTGCCCTGGCAGGTCCAACGCAAAATCATCCAAATCGTGCGCGAATGCGAAAGCAAACAGGTCAAAGTGCGGACCGTGCCGGACCTGTTCGAACTGAGCCTGAATCAGGTGCAGGTCGAAATGCTGGGCGGGATTCCGCTGCTGGGCCTCAACGGTGATACGCAGCTTCAACCCAGCAGCCGCCTGGTCAAACGGGCGGTCGATATCGTGCTGGTGATCCTGGCCGCGCCCTGGGTGGTGCTGCTCACCCTGGTGACCGCGGTCGCCATCAAGCTCGATACGCCCGGCCCGATCTTCTATTCCCAGGACCGGGTGGGGTTGAACGGCAAACGCTTCCGGGTCTACAAGTTCCGCTCAATGATCGTCAACGCGGATGCCCAGTGGCATGACCTGATACGCCAAACCGGAGACGATCCCCGCCATCCCAAGCTGCCCCACGATCCCCGCATCACCCGCGTCGGGCGGTGGATTCGGCGCTTCAGCCTGGACGAGTTTCCCCAAATCTGGAATATTCTACGCGGCGAGATGAGCTGGGTGGGACCGCGCCCGGCCATCCCGGCAGAAGTCGATCTTTACGAACCCTGGCACTTGCAGCGGCTGCGGGTGCTGCCCGGCCTGACCGGGTTGTGGCAGGTCAGCGGGCGCAGCGAAGTACCGTTTGAAGAAATGTGTTTGATGGACATTTACTACATCGAAAACTGGTCTTTGGGCCTGGACGCGCAGATCATCCTGCGCACCATTCCCATCCTTCTCTTAGCACACGGAGCACACTAGCCTTGCCTGCCAACGCCGAATTCATCCGCCAACTGGAACTCGAATGGGTCACCACCCAAGCGCTCAACCAATTCACCCAACGTCTGGTCCAAACTTCCAGTCTGTCTACCCACGAAGGCGAGGTCGCCCAACTGGTGGTCGAACACCTGAAGCAGCTCGGCTTTCCGGACGTGCGCGTGGACGCGATGGGGAATGTGCTGGCCCTGATCGGCAACGGGCAAGGACCGGTGCTACTCTACGACGCCCATATGGATACCGTCGAGGCCAGCGCCCTGGAGCAGTGGCCGCATCCTCCGCTGGAAGGCGTCATCGACGACGGGATGTTGTACGGGCTGGGCACGGTCGATATGAAGAGCGCCTTGACGAGCATGATCTACGGCGCGCGGCAACTGCTGCCCTACCAGGATCGGCTGAACGGCACGCTGGTGCTGGCCTTCGTCGTCCAGGAAGAGCCGTGCGAGGGGTTGGCGATCCGCACGGTGATCGAAGAAGACGGCCTCCGGCCCGATTACGTGCTGCTGGGCGAGCCGACCAATCTCCAGATCAGCCGCGGACAGCGCGGGCGCGTGATGTTCAGAATCTCAGTCGAAGGCAAATCCTCGCACGGCAGCCAGCCCGAACTGGGCCAGAATGCCATCTACGCCGCGGCGCGGCTGGTGTTCGCCGTGCAGTTGATGGCCGACACGCTGCCCAAAGATGCTTTCCTGGGTCCAGGCTCCATCGCCGTCACCTCGATTGAAAGCCACGGGGCCAGCCTGAACGCGATCCCCGACCTGTGCAAAGTTTATCTGGACCGCCGCCTGACGCTGGGCGAAACCGTGATGAGCGCCCAGGCCCAGCTCGAAGCCATGATCACGCGCGAAAATATCCCGGCCACCGTACAGATCACCACCTACAACGAGCCGTCCTATACCGGCCTGGTGCGGGTGGCCAAAGAGGCGCATCCCGCCTGGGTGCTGGATCGCGGCCATCCCCTGGTGGCAACCCTGAACCAGACCGTTCAGATCGTGCGCGGCAGCACGCCGGAGATCGGCCACTGGCCGTTTTCGACGGATGGGGTGTACACGATGGGGCAGGCGAACATTCCGACGGTGGGCTTTGGGCCGGGCGATCCCAGGCTGGCGCATACCAGCCGCGAAGCCGTGCGGCTCGGCGACGTCAAAACAGCGGCGCAGGTTTACGCCGGGTTGGCCGCCGCGCTGTTGATGGATGAGTAGGCGCTAGTTTTCGCCGGTCAGGGCTTCCGCCAGCAGCCTCTGCATCAAGGCAAAATTACGCTGTTTGCCCGCCTCGCGCAGGTGACGTGCCGCCTCGGTGAAATAGTGGTGCAACTGGAGAAAGTCGATCTGGCCGCGATACCACTCGACATCGGTGGTGGTATTGCCGCGCGCTTCTTGCTCGCGGCGCAGGGCCAGGCTGGTGTCGAGAAAATCTTCGCGGCCCAACGAGTCCATGTCGGCATCGGCCATGATTTTCTCCAGCAGGGTGTGCGGCTGGGGCGGCCATTTCGTGACCATGATCAGGCGGCTGATCAGGTCAATCTGGGGCGGATGGTAGCCAAAGCCCGGCAGCACCTGGACCGCCACGCCGACGCTGAATTCTTCATGATTTTCGTGATGCTTGATGTGGCCGAGATCGTGATAGCACGCGGCAGTACGCAGGCACAACAGCTCATCTCCATCAATCCCTTCCAACGCCGCCAGACGTTCCGCGGCGGGGAGGACGTCATCACGCGTATGCTTGATGGAGTGATAATAAGCTGTTGGAGGAAGTCTCTGCTCCAAGAGTTGTAAAGCGTACTGCCTGGCGCGCTCGAAATCCGGCTGATCCATACTCCTGCCTCATTGCTGCACGGTTCAAAATCCAGCATAGAGTATACACAAAAAACACAAAGCTGGCGTGCTGGTAGACAGACGCTGATCAAGCAAGGCAGCGCAGACTGCTTTTGGGGGTTAGTAACCCTTGGTCAGTGTTTCAAGAAACTCTTCGTTGGTATCGGTATGCCGGATCTGGTTGATCAAAGCTTCGGTGGCGCTGATGATATCGTAGTTGGCCGGCGGCTGGGTCATCTGCACGAGCATACGGCGCATGGTCCAGACCCGCTGCAAAATATCCGGGCCTAACAGCAGCTCTTCACGCCGCGTCGAAGACTGCGAAATGTCGAAAGCCGGGAAGATACGGCGTTCTTGCAGCTCGCGCGAGAGGTGCAGTTCCATGTTGCCGGTGCCTTTGAATTCCTCGTAGATCACGTCGTCCATCCGGCTGCCGGTTTTGACCAGGCAGGTCGCCACGATGGTCAGGCTGCCACCCTCTTCGACGTTACGAGCCGCGCCGAAGAACCGCTTGGGCGGATAGAGCGCCGACGGATCGAGACCACCGGTCAGCGTACGCCCACTGGGAGGAACCACCAGGTTGTACGCACGCGCCAGACGGGTGATGCTGTCCAGCAGGATCACGACGTGCTGCTGCGATTCGACCAGCCGCTTGGCGCGTTCGAGCGCCATTTCGGCCACGCGCACGTGGAAGGCGACCGGCTCGTCGAAGGTGCTGCTGATCACTTCGGCATCTACCGAGCGATCCATGTCGGTCACTTCTTCCGGGCGCTCGCCGATCAGCACGACCATCAGATGCACCGACGGATAATTCTGGCTGATGGCGTTGGCGACTTCCTTCAGGACCGTGGTTTTACCGGCTTTGGGCGGGCTGACGATCAAACCACGCTGGCCGCGTCCTACCGGGGCGATCAGGTTGAGCATCCGGGTGGAGAGAATACGCCCGTTGGTTTCAAGATTGTAACGTTGGTCGGGGAAGATGGCGGTCAGATCGTCAAAACGCGGGCGGCGCTTGGCTTGTTCCGGGTCCAGGCCATTGACGGCTTCGACGCGCAGCAGACCGTAGTATTTCTCCGAGTCTTTGGGCGGACGCACCTGGCCGATCACCATATCCCCGGTGCGCAGTCCAAAACGGCGAATCTGCGTCTGGCTGACGTAGATGTCGTCGGGGCCGGGCAGGTAATGATCGGAGCGCAGGAAACCGATCCCGTCGTCGATGATTTCAAGTACACCGCCGCGCAGTTCATGTCCCTGTTTTTCGGCCTTATCGCGCAGCAAACTGACGATCAGGTCCTGCTTCTTCATACGGCTGAAGCCAGGGATTTCTACCTCACGTGCAATATCACGCAAGTTTTGCAGCGTCTGCGATTCAAGTTCTGCTATATCCATGTGAAAATCTCCGAACAGGTAAGGTTAGACATACCCCGTCACTGGCGCTCGGTGAACAAGTGAACATAACACGCAATGTTGGGGAAATATCGCATGAGCGATTTACACCACGCAAACCGGAGTTAATCTGGCTACCCGGTGGATAGGAATATTACCGATCTGTGGACACTCGAAAATGGAGCAAAACGGATTGCTACAGTCAATATAGCACACTGTTCGCGTGCGGTCAAACTTTTTCAAGAGAATTTTTCGGGAAAAGGTAGGGGCAAATAGTCCTACCCCTACCTTGAGCGTCTAGAAGGCCAGAATCGTCACGGTGCCATAGACGAACAACAGCGCGCCCGCCGCCGCGGCAACCCCGGCCAGGACCCGCTTGTATACGTCGAAACGCTCCACGTCCGTGATCACCATGTAGGCCCCGGTCAGCGCGTGCATCAGGACGAAGAACAGGAACACGACGTCGATCCCTTTCCACAGCGGATGATGCAGCCGGTCCGCCACGCGGCTGACGTCGATATGCCCCGGCGGATAGTGCACCACGACCATGTGCAGGGTGAGAAAGACCAGCAGCGCAATCGCGCTGACCCGCTGCATGAGAAAGATACGCATACGATCCTCCTACCCTTCCAGCGCATACAACAGGATCGGCAGGCCGCCGGCGATGGTCAGGATGACCGACACGACGAAGGCCGCATAAAACAGGCTCTTCCGGTATTCGGTGACGTTGAAATAGTGCACCATCAACAGCCGGATGCCGTCGAAGCCGTGATACACGACGGCGGCCAGCAGCCCGATCTCGGCGATCCGGAACAGCGGGGAATCGAGAAATTTCATGCGATCATCGAAGGTGCTGTCCCCGCTGTTGATCCCGCCGATCACCCAGATGTGGAGGATCAGGTACAGCACCAGGACCACGCCGGTAAAACGGCGCAGCACAAACGAGATAAACCCCGTACTGCGATACATGGTGGCGAACTCCTTTCAGACCAAAATCTATTTGATGGGATCGTTGAGCGTCTGCTGCCGGTCCCGGCGCGCGGACTCAAACGCCCGGCGCTTCGCGGCCAGCTTGCGCAGCGTCGTGATCGCGTCGGTGGGATTCAGGTGCTTCGGGCAGGCGTCGATACAGTTGAAAATGGTATGGCAGCGGTAGACACCGTCACCCTGATCGAGATCGTCCAGCCGCGCCTGCGGTGCTGCGTCGCGCGGGTCCATCACGCGCAGGAACGCCTTGAGCAGTGCGTGCGGGCCGATATATTTCTTGTTGAGCGCGATCACCTGGCAGGCGGAATAGCACGATCCGCACATGATGCAGTGTTCCGCATCACGCAGCGCGGCGACTTCTTCCGGACTCATGCGGAATTCTTTTTCCGGCACATTCTCCGGCGGGATCAGCCAGGGCTTGACGCGCCGGTACTGCTCCCAGAACGTCCCCCGGTCAACGACCAGGTCCTTGATAATCGGCAGGTACGGCAGCGGGCGGATCGTCACGCGGCCCTGGCTGTCCACCTGATCGCGGAGCGGCGTCTCGCAGGCCAGCATATTCTGGCCGTTGATGTTCATCGCGCAGCTTCCACAGATAGCATGGCGGCAGGAGCGGCGGAAGGTCAGGCTGCCGTCGAACTCCTCTTTGATCTCGTGCAGCGCATCCAGGATGGTTTTGCCGGGGGGAGCTTCCAGTTCGAATTCGTCCACATGAGGCTTTTGGTCGAACTCCGGGTTGAACCGCTGGATACGCACGGTAATTTTATTAAAAGCCATCTAAAGCACCTCCAGATTATTTCTTCTCACGGGAGAGAATGCGGCCTCCCAGGCGCAGCCGGATCAGATCCCCTTCACGGCTGCGCAGAAATTCGGCTTGTATGCCCTTGAAGGGGCCATCGACGATGGTGATGCAATCGGTATCGTAGAAACGAAACGGCGCACACAGGGGCGGATCATCCTCGCCGATGACGGTCAGGTGTCCCATCAAACCGCCCTCGTGCAGCGTGAACTCCAAATCCTGCCGGGCGTTGACGTAACGCCCCGCGTAGAGGGCCAGTTGATCGTCGGGCAGCGGGTAAGCCAACGGATCGGGATTCTCGAAGCCGAGCAAGTGGGGCCACACCCATTGGGTCACATCGTGGATCAGGCCATCTCCCCGATCCGCATTGGTCACCAGCGCCAACGCAAACTGGCATTGGGGCACCAGGGTCAGTTGCGACGACTGCCCCTCCGTACCGCCATCGTGCTCGACCAGGAGATATTCCCCCACCCGGTTCAAATGCCAGGCTAACCCGACCGTCTCCTTGTCCCCCTTGATCTGGACCTGGGGAGTCTGCATCAACGCCAGGGTTTCAGGCGACAACAGACGCGGTCCTTCTCCCAGGTGACAGCGGGCATAGGTCAGCAGGTCTTTGACCGTGGTGACTGCCCCTCCGGCGGGGCTGGTGGAACGCGGCACCGCCCACGGGCGCACCACCACCGCCTGGCCGTCGTCGTCAATGGCGTGCCCGACGGAAAAACGGTGCGTGATCACGTCGCCTGGAAGGAAAAACGAGTGACTCATCCCCAGGGGAGCGAAGAGATTTTCCTGCACGGCGATCTCAAACGGCTGCCCGGTGATCACCTCGATGACACGTCCCGCCAGGCAGAAGCCCAGGTTGTTATAGGCGTAGGTTTCGCCGAGTGGCGTCACCTGAGACATCTCGGCCAGTTTGTCCGCCATCCGGGCCAGGGCATCATCTCCTCGACTGAGGTCCTCGAAGTAATCGCCGATCCAGCCCCCGACGTGGGTGAGCAGGTGGCGCATCGTCACCCGGCGGGCGGTCTCTTCATCCGCCAGACGCAGATCGGGCAGATAGGTTCGCAGCGGCACATCCAGATCGAGTCGGCCCTGCTCGACCAGCCGCATTACCAGCGTGCCGGTCATGGTCTTGGTGATCGAACCGACCTGAAAGAGCGTTTCGTCCGTCACCGGCAGCGGATTTTCGAGACTGGTCACGCCGAAGCCCGCCGTGTACACCTGGCCCGCGTGCCAGATCCCCACTGCGGCGCCGGGAACATGATAAAACGCCATGCGCTCGCTTATGAGGGCGGCAAGCTCCTGAACTGTGCTCTGGCTCACAGGCCGCTCCTCATCAGTATTTTCGCTCCATCGGCGGATATTTTTCCCAGTCGATATTGACCTCTTTGTAACTCAGCAGCGGGCCATCCGGGCCGGGATGGGCCAGCGTGTGCTTGAGCCAGTGTTCATCATCCCGCTTAGCGAAATCGGTGCGCCAGTGGGCACCCCGGCTTTCAGTGCGAGCCAGGGCGCTGGCGACCACTACTTCGCTGAACACCAGCAGATTCTCGGTCTCAATCGCGCCCAGGACGTCGGTATTGAAACGCTGGCTCTTGTCCATCACGCGCGCACTGCGGAACCGTCCCTGCAACTGCTTGATCGTCGCCTCGGCGGCGCGCAGCTTGGCATCGTCGCGGAAAATACCGCACTGGTTGGTCATCGCCTCTTTGAGTTCGCGCCCGATCTTGGCCCATGATTCCCCTTTCCCCTGCGTATCGTCCATCAGATGCTGAATGCGCTGGCGCGTGGACCCGGCAGGATCGCCGCTGACCGGTTGGAGCACGGCCCCGTTTTTGACGAACTCGGCGATGGCGTAACCCGCCCGGCGGCCAAACACGGAGGCGTCCAGCAGGCTGTTGGTGCCCAGGCGGTTCGCGCCGTGCACGCTGATACACGAGCACTCGCCCGCCGCGTAAAACCCGGGAACCGGCGTGCCCGCGCTGTCGCGGATCACCTGCCCGTTGGCGTCGGTCGGGATGCCACCCATGCTGTAATGTGCGGTCGGCTGGATCGGGCACAGGTCGTCGATAATGTCCACGCCGACGAACTTGAGCGCAATGTCGCGCACCTGGGGCAGACGCTCCATGATCTTGTCGCGGCCCAGGTGGCGCAGGTCCAGGTAGATGCCCTGGCCATCGCCGCCCACGCCGCGCCCCTCGTCGATCTCCTGCTGCTCGGAGCGGCTGACCAGGTCGCGCGGGGCCAGTTCCATCTTGCTCGGCGCGTATTTCTGCATGAACCGCTCGCCGTCCTGGTTGACCAGGTAACCGCCTTCGCCCCGACACGCTTCGCTCATCAGGATGCCGTGCTGGTACAGCCCGGTGGGGTGATACTGCACGAACTCCATGTCCATGAGCGGGATTCCGGCGCGATAGGCCAGTGCCACGCCGTCACCGGTGTTGGCATGGGCGTTCGACGTGATCTTCCAGGCCCGGCCATAACCGCCCGTGCCGAACATGACCGCCTTGGCGCGCATGACGTACAGCTTGCCGGTGGCCATTTCCAGCGCGACCACGCCCCGGCAGACATTGTCCTCGACGATCAAATCGAGCGCGCACCATTCACTGTAGAACTTGACGCCGTGTTTGAGCGCCTGCTCGTGGACGGTATGCAGCAGGACGTGGCCGGTCCAGTCGGCGGCATAGTTGGCGCGGGGGACGCTGTGCCCGCCGAAGCGGCGCTGCGCGATCCGGCCATCGGGCGTGCGGCTGAAGACGCAGCCCATGTGCTCGTACTCGTACAGAATGTCGATGGCATCCTTGACCATGATCTCAATCGCATCCTGGTCGCCGAGCCAATCCGAGCCTTTGATGGTGTCCTGCATGTGGAGTTCCCAGCTATCGATCAGCGCCTCACCCGGGGGAATTTGTTCGAGTGGGCCTTCGGCGCCGGACCCTGGAACCGGTCGCACGTTGTTCAGTGCCGCCGCGATCCCACCCTGGGCCGCACCGCTGTGTGAGCGCAGGGGGTGGATTTTGGACAGCACTCCTACATTTTTCACTCCTTCCTGGCTGGCGATCATGGCCGCCCACGTTCCGGCCAGTCCCGCCCCCACGACAATGACATCGTGGGTGATGACCTCGGCATTGGACATAAGCTGTATCCTCTAAACTATTTTTCGGTAAACTATTTTGACGGTGTAATTTTCAGTGTACCACCAAAAATCCCCGCGCGAGAAAGGCCACGGGGACGGCTAGCCCTTGAAACGATGCGTCAAGGTGCCCTCGACATCGACTTTCACGCGAAATAACCCGCCCGCCAGCGGCTCGCGCGCCAGTTGTTCTTCACTCATTTTTTCGCGCGCCGTCGTGATGTACAGCTCGTCCAGATACTCGCCCCCAAAAGCGCACGACGAAGGATTGGACACCGGCAGCTCAATCGTTTCGAGCACCTGGGCGGTGTGAGGATTCCAGCGGCGGACCGCTCCGCCGAAGAAGTGCGCGATCCACAGCATCCCCTCACGGTCGATGGCCATGCCGTCCGGCACCCCCAACGGCCTGGGAACCTGGATCGCGCTGCGGCGGTTGTTGATGCGGCCCGTGGCGTCGTCGTAATCGAACGCGGAAACGAGGTAGGGCATCGAGTCGTTGTAGTACATGGTCTTGCGGTCCGCGGTCCAGACGATGCCGTTCGAGATCGAAACGCCGGTTAGCAGCGTGTGGACACTCAAATCGGGATCGAGGCGGTACAGGCTGCCCCGGTCCGGCACCTCCGCCGAGATGTGCATCGTCCCGGCCCAGAAGCGCCCCGCCGGGTCACATTTGCCATCGTTGAAGCGGTTGTCAGGCCGATCCGCTTCGGGGTCGATGATGATGTCCAGGGTTTCGGAGGCCAGGTCGAACCACGCCAACCCGTGGTGTACCGCCAGCAGCACCCGCCCGGATTCGCTCAAAACGACCGTGCCGACCATCTGCCCGACGTGGTAGGATCGATCTTCCGCCAGCGCGGGATCGTAGACGTGCAGCGCCTGGCCGACGATGTCCACCCAGTACAGCCGCCGGGTCCGTTCGTCCCACAGCGCCCCTTCGCCCAGTTCGGCTCGGGCATCCAGAATCAGTTCAGGCTGGTGAGTCATCACTTCCGCTCCTTCGGCTTCGGTCTGGCAGCTTGCCGCCGCCCGGTCGCTGTGCTATCTTTCAGGCGTCTAGTCTACCCCATCTCAAACTGCCACCCATCATTTCGTTTTGGAGGTTCTTCATGGCTCTGAATACGAACAGCCGCACGCTCTTAGAGGGTAGTGACCGGGCCGGTGCCCGCGCCATGTTTAAAGCCATCGGTCTGACGGACGACGACCTGGCGAAACCCTTGATCGCCGTCGCCAACACCTGGACCGAGATTGGGCCGTGCAATTTTCACCTGATGCGCCTCGCCGCGAAGATCAAAGAAGGGATCAAGCGCGCGGGCGGCACACCCCTGGAATTCAACTCGATCAGCATCAGCGACGGGATCACGATGGGCACCCAGGGGATGAAAGCTTCCCTGGTCAGCCGCGAGATCATCGCCGACGGGATCGAGCTGGTGACGCGGGCCAACTATTTCGACGGCGTGATCGCGATTTCGTCGTGCGACAAGACGATCCCCGGCACGATCATGGCCCTGCTGCGGCTGAACATTCCGTCGATGATGCTTTACGGTGGGACGATCTACCCCGGAAGCTACCAGGGCGAGGCCATCGACATCGTGTCGGTTTACGAGGCCATCGGCCAATTCCAGACCGGCAAGATCACCGCCGAGCAGCTCCGCGGGATCGAAAACGCCGCCTGTCCGGGGCCGGGCGCGTGCGGCGGGCAGTTCACCGCCAACACGATGGCCATGATCTCGCAGATCATCGGCATTTGCCCGATGGGAATGGCCGACGTACCCGCCGAGGATGAGACCAAGCTGGATGTCGCCCGCCGCGCCGGAGAGTTGATGATCCAGTTGATCCGGAACGACATCCGGCCCTCTCAGGTGATCACCAAAACGGCGCTCGAAAATGCCATCGCCGCCGCCGCCGCGACCGGCGGCAGCACCAACGCCGTGCTTCACACGTTGGCCTTCGCACGCGAAGCGGGCATCGACTTCACCATCGACGAGATCGAAACGATCAGCCGCCGCACGCCGTTGATCGCCGACATGCGCCCGACCGGGAAATACGCCGCGCTCGATCTGTATAAGGCGGGCGGCGTCGCGCTGGTTGTCAAGTGGCTGGTGGAAGGCGGGTATCTTGACGGCAGCACTATGACCGTCACGGGGCAGACGCTCGCCGAGGTGACGGCCTCCGCCCAGGAAACGCCGGGCCAACAGGTCGTGCACCCGTTGAGCCAGCCGATCAATGCCTCCGGCGGTCTGGTGATCTTGAAGGGCAACCTGGCGCCACGCGGGGCGGTCGTCAAACTGAAAGGCGACGAATCCCAGCACCATCGCGGTCCGGCCCGCGTTTTCGACAGCGAAGAGGCGGCTTTCGCCGCGGTCGAGAGTCGCGGCATCAAACCGGGCGACGTGGTGGTGATCCGCTACGAAGGGCCGGTCGGCGGCCCCGGAATGCGCGAGATGCTCCAGATCACCGCTGCCCTGGTGGGTCAGGGCCTGGGGCCGCAGGTGATGCTCATCACGGATGGGCGCTTCTCCGGCGGCACGCGCGGGCTGATGATCGGGCACGTCGCGCCGGAAGCGATGGCCGGCGGACCGCTGGCCCTGGTCCAGGAGGGGGACGAAATCGAGGTCGATATTCCCCAGCGGCGGATCAGCCTGCTGGTGAGCGAGGCCGAACTGGATCGGCGGCGGGCGCTCTGGACCGCGCCGAAGCCCAACTATACTTCGGGCGTGCTGGCCAAGTATGCGCGGCTGGTCCAGCAGGCCGACGATGGCGCTATCACTAATACCGTCGCCGGACAATAACTGCGGCGCTCAGCCCGTCCTCCTCTCCCCAGCCATCCCAGGGAGAGGAGGACTCGACCGGCTCAACGCCGCGCTCGATTTTACGGCGACGGCACGCGCCAGATCTGCACCGTGCTGTCGCGCTCGCTCGCCGAAATCAGGATCGTGCCATCGGCGCTGAACAGCAGGCTGTCTACCCAGTCCGAATGGCGCTGCAAGACCGCCAACTGCTGGCCAAATGACGGCGAAGCCGCATCGCTGTCCCATAAAACGACGGCCCCTTCCCCGTCGCCGGAGGCCAGGATCTTGCCATCCGGACTAAAGGCCGTGCTGTAAACCCCGGCGGTAGCTCCATCCTGAGCGGCGGGGCCGTACAGGGCCGCGACCGATGCCCCGGTGCGCGGATTCCACAGCCGCAGCTTGTTATCGCCGCTGCCGCCCGCCGCCAACAGCGTGCCGTCCGGGCTGAAGGCCAGGGTATCGACCGAATAGCTGCCGGTGTCGAGCGTCTGCAACACCTGCCGGGTCGCCACGTCCCAGATCCGCACGGCACCGTCCTGGCCGCCCGAAGCGAGCAGCGTCCCGTCGGGGCTGAACGCGACTGCCTGGACCGCCGCCCGGTGGGCAGAAGAGAAGAACAACTCCTGGCCGGTCGTGGCATCCCACAACCGGAGGGTGCTGTCACCACTGCCGGACGCCAGCAGCGACCCGTCGGGGCTGAAGGCCAGTCCATTGATGTTGCCGGTATGGCCCTTCAACGTCATCACTTCGACACCCGTCGTCAAATCCCACAGCCGGATCATATTTTCGGGTATCCCGCTGCCAATCGCCAGGAGTCTGCCGTCGGCCCTGAGCGCCAGCGACTCGGTCGATTGATCGACGAGTTCCACCGGCTCGGCCTGGACCTGGTCCAGGTCGTAGCGCAGAATATCAAAAAAGCTGCCCACGATCAGGGTCTTGTTATCGGGCAGCAAGAGCACATCCGTCGGGGAACCGAAGATCTGTAAAGAAGCCTGGGGCTGGATCTGTGCGACGTTAGCCGCCGAGATCGAGACGACGCCTGCGGCCAGCGGGGCGGGTGTGGGGGAGGCGACGGAGAGCGTCGGAACGGTGCCCGCTGACGGTTGAGATGCGGCACTGCCGGTAGGCACGCCCCACAACCGCACGGCATCCATACTCGCCGAGGCCAGGCACGTGCCGTCCGGACTGAAGGCCACGGCGATCACGTTACTGGTGTGACGCGCCAGGGTGGCAACGGTCTGTCCCGTCTGGACGTCCCACAGCCGCACGGTCCAGTCGCCGCTGCCCGACGCCAGCAAGGTGCCATCCGGGCTAAAAGAGAGACTGAGCACCCCGCTCTCATGCCCCACCAGCACGATCACAGCGGCGCCGGTGTGCGGATTCCACACGTGAACCGAGTTGTCGTAATAACTGCCGGAGGCCAGCAGCGTGCCATCCGGGCTGAAGGCCAGGGTATCGACCGAGATAGCTCCACTCTGCAAGGTAAACAACGTCTGGTGCGTCTGCACATCCCAGATTCGCACCGTGCCGTCGGCACCGCCGGAAGCGAGCAGGGTCCCGTCCGGACTGAAAGCCACGGCACTCACCGCGTTGTTGTGGTCGAGCGAGAAGAATAACTCCTGGCCGGAGGCGACATCCCACAACCGCAGGGATTTATCGTCACCGCCTGAGGCGAGCAGGGTCCCGTCCGGGCTGAAGGCTACTGCCTTCACGTTGCCGGTATGCCCGACGAGTGAACGCAGCTCGCCGGTGCGGGTGTTCCACAACCCCAGAGAGATTTCCCCACTGGAATTGAAAGCCACCGTCGCACCGTCCGGGCTGACGGCGATGGTGTCGATGAAGAAAACGCGATCATCGCCCAGGTTGCGGGCAGGGGTTGCCAGGTTGTTCACGTCGTCCAGCGCAATGTCAAAGGACGACGCCATCACCAGGCTTTTTCCGTCGGGCAGCCACGCCAGATCATTGATACTGCCAAAAACGCTGGCCCAGGACTGCTCGCTGACCTGACCGGCGTTGGCAACGGAGATGACCGGCGGCGGGACCGGGGTCGCGGTGGGCGTGCTGGTCGGCGTACTGGTCGGGGTAACACTCGGCGTCAAGGTGAAGGTGGGCGTGGCGCTGGGGGTCCAGGTCATGGTGGGTGTATCCGTCCAGCTTTCCGCCGTCAACGTCTGCCCGGCCACGACCTGATACGCGGCATAGGTGGCGGTGTAGTTCGGCGTGGCGGTGGGCGTCGCGGTATCGGTCGGCGTCCATTGGCGGGCCGTGGCGCTGAGATCGATCCACACCTGGGTTTCAGGGAGCACCACGGACGGCGTCACGGTGGGTACCACAAAGCCCGGGAGTCCCGCCCTGGTGGGCGGAGGATTAGAAGG
>CAYRWY010000050.1:17971-19747 GCA_964427955.1 uncultured Anaerolineaceae bacterium
CGTCAGGTTCAGGGCGACGATGGTCTGCGCGGCGGCGGTTTCCACCAGGCGCTGCGGCGTGCCCTCCTTCTCACTCGAGAGGAAGAAAAACAGCAAGGCCAGCAGGATCAGCGCCACGATCCCGGCCCCGCCCCACACCAACGGCGACGAAGTAAACGGTCGGGCGGGGCGATCTTTGACGGTCTTCGCCAGTGCCACCGGTGCCGGACGTGGAGCGACGCGCGTACGGCGCAGCGGGGCCGAGAAGAAGTTGGTTTTTTCTCCTTCGACGCCGCGAATCGATTTATCGAAAGCCTGGGCAAAGGCCGTGACGGTAGGGAAACGTTCCGCCGGGTCTTTGGCCAGCGCCCGCCGGAGGACCTGGGTTACTTCGGTGGGGGTTTCGGGCCGGTAGATTTGGGGCGGCGTCGGAGCTTCGTTCAGATCCTTGTACATCCGCCCGCGCGGGGTGTCGGCCTCAAACGGCACCTGGCCCGTCACCAGGGCATAGATCATGACCCCTAACGCGTACTGGTCAGTGGCCGGAGTAACTTCTTCGGCGCGCCACTGCTCCGGCGGCATAAACAGCGGCGTGCCCATCAACACACCCGAACTGGTGATCGCCCGCGACGCCGTCAGCAGCTTGGCGATCCCGAAATCGACCAGGTAGGCGCTGCCCTGGTTGTCGAACATGATGTTGCTCGGCTTGATGTCGCGATGAATGACGTCTTTACTATGGGCGTAATCCAGGGCGCTCGCCAGTTGGGTCAGAATCTCGGACGTTTCGGCCAGCGAGGGCAGCTTTTGGCTGGTCTCGGCCTGCTGGGCCAGGCGGTCCATCAGGGTCCCCCCCGTCAGCAGCCGCATCACCACGTAGCTGATATCCCCCTGGACGCCGTAGTCGTGCACCGGCACGATGTGGGCATGTTCCAACGAGGCGGCAGTGCGCGCTTCGCGATAGAAACGCTCGATGTAGTCCGGCTGCGTCACGAGTTCGGGCGACATCACTTTCACCGCCACGTCGCGCTGCAAGCTAGACTGGTAGCCCCGGTAGACGGCCCCCATTCCGCCGACGCCTAAAAGTTCTTTTAGCTGGTATTGGCCGAGTGACTGTCCGGCCAGGTTTTGAATACTCATACGCGCTTTCCCCTCCGAATTTTCTTCGCCAAACTGCCTTACTGCTTCACAGGCCGTGTCTCCAACCGGTACCCCAGTCCACGTACCGACTGCAAGAAGCGCGGCTCGTTGGGGTCCGGCTCAATTTTCTGGCGCAGTTCATAGGCCAGGTGGTTGATCTCCGACTCCACATGGTTGATCTCGTCGCCCCAGACCGCCGTGATCAGCTCCTCATACGTGCACATGACCGGAACGCCGCCGTTGACCCGGTTGCGCTGATCCATGTACCGGATCAACTTGTGCTCCTGCGGGCGCAGATTCCGAATTTCGATGCGGTGCGTGCCTTCGATGCGGAACAGCCGGGCCTGAATCCAGTCGTATTCCAGAGAAACGGTGGACGACCCTTCGACGACGCGCTGCGTCTTCAGCGGATCGCGGAAAACCAACTCCCAGTAGAGCGGCTGTCCATTTTCGGTCAGCAGTCCCAAGATCCGGATCGCGTCGCCGTCCTGGATCGCGGCCCGTCCATAGACGACCTCGACCTCTTCCTCGCGCCGGATGAAGGTACGGTTGACGCTGCCGTTATCGACCAGCCACCAGGTATCCGCCTCGCGCTCGATCACGCAGTGGGCTTTGCGCGTGATCAACTGCTGGGGATCGGGTTCCAGGCCAATGTCGTTG
>CAYRWY010000051.1:0-19627 GCA_964427955.1 uncultured Anaerolineaceae bacterium
GCCCGCCATGAAAGAAGTCGGGGACAAGTTCGGCGCGGGCGAATTGATCCTGCCGTTCGTGCTGCAAAGCGCCGAGGTCATGAAAAAAGCGGTGGCCTACCTGGAGAACTTTCTGGAGCGCAAAGAAGGGACGAGCAAGGGCGTGATCGTCCTGGCGACCGTCTACGGCGACGTGCACGACATCGGCAAAAACCTGGTGCGCACCATTTTGAGCAACAACGGCTACACCGTGCACGACCTGGGCAAGCAGACCCCCGCCAACGTGATCATCGACGCGGCGGTAGAGCACCACGCGGACGCCATCGGCCTGAGCGCGCTGCTGGTCAGCACCTCCAAGCAGATGCCGCTGATCGTCAACGAACTGGCGCGGCGCGGGCTGAACTTCCCCGTACTGATCGGCGGCGCGGCCATCAACCGGGCCTTTGGGCGGCGCATCCTGTTCCTGGACGACAGCGGCGAGCCGTATGGCCCCGGCGTGTTCTACTGCAAAGACGCTTTCGAGGGGCTGGACGTCATGGATCAGATCACCGATCCCGACAAGCGCGCCAGCCTGCTCGACCGGACGATCAGCGAAGCCTACACCGAGTCCGGCAAGCCGCAGCCCGCTGTCCGCGACCGGCGGCAGCCCGGCCAACGCTCGTCCATCCAACCGGCGCCCGACCTTCCCACGCCGCCTTTCTGGGGAGCGCGCGCCGTGCTGAATATCCCGCTCGACTCGGTGTTTCCTTATCTCCACAAGCCGGAGTTGTTCCGGCTGAGCTGGGGCGCGAAGAACACGCAGGGCGAAGAGTGGGCACGGTTGCAGGCTGACTTCGAAGCGCGGCTGGATCGCATGAAAAAAGACGCCCTGGCAAACCACACCCTGATACCCCAGGCGGTGTACGGCTACTTCCCGGCCCAATCGGACGGCGACGCGCTGATCCTCTACGATCCGGCCCGCTACACCGCCGACCGGACGCTCGCCGAAATCGCCCGGTTCGACTTCCCCCGCCAGCCTGCCGGGGAACACCTGTGCCTGGCGGATTATTTCGCTCCGGTGGGCGGGGAACGGGTGGACGTCTGCCCGCTGCAAGTGGTGACGGTGGGCGCGCGCGCGACCGACACTTTCGACGCGCTGCAAGCAGCCAACGAATACACCGAGGCGTATTTCTTCCACGGGCTGGCCGTGCAAACCGCCGAAGCGACGGCGACCTATATGAACCGCCACATCAACCGCGAACTGGGCATTCCGGTCGAGCGCGGCAAACGCTACAGTTGGGGCTATCCCGCCTGCCCGGACCTGGACGATCACGTGACCGTGTTCCGGCTGCTGCCCGCCGAGCAAAAACTGGGCATGTCGCTGACTGCCGCGTACCAGTTGGTGCCGGAGCAGTCCACCGCCGCCATCGTCGTGCACCACCCGGACGCCAAGTATTACAGCGTGGGCGTCTCGCGTACCGAGCAGTTGACCACCGCCTAGAGGGGAGCGGAGTATGGCAAAAATCACGTTTCGCGAACGGCTGGCAGGCAGTCCGATCCTGGCGGATGGGGCGATGGGCACCATGCTGCACGCCGCCCACAACCTGCCGATTGACACCTGCTTCGACCTGCTGAACCTGGATAACCCCGCCGCCGTGGCCGACGTGCACCGCCACTACATCGAGCAGGGCGCAGAAATCATCGAAACCAACACCTTCAGCGCCAACATCTACAAGCTGGCGGAATGTGACATGCAGGACGAATGCGCCGCCGTCAACCGTGCCGGAGTGGAGCTGGCCCGCCGGGTGGTGGATTCGATGTTCCGCGACAACGTCTACATTGCCGGGTCGGTCGGGCCGCTGGGCGTGCGGCTGGCACCCTTCGGGCGGACCACGCCGGAGCAGGCCTTCGCCGCCTTCAAGATCCAGACCGGGGCGCTGATCCAGGCCGGGGCGGATCTGCTGATCTTCGAGACCTTCACCGACCTGGTAGAGATCGGCGAGGCGATCAAAGCCGCGCGCAGTGTCGATCAGGACATCCCGATCATCGCGCAGATGACCTTCACGCGGGACGACCGCACCACCCTGGGCGATACTCCGGCCCAGGTCGCGCGCACCCTGCGCGATTCCGGCGCGGACGTGATCGGCGTGAATTGCAGCGGCGGGCCGTCGCAGCTCTTGCGGCTGCTACAACTGATGCGCGGGGCCGTCCCGGAAGCGCGTTTTTCGGTCATGCCCAACGCGGGCTGGCCGGAGATGGCGGGCGGGCGCGTGATGTATCCCGCCACGCCGGACTATTTTGGCGAATATGCGCTGGCCTTCAAAGAGGCGGGCGCGTGCGTAATCGGCGGTTGCTGCGGCACGACGCCTGACCACATCCACGCCATGCGGATCGCGCTAAACGAGCCGGGCCACCCGCGCCCGGCCCTGCTGGCGGTCAACGATCTGCCCGAAACGGCGATCAGCGAGACGCCCGAACAACCAACCGAATTGGCGCGCAAGCTGGCGGCACGCAAATTCGTCGTCACGGTCGAGATGCCGCCGCCGCGCAGCTACACCGCGCAGAAAGTGATCGCTTCGGCGGAACTGCTGCGCGAGGCCGGAGTCGACCTGATCAACGTGTCCGACAGCCCGATGGCGCGGATGCGGATGAGTCCCTGGGCGGTCTGCCACCTGATCCAGAACCACGTGGGGCTGGAAACGGTGCTGCACTTCCCCACGCGCGGGCGCAACCTGCTGCGCATCCAGGGCGATTTGCTGGCCGCGCACGCCCTGAACGTGCGCAACCTGTTCGTGGTGATGGGCGATCCGACCGTGATCGGCGATTACCCGGATTCGTTCGATACCCACGACATCGTGCCGACCGGCCTGATCAAGCTGATCAAGCATAGCCTGAACACCGGGATCGACCAGGCGGGCAACTCCATCGGCCAGCCGACCTCGTTCCTGGCCGGATGCGCGCTCAACGTCAATGCCGCCGACGTGGCCCACGAGATCAAGCTGCTGCGTAAGAAGATCGACGCCGGCGCGGACTTCGCGCTCACCCAACCGATCTTCGATCCCGGCGTGCTCGAACGCTTCTTGAAAGCCTACGAGGCGGATTATGGCCCGCTCACCCTGCCCATCCTGGCGGGGATACTGCCCCTGTTCGGGAACCGGCACGCGGCCTTTCTGCACAACGAGGTGCCCGGCATCGACATCCCGGAGGCGCTGCGTCACCGCATCAACGCTGCCGGAGAGGGCGCCGCGCAGGAAGGAGTCTTGATCGCGCAGGAACTTTTGCTGAACGTCAAGGATATGGCGCAGGGCGTGTATATCATGCCCGCCTTCGGTCGGTACGACCTGGTGGCCGGGGTAGTCGATGCTTTGGGACGGTCGCGAACCGGATAAACCCTACTATTTCACGCAGATCGTGTTATTATCTCTGCGGAGCAGAGTCGTGTGCCGTTAGTGCAACACAGAGCCACCCTGGGACGTATACAGGTTGGAACCGGTCCACAGCACCAAAGGCAGAGTTTATGCGTCATCTACTGCGCTTGACCGTTTTGTTGGTGGTTGCCGCCCTGCTGGTCACCGGCTGCAACCGCAAACACGACCAGAAGGACCCTGAAGAACTCCCTGCTGCTCGCCCACTGCTGGATGAAAGTGCGAGCTATATCCAGAATGCCACCTCGTTTGGCCTGGAGATGGACGTCAGCGGCTACCCGGTCGAAATCAGCATCCAAGACCTGGACGTGCCCGACGGCACGACCTTGCAGTTCAAATACGCCAAGGGAGTCTTTCAGGTGCCCGACCGGATCGACGCCAACATCCAGTTCAGCCTGGGCGACTTCACGACCTCCGCCGAACTGATCGCGCTGAACCGGGAACACTACTTTCGCGCTGAGGTGTTCGGCAACCACTGGCTGGCGGGCGAGTTGATCGCGGGCTTTTCGCCCGCGTCGTTGATGGCTCAACCGGGCGGGATCGCCTACGCGCTGCAATCGATCTCCGATCTCCAGATGATCGGCAAAACCGACCTTGACGGGCTGCCCGTCTTCCACCTCACCGGGACGATCCAGGCCAGCAACGTCCATGCGCTGACCTTTGGGCTGATCCGCACCCAGGAAGGACAACTCAAGATCGAGGTGTATATTCAGGTCAAAGACCGCCGCGTGGCGCAGATCACTCTGTTCGATCCGCCACCCGCCGACGAGACCGATCAAGAGCAGACTACCTGGAAGATCAGCCTGATGGGTTACGATCAAGAGATAACTATCACGCCGCCGCCTATCGACAAGACCAACTGACTATGGCCACTCGACTAGCATCCGGGCGTCGTGGGTCGCCCTGGTTTGTGTTGGGAATTATCTGCCTGCCGGTATTCATCGGCGCGCTGGATTTGACGATCATCTCCGCCGTGCTGCGCGACGTGATCACCAGCCTGGACCTGCCGGTCAAGGAATACCTGGATCAGGCCTCGTGGGCCGTCAACGGTTACCTGCTGGCCTATGCGGTCAGCATGACCTTTGCCGGTCGATTGTCCGATCTGGTGGGGCGGAAAACGGTCTATATCACCTGCCTGATCATCTTCATGATCGGCTCGTACCTCGTCACCGCGTACGACAACACCGCGATCAACAATACCATCGGGAAATTCTACTACCAGGTGCTGGACCACCGCCCGCCGCGCCTGGAAGAACGTCACCTGTACCTGATCATTGCCGGGCGCATCGTGCAGGCGCTCGGCGCCGGGGCGATGGTCCCGGTGACGATTGCCCTGGTCGGGGATCTGTTCCCCTCCGAACAGCGCGCCCGCCCGCTGGGCGTAGTCGGCGCGGTCGATACGATGGGCTGGGTGCTGGGCCACCTGTACGGCGGCCTGATGGTGCGCCTCTTCGGCGAGTATGGCGATCAGTTCGTAGACGCCTTCCACCGCATCGGGCTGACCATCGCCAAACCGTCCTGGGAGACACTGTTCATCCTCAACATCCCCTTCGGCTTGATGGCGCTGGGCGGCGCGTGGTGGGTGCTGCGCGGGATCGAACGTCCCCGGAACGCAGGACGTTTCGACGCCCTGGGGATGATCCTGATCAGCCTGGCCCTGTTGGGGCTGAACCTGGGCCTGGGCACCAGTGCGGAGTCGACCGGTTCGGGCGGGCTGGAAGAACTGAAGGGAAACGCCATCAACGGCAGCCTCTACTTCCTGATCGGAGCGGTCCTGGCGTTTCTGCTGTTCATACTGATCGAGTCGCGGGTGAAATTCCCCCTGATCCGGCTGGCCATGTTCCGTCACCGCAACGTGTCGGCCTCGTCCGGGACCAATCTGCTGGTCGGCTTTTGCCTGGCGATTGGGCTGGTCAGCGCGCCGCTGTTGGTCAACTTTCGCATCAAGAATGCCGCCGACGAAAGCGAACAAGCGGCCTTCATCACCGGGCTGCTGCTGTCCGGACTGACGGTACCGATGGCGCTGGCCGCGATTCCCGGCGGCTGGTGGAGTGAAAAGCGCGGCTACCGGCGTCCCACCGTGTTCGGCCTGTTCATGGCCTGCGTGGGCTTCGTCCTCACCGGATTCGTCTGGGACAGCAATACCCCGTACTGGTTGATGGGGCTGCAAATGGCGATCATCGGGATCGGGTTGGGGCTGACCATCTCCCCCATCGGGACGGCGGTTCTGAATTCGGTGGACGAACACGAACGCGGCGCGGCGGCGGCGCTGATCCTGATTCTGCGCCTGGTCGGCATGACGGTCGCGATCTCGTCGCTGACGACCTTTGCCCTGGACCGGTTCGACGTGCTGGTGACTCACTATTTCAATCCGGCTATCACCCCGCTCGACGAAGTCGCCCAGGCGTCGGCCAAAGCCAACCTGAGAGCCGCCGCGGACGTGATCTCCGAGATCCAATACATCGGGGCCGCGGTCTGCGCGCTGGCGCTGGCCTTTGCGCTCGGCCTGCGCAATGAACGCGAAGCCTCCCCTCCACCGCCCGCCAAGACGCAGCTTTTGTAGCGTATTCGGCGCGCCACTATATAATAACCCTCAAGGTCCTGTAGTCCTGCAACCATTACGGATAAACTCATGGCGGAAGGTTCCCTGATTCACGTTCTGGCAGCCGTCCGGCTGCAATCGTTATCTCAGTTCCGCGAACACCTGTCCAGAGATCCGCAGCTCAGGCTTACTCTGGTTCCCGACGAAAACGAAGCACGGGGTATTCTCGCCGATCCGCACCAGCGTACCGACGTGTTCGTGGTCGATAATGGCCTGGGTGGAATTTTTGAGATGGTGAAGGAACTGCGCCTGACCTATCCCCGACTGCTGATTATCCTGGTGGATCAAGAAGCCGATTTCGGGATGCCGGGCCATGCCGACGAAGTCTGCACCGAGCCGTTCGAAAATGACGACCTGCTCAAGCGCATCAAGCGTCTGAATGAGGAACGCAGCCTGGAAACGCTGCGAGCCGACGCTCTGCCCCCGGTGCGCTCGTTCGCCAAGTCCCTGCGGCGGGCCGGTCCGGGTCAGGCCAAGACCCAGGCCGCCGTCGAGGCCATCAAGGAACTGGGTTACGACTACGTCGCGTTTTACACCATCATTCCGACTCTGCCGCCTGAACTGCGCCTGAGTTCTCAGGTCGGGCCTGACAGTTTGCTGTCCATCGCCCCGCAGCAGCAGGACTACAACAGCTCGCTGTTGGGCTGGGTGTCGCAAAACGGCCAGAGCCGGATCGTGGGGCCGGAAGACCCGACCAACCATCCATTTGTCAAGCAGCAGCGGTTTCACTCTGGGGTGTGCGTTCCGGTCGGAACGACGCTGCGGTTTGGAGTTATCTTTGCCTGCCGGGAACAACCCAGCGCCATCACACAGCAGAACGTCCTGATGCTGGAACTGGTGAGCGCGCAGTTGGCGAGTGCCCTGGCCAAACAAGCGCGGTCCTGATTATTCACACAGCACTGAAGGTCTACGGATGATATCGTCAATCGAAATTGGTACAGCTCGCAGCAAGCCGGGGGAGATCGTCTACGGCACGTTCGAAGCCGTCCCCCTACCCACGGGAGGATCGGATACCTTCCCGGTCATGATTGCCCAGGGAAAATCGGGAAAAGGCCCGATCCTGTGGCTGACCGGAAACATCCACGGCGCGGAATACGACGGCCTGGCCGTCATTCACCAGGTGATGCAGCCGGAACTGGTCGCGCACCTGAAGGGCACGGTGATCGCGATCCCGTCGCTGAATCCCGCCGGGCTGCGCATCGGCCAGCGCAGTCCCTATTACCTCGCCGACAAGGACCCGAACCGGTTGTTTCCTGGCCTGCCCACGGTCGATGAGCCGGACGAATCCACCCCACCCTCCGCGCTGGAAACGGCCTACGAGCGGCTGTTCGAGCGCATCGACGCGACGGCGGATTACCTGATCGACCTGCACAACTACGGCATTCGCTCGATCCCGTTCGTCTTCCGCGATCCGATCTTCTACCGCGAGGAACGCGACAAGGCGGTCGCCGCCAAACTGCAAAACACCGTCGGCGAGATGGTCAAGGCGTTGGGATTGACCATCATCAACGAGTATTCGCCGAACAAGTACCTTGAGTCGAATCTGCACCGCTCGACGAGCGGCGCGACTCTCAATCGTGCGCGGATTCCGGCGGTGACGATTGAGATCGGCGGGCAGCGTACCGTCAACTTGAGACACGTCGAAGCGGTCGCCATCGGCATCCGCAACATGATGCGCTGGGCCGGGATGCTGCCTGGATCGCCGGAACCCATGCCGGATGTCCCGATCATCGATCCCGGTTTCCCGGTACGCCGGACCTCTCACCCGCGAGTCAGCCAGGCGTGCCTGCTGCACCTGCTGGTCCAACCCGGCGACCGCGTTCACGCAGGCGATCCGTTGGCGCGCATGGTGGACATCTATGGGCGACCGGTCGGCGAGAACGAGGGACTGCTGCGCAGCGACCATGAAGGCTTCGTGATCGGGCTGTATGCCGGGATGGCGTTTTATCCCAACGATCCGTTCCTGGGTTTGGCGATTCGCGACGAAAACGAGTTAGTGCTGCCCATGCCAGACTGATCAACCGCTCGTTCGATTTGCATCTGACGAGTGACTGTGCCAAGCTATCATAGAACTCCTCCCAATACAGGTAGAAGCTTATGATCGGCTCAAAACTCGGCCCTTATGAAATCTTAGAGGAAATCGGGCACGGCGGGATGGCCACCGTCTACCGGGCCTACCAGCCCAGCATGGGACGGTTTGTCGCTATCAAGATCATTCACCGCGCGGTCGCCACGGAAAGCGCGGCGTTGGAGCGGTTTCAGCGCGAGGCGAAACTGATCGCCCGGCTCGAACATCCGCACATCCTGCCCGTGTACGATTACGAAGGCGCGCACGACCCGCCCTATATCGTGATGCGCTACATGCCGACCGGCACCCTGAAAGACATCCTCGAACGGGACCGGCTGCACCTCAACGAAGTGGCCTTCCTGATGCGGCAGGTCGCATCGGCGCTCGACTATGCGCACCGCCAGGGCGTGGTCCACCGTGACATCAAGCCGTCCAACATCATGGTCGATGTGGACGGCAACGCGTTTTTGACCGACTTCGGCATCGCCCGCATGGTCGAGGGCACGCAGGCTCTCACCGCCTCCGGCCTGGCGGTCGGCACGCCGGGCTATATGGCGCCGGAACAGGGCATGGGGCTGCCGGTCGATGGCCGCGCCGACATCTACGCGATGGGCGTGATGCTCTTCGAACTGGTCACAGGCCACACGCCCTACCACGCCGAAACTCCGTTGGGCGTCATTCTCAAGCACATCAACGATCCGGTCCCGCTGGCTTCGTCCCTCAACCCGGAGCTGCCGCTGCCGGTCGATCAGGTCATCGCCCAGGCGATGGCCAAAGACCCCGGAGCGCGCTACCAGACGGCCAGCGAACTGGCGGACCGGCTGGCGGAGGCCGTCGGCCCTGGGGCGAGCGCGGTGCCCCGGCATCTTCAAGAAGTCGCCGCCAAGACGATCACCGACCTGGAAGGGCTGCGCGAAGCCGCTGCCCAGCGTGCCGCTACCCGCGCCAAAGAGTCGCCGCCGACTAGCGAGGACGTCGTGCCCTCGCCCATTCCCAGCGGCACGCAGCCGCGCGTCGGCGTGCCTCGCCAGCGTCTGCCGATCTACGCGGGCGGTGCGGTCGTCCTGGTGGTACTGGCGATCATCGCGGTGTTCATCGCCACCCGCAGCGGTGAAGAGAACAAGCCCACGGTGACCGAGACGCCGCTCGCCGTGCTGACGTGCCCCCAGATCGTGGCGCAGGCCCTGGATGCCATCCAGGCCGTGTGCGCTGACACCGATCCCAACAGCGTCTGCTACGGGCACCCGCCCATCACGGCCTCCTCGCCGGATGGCCCGGTCACCGGCTTCGACGCCGCCGGGGCGCAGCTCCAACTCTCGGCGCTGCATACGCTGCAAACGGGCGGCCTGAACACGAAAAACGGCGAGTGGGGCATTACCCTGATCCGGGCCCAGACCAGCCTTGCCGATGACCGGCAGGTCACGTTCCTACTGTTCGGGGATACCGAACTGGAACTGCTCGACGAAGCGATGACGAATTTCACGGTGAATACCGGGCGCCCGGTCCTGGGCTGCGCCGAGATGCCGCCTTCTGGGCTGATCGTCCAGGTCCCCCAGGGACAAACCGCCACCTTCACGGCCAACGGGGTGACCATCACCGCCAGCAGCACCCTGATCTTACAGGCGCAGCCGGTCGGATTGATGGCGATCAACGTCCTGGAAGGTCACGCCCAGGTCGAGTCCCAGGCCGTCTCGCGCACGATCCCGGCAGGCTACTCGGCGCGGATCACCATGAATGCCGCGCTGGACGCCGTCAGCCCGCCCAGCCCCCCGGAACGCATCCCGGACCTGGCGGCACTGGTCAACCGGAGCGGGCCTTCGCCGCTGACATTGCTGGCCGAGCCGCTGGAATTCCAGCAGGTCGCGACGGTGGTGGCGCTCGCCCCTGAATTGACCGCCACGCCCACACCGACCCAGACTCCCACGGCCACGGCGACGTCCACCGCGACGCCGACCGCCACGGCGACACGCACGCCCACGGCCACGCCGACGTTCACCGCCACGGCGACTGCGACGCGTACACCGACGGCCACTACCACGCCCACCGATACGCGGACACCCACCGCGACGGCGACGGATACCCCAACCGCCACCAGCACGGCGACCGACACCCTGACGCCGACGGCGACGGCCACCGATACCGCCACGGCGACCAGTACGCCGACAGCCACGTTCACCGCCACGCCGACCGCGACCAGTACACCCACGCCCACACCGACCGCGACCGAAACACCGACGGCCACGCCGACCACCGCCGTCCCGGCCACGGCTATTCCCAGCCCGACGACGATTCCCAGTCCCACGCCGGTCCCGGTCGGGCAGATGCCCTACATCCAGGACATGGAAGGCGATAGTCCGCTGAGCGGATGGGATTACGATCCGATGCGCTGGCAGTTGGTAGCCGAGGGCGGCAACGTCGCCCTGGTCGGCATGTCCGGCATGGACAGCGCGCTGGAAATCCTGGGCCGGGAAGCGCCCGAATGGAAACAGCCGGTCGAAGGGGATCTGCTGATCAATATCCGGGTCAACCTGCTGCAAGGCGACAGCATTGGCCGCATCATCTTCCGCTACAGCGACCAGGGCTACTATGTGCTCGAACTGCTGCCCGGTTACGCCATGCTCAAGCGTGGGATGCCCGGCGCGCTCAACCGCAGCACCGAGCAGTTGGTCAAAGACTGGCCGAATGCCACGCTGCAAAGCGGGCAGTGGTACGGGATCATGCTGTGGGTCGAGGGCAACCGCATCTTCGTCTACATCGACAACCTGCTGCAAATGCGGGCGAACGATACCGGCTTCGCCCTGCCCCCCGGCGGAGCGATCCTGCTCCAGACGCTCAGCGCCGTCAGTGGCCAGGTCGCGTTCGACGACATCACCATCCAGCGTCCGGAACTCGCCAGCGATCACTTCCAGGGATCGACCTTCCCTAACACCTGGCAGGCCAACAACTTCACCGCGGTGCAGTTGGGCACCGAAGGCGATGGCAACCAGTACGCCCGCCTGACGGCGGGCGGCGAGGTCTCGCCGGTGCTGCCGCCGATGGGCAACTCGCTGGTCGCCTGCCGCCTCTACAGCGAAACGGGCGGCTTCACCATCCTGCTGCGCGAAAGCAGCCAGGGCAGCTATCGCCTGCTCATGGACGGCGGGCACATGGACATCCAACAACTCAACGGACAGGGCGACCTGGTACAAACCTGGACGCGCCAGAACTACTACGCACGCGGGGAATGGTTCGACTTCATCGTGCTGATGGTGGGCAACCGGCTGACCATCTACCGCCGGGGTGAGGTGGTCTTCGAGGAGGACATTCAGGATGCGCCGGTATCCGGCGGCGTGAAATTCATGGCCATCAAGGATTACGACATCCTGCGGATCGACGACTGCCTGTTCACCGAAACGGCCATTTCGCCCACGGTCGATGCTCGCTTCGCCGTCCAGATTCTGGAACAGCTCAAGACCCGCGTCATCCGCGATGGGCTGACCGACTGGTACGAGTTCTTCTCGCCAGACCGGACGACCGCGTACTGGTGGGAGTCCGATCCCGGCCAATACGTCTCCGATCCGACAGCCGACAAGCACACCGATTACTACACGATCACTGCGACCGATCAGACCGTCTACCGGCGCTTCCGCGAGGTGATCGACTCGACGCGGAACGTATTCGGCAATGGCGAAGACCGGGCGACCTACCGCGACTCGACGGACCTGTACGTGAAAGCGGACGTGCGGCTGCCGCTGGAAGCGCCGACCGGCAGCATCGCCTGGCTGGGCGTGCGCTCGGTGCCGAGCGTGACCGGCTACAGCCTGAACCAGTACCAAATGGAACTCATCAAAGGCGACGGGGACGCGATCACGCTGCGGGTGCGGGCCAATACCCAGTTGGACAAGTCCGTGCTTTACGAAGCCCCGCTGGAGCGGACCTTCGACGGCTGGCACGAGTTCATCATCGTGACGCTGGACGACAAAGTGGCGTTTTTCGTGGATGGACGCTTCATCACCGCGATCCGCGACGCGGACCTGCTCGGCGGCACGATGGCCTTTGGCGTGGAACCCAATTCCGTCGCCAATTTCGACGACATCGTGATCCGCGATACGTCGGTGGGAGAATAATCTCTTCAGTCTTCAATAAAAAGGGGCGATCTGGCAGGTCGCCCCTACGTCTATTTGTGCTTAATGTTGGGCGGCCTGCGCCAGCCGCTCGGCATACTGCTGCTTGTAATATTCCAGGTATTCCCCGGTCTTGATCTTGCGCCACCACCACGCGTTCTGCTCGTACCAGCGCACGGTCGCGGTCATCGCTTCTGCGAAGGTATAGCGCGGCGTCCAGCCTAACTCGGCACGGATTTTGTCGTTGGTCAGCGCATAGCGGCGATCATGCCCCGGACGGTCGGCCACGTGACGGATCAGCGCTTCCGGCTTGCCGAGCGCCTTCAGAATGAAGTGCGTCAGTTCGATGTTGTGCAGCTCGTGCTCGCCGCCGACGTTGTAGATCGCGCCCGGCGCCCCCCGGTGCAGCACCACGTCCACCGCCTCGCAGTGGTCTTCGACGTACAGCCAGTCGCGGACCTGCATCCCATCGCCGTAGAGCGGCAGGGGACGATCTTCGAGCGCCTCGGTGATAAAAAACGGCGCGACTTTTTCCGGGTACTGGTAGGGGCCAAAAGTATTGCTGGCGCGCGTCACGGTGGTGTGCATCCCATACGTCACCTGGTAGGCGCGGAGCATCATCTCGCCGCTGGCCTTGCTGGCCGCGTAGGGACTGTTGGGCAGCAGCGGATCGCCTTCGCGGAAAAAGCCTTCGGGGATCGAGCCGTAGACCTCGTCGGTGCTGATATGGTGCACACGCGGGACGCCCAGCTTGCGCGCCGTCTCCAGCAGCGTATACACGCCGACGACGTCGGTATTGATGAAGGCGTCCGGTTCCAGGATCGAGCGATCCACGTGCGTCTCGGCGGCGAAATTCACAATCGCGTCGATCTGGTGCGCCGCCAACACCCGCTCCACCGTCTCGCGGTGCGCGATGTCGCCGCGCTCGAAGCGGTAGTTCGGCTGGTCGTGCACGGGCAGCAGGTTGTCGAGATTGCCCGCGTAGGTCAGCTTATCCAGCACGACAATCGTATAGTCGGGGTATTTCTCGACCATCCGCCGCACGAACGCGCTGCCAATGAACCCGGCGCCGCCGGTTACGAGTATGTTTTTCATCGTTTTCTCCTACGCCCCCACGGCTTGAGAACTCAACAGAAATTTATGGATGGCATGGCCAACCCCATCTTCGTCGTTGGTGCCCGTGACATAATCCGCACCCGAACGCACTTCTTCGGGCGCATGGCCCATCGAGACGCCAATCCCGGCCAGTTGGATCATCTCCAGATCGTTGCAGTTGTCGCCGAAACACATCGCCTCTTCGGGGGCGAGACCGAGGTGATCCAGGATGAAGGACAGCGCCGTGCCTTTGGTCGCTCCCAGCGGGATCACTTCCATCACCGAGGCCAGGCCGGAACGGATCGCCTGCGCGCGCCCTTCAAAGATCGGCATCAGGCGCAGGTGAAGCTGGTTCACCGCCTCCGGGTCCTGCTTCATCAGGATGATCTTGTACGGCTTGAACTGCTCGGTTTGCAGCGCCGCGATGAGATCGGGCGCAATCTCCGGGACCGGCTCGTGATGCGCGACGACCTCTTCGACATTCGCATCCCAATACGGCACCAGCAGCCCCATCTTGACGTAGACCACCGGCGTGAATCCGGCCTCCATCGCCAGGCGCACCGCTTCGAGGGCGTATTCCAGCGGGATCGGGTCCTCGTGCAGCAGCGTGCCATCGGGCGAAAACACCTGGGTGCCGTTCGCACAGATCAGGGGGACGTGAATGCCGAACTGCTGGATCAGGTGCGTGGTGGAAGGGAAGGTCTTGCCGGTCGCGATGGTGAACAACACGCCGCGCGCCGTGGCCTCCCGGATCGCCTGCGCCGTGAAGGGAGATACCACATGGTCCGAGTTGAGCAGCGTCCCGTCCAGGTCGGTCACAATCAGGCGGATCGGTTTGTGCAATGATTTCGACATGAGTCTGTCCACTATAGCAAGCCCAAACGGCTGTGATCACCCAGATTCATCTTGATGGCTTTCGGGCGGATGGTATTGATCGTCACTTCGGCATGGCGCCCGATCAGGCTGTCCTGGATGCGGGCCGGGATATCGCGGATCGCGCTGTGCTCCAGCACGATGCTGCGCTCGATCTCGCTGTTTTCGATCACGACATCGTGATAGATGCTGCAAAACGGCCCGATGTAGCTGTTGGCGATGCGCGCGTTGCGCCCGATGATGGCCGGGCCGCGCACCACACTGTTGACGATCTCCGCGCCTTCTTCGACCGTGACGCGCACATCCACATCCGACGCCGCATCGACCTTGCCCTTGATCTCCGGCTTTAATTCTTCGAGCACCAGGCTGTTGGCAACCAGCATGTCGTCGGGGCGGCCAGTGTCGATCCACCAGCCGCGGTGAATGTGCGGGAAGACCACGTAATCGTGTTCGACCAACCACTGGATCGCGTCGGTGATCTCCAACTCACCGCGCCAGGAGGGCTTGATCGCGTGGGTGGCCTCGAAGATGTGATGATCGAACATGTAGATCCCGACCAGCGCCAGATTAGACGGCGGCTGCTTCGGCTTTTCGATCAACTGGACGATGCGCCCTTCCCCGTTCAGGCGCGCCACGCCGTACTGTTCGGGGCGCTCGACTTCGGTCAGGACGATCTGGCTGTTCCACTCGTGATGGTGGGCGAATTCGGCGATCAAGGGGCTGATGCCGCCCTGGATCACGTTGTCGCCCAGGAACATCACGAAACGGTCGTCGCCGAGGAAGGGCTGCGAAATCTTGACGGCGTGCGCCAGCCCTGACGGCGCGTCCTGGGGGATGAATGTCACCTGCACCCCGAACTGCGCGCCATCGCCGACCGCCTCGCGGATTTCGGGGCCAGTGTCGCCGATCACGATCCCGATCTCGGTGATCCCGGCGTCGCGAATCGCTTCGATCACCCGGAACAGGACCGGCTTGTTGGCCACCGGGATCAACTGCTTGGCGCGAGTATAGGTCAGGGGATACAGGCGCGTGCCCTTGCCGCCGCTGAGAATCAACCCTTTCATGTGCTTCGCTCCTCGCGCTAACGCGAATAATACTGGTGCGCCGCCTGATCACGCGGGGCGTTCACCAGCACCGTGCCAATGACCGGCACCTTCACGCGCGCCAGTTCTTCTTTGGCCCGCGCCGCATGATCGCGCCGGGATGATCCCGCGCGCAAGACCAGCAGCAGCCCATCCGTCTTCAAGCCGAGCAGCGAGGCGTCGGTCACCGCCAGCGCCGGAGGCGCGCCGAAGAGCACGTATTCCGCCTGCTTCGTCAGCGCCGCGATGATTTCGTCCATACGCCGCGAGCCGATCACGTCCGCCGGGTTGGGCGGCAGCGGACCGCTGGTCAGCACGTGCAAATGATCGACGCTCACCGGTTGCAGCGGGGGATTTTCGAGCGCCGCCTTGTCGAGCAGCATCGTCGTCAGACCGCGCTCGTTCTTCAGGTTCCAGATCTCGTGCTGGCTCGGCTTGCGGAGGTCACAATCGACGACAATCGTCTCGTGCCCGCCCTGGGCGAGCGTCACCGCCAGGTTGGCCAATACGGTGCTTTTGCCATCGCCCGACACCGGCGACGAGACCACCAGGGCGTGAATGGGATGATCGACACTGAAGAACATCAGATTGGTACGCAGCGTCCGGTAGGCTTCGGCAGCGGGCGCGCGAGGATCGGTCAGGGTAATCAGGTTAACAGGCATCACACACCTCACGAGTGAAGGTCATCGGCGGGGATCGCCGCGAGCACCGGCAGTTCGAGAAAACGAGTTACATCGTCCTGGCTGCGCACGATATTCGATTCCAGGTATTCGAGCACAAATACTGCCACGCCGCCCAGCAGCAGCCCCAGCACACCCCCGGCCAGGGTGTTGATCTGGGTCTTGGGCTTGTACAGGCCGTAGGTCGCGGTATCGACCATGCGCGCCTCGATACGGTCCTCGCGCTGCAAATCGCGGTTGTCTTCGGTCCGGTACTCGACCAACTGTTGGCCCAACTGGGTCGCGATCTTCGCGGCGAGCGGGCCATCTTCCAGATCGACATCGATCTGGACGGTGAGTTGAGTCGGATCGGAACTGACGGTCATGTGGCTGCGCAGTTCGCCGGGGACCATGTCCAGTTGCAGCCGGTCGATGGCCGCCGCGGCCTGCTCGTCGGTATTCAAATAGACGACAAAACTGCGCAGCACCACGCGCAGGGTTTCCGTCAAGCCATAGTCGAAACGGGCCGGTTGGAACAGCACTCTTTGGCTCGCCCGGTAGACGGGTGTCTGCGCTTTGCTCAGCCCAAACGCTGCCCCTGCCGTGATCGCCGCCGCGAGCACCATGATCCAGCCGCGCCGGATCAAGATACGCACATAGTAAGTGAGATTCATCGGTCAATGTCCTCCAACTGGACGTTATTATAACAGGCGCCGCGCCCCGACAGGTCCGCTATCAGGCAAGCGCGGGATAACAGTCAGGTTCACGCCGGCGCTATTCACGCGGGATCTCAGCCAGCACCGTCAAGCCCAGCTCTTCGACATCCGCGCGGGTACGCAGCGCGGTGTCCAGGTATTCCGCCAGGACCGCCAGCCCGACACCCAACGCGCCGCCCAGCATGATCCGGATCAGCGGATTCAGCCGGACGGTGATCGGCGGCGCAGCCTGGTTCACCTTCACGTCGTCGAGCGCCACGACCTGGACCGGCTCCGCCGCAAACTGCGGGAAGTAGGACTGGTTACGGGTCTGGAGCACCTTGACCGCCGCACCGGCCAGCGCACGGATCTCGGTTTCGTTGTCCCAGCTCACGTACAACGTCAGGATGCTGCGGTAGCTGTCGGCCTGGAACGCCGGGCGAAGATCGTCGGCGGCGATCTCGATCTGCTCTGCGTGCAGCACCTGGCTGACTTCAGTCGCAAAGCTGGCGCTCGTGATCCAGTGCGGCATATTGACGACCACATATTCGGACGCCAGCCAGGGGACATACGCGGAATCTTCGTAAGGTGTCGTTTCGCTCGCATCCTCCGCACCGGGAGGGGCTGCCGCCGTCAGGCGCATCGCCACGGTGTACGTCACCGGCGGCGAAACGACATTCTTGAGGAGCGGCAGCGTCACGAGCAAGGCCACGACTGCCGGGAGCGCCATCAGCCACCAGCGCCGCTTGACAAAGTGCCACAAGGCGATGAGTTCCATAGTTTCAGCCCACCGAGGGGCCGTCTGCCTCCTTCGTGTCGATAAGCGCGCCCATTATACCGGAAATCTTGGCAAACCAGACAGGTTCAGGTTACGCTTGAAATCATAGACGAGGTTGAACCCATGAAGAAACGTGACGATTACGACGAACAAGACGCCCTGACCCAACGCCAGAACACTTTTATCACCCAGCGTGCCCTGGACTGGGGTATCAGCGGCAGTATGCTGGCGATTCTGGTGCTGACGCTGCTCTACGCGTTTTCGCCGCTGGACTTCATTCCCGACGTCATTCCCCTGGGCGGACAGGTGGACGACATCGCGGCGATCCTGGCGGGAGGCGGCTCGATTGGTTTCCTGACCATCCTGCGCTTCATACTGCGGACCCGGATCGGACGCTGGGGCTGTTTGATCGGCATCGTGCTGACGGCCATTGGAGCCTTCGCCATCTTTTGGGTTCTGCTCGAAATCTTCAACGCTATTTTCTGACGGTTATTCCGTGAGGCGGACCAGCGACAGCCGGTAGGTCCCGGTCTGGTTATCGTCATACATGCGCACCACCACCGTGTACGGGCCGCCGGTGGGGAGCACCACATCCAGTTCCGCGTTCACCCCGCCCGCTGGATCAGCATCACTTTGGGCAATGGCTGCGCCGGAAGGATCAACCAGCATCAGGTCAACATCCCGCCCAGGCGAGGTCAGCGTGATCAGGACGTGATCTCCGCGCTGGCCCTGGAAGGCCCACTGATCGCGCTGCCCACGGACCGCGATCTCGCCGGAGCGCGACTCGCCATACACAATCGCTCCGCCGCCGGACTGGGGCGAAGCGAGGCTGAGAATGGTGAACGTGAACGCGCGGGACTGCGTTTCCGGGCCGAACACCTGCGCGGTATAATTCCCCGCTTCCGGCAGATCCCACACTCCCCGCAGCGACGGCTGGTCATCCGACGATCCGAGCTTGGGCATGACCACGCCGGTCGGATCGTACAGTCTCACCTGTAATTGGAGCGGACCGCTGTCGTCCGTGGGTTCAAGTGCAATGCCGATGCGCCGCGCCCGGTCGGTGGCAAACACGTAAAGCTCGCGCACCTGCCCCGGCTGGAACACGGCCTCGACCGGGACGTCGGCCTCCACGTCACGCCGGACCGGCAAACCACGGACCGTGCCCGTGGGTGTCGTCCAGGGTGTGGGAGCATGTTCCAAAGGAAGTAAGACGGGCGCCGCCGAGGTCGGAGACAACACAGGGCTTGTCCTCGCAGACGAACAAGCCCCAAGCAGCAGACTCGCGACGATCAGACCGCCGATCACTGCACCAAGACGGCGGAAGATCCTATTGGGGATTGGGTTCCAGGCATGACGGCAGCGCCGACACATCATAAGGCCAGACCTGCCCATAAAATGACAGATATTCTCCCACGTGCGATGACCAGTAATCGGTATCGTGGTCGCCGGTGGGGTTGATCAGGTACTTGTGCTCGATCCCGTTTTGCCGCAGGATGTCCGACATGCGGATGACGTTGGCGCTCACATAATCATTCGACGCGTTGTCCATGTAGATCCGCAGCGGGAACTTGGTCAGATTCACCCGGCCCGCGAGATCGAGCGGGTTGATTTCGGGCGGGGCGTTGTCGTCGTCGAAATGCGGGCTGTGGCCGCCCAGCGCGCTGAACAACTCCGGGTGACGCAGCGCAATGCTGAACGCCCAGAATCCACCGCGCGAGATGCCGCCGATGGCACGCCCCTGGCGGCTGCCCCACAGGCAGAAATCTTGCTCGACGGTGGGGATCAGTTCGTCGATGATGATCGATTCGTAAGACGATCCTTCCGGCTGGTCGTTGAGTTCCGAAAGCTCTCCACCGTCGGGCATGACCAGCACCATCGGCGGCAGCGTGCCTTTGGCCAGGCCCTGGTCCATGACCGCCGGAGCGCCGAGATCGTCCCACATCGAGTCGTTGAAACCGGTCCCGTGCAGCAGGATCACGTACGGGTAACGGCGGAAGGTGTCGTAGAAACACGGTGGCAGATACAGGCGAAAGGCCACCTCAGCCCCCGTAATGGCGCTCGAAAAAGAGGACCGGATGATCTGCCCGCTCGTCTCGGCGCACCCATAGGGCGTCGCGGTCGGCAGCGCGGTCGGCGGAGGAACGGGGGTCGCCGAGGGCAGCGGCGTATTGACCACCCCCGCGCCGTTCCCCACAGGAGTGCCCTCCACTGCCGGGGACAGCGTCAAGTCAGGCCCCTGGGTCGGGACGAGGCCGCCCACCAGCGGCGTGAAGACCGGGCTGCCCCCCG
>CAYRWY010000052.1:0-19592 GCA_964427955.1 uncultured Anaerolineaceae bacterium
CTGCGATTTGAAACCATAAAGCGTCCAAACGGACATTTTATGGTTTAAGTTACAACGACGGAGCCGCCAGACCAGAATAGGCCCGGCCTTTCGACCGGGCATAAGGAGAACCGCAGCGAACCAGTCCGAAAATCAGGGCAGACCGTAGACCCTTGCCGTATGGTCTTTGCCCGCCGTCGCAATCAGGGTTTGATCCGGGCTGAAGACCACGCCGTTCAACCAGTCATAGCTGGCGAACGAGACGCTGAGATCACCCGTCGCGGCATTGAACACGCACAACCCTTCACTCGAAGCGACCGCGACCAGCGTGCTGTCGGGGCTGAACGTGAAGCCCACCAGCGATCCGGCGCAGTCGTCCAGGCGCCGGACTTCGCTGCCACTCGCCGCATCCAGCAAGATGACGTCGAAACCGTCTGTAGTAGCCAGCAGACTCCCATCCGGCGCGTAGGCGAGCAGCGTGTCATTGCGGAGGCCGGTCGAAGTCACATCAGGCACCGGCACGGTGAAATTCAACGGCTGGCGGCTGGACGTATCCCATAACCAGGCCTGGTCGTCCCAATCGGCGACGGCCAGGGTGGCACTGTCAGGGCTAAACACTGCGGCGCTGATGTAGTTAGTGTGCCCCACCGTGCTCATGATTTCGGCTCCCGAAGCGACGTCCCACAACTGGACCGCGTTCAGAGAGCTGGCCGTCGCCAGTTGGGAACCATCGGGGCTGAACGCCAGATCGACCAGATCGCCAGCCTGCGGGCCGCTGACACTCTGCATCGCCTGGCTGGCTACGTTCCAAAACGCGATCTGGCCGTCGGCATGGCCGCTGGCCAGCAGCGTGCCATCCGGGCTGAACGCCACCGAATACGCCTCATCCAGGGGGTGGTCATCGGTACCCACCAACGTGCCCGCCTCGCTGCCGCTGGCCACATCCCATAACCGCACGCTGGAGTCATAGCTGGCGCTGGCCAGGAAGCTGCCGTTGGGACTGAAGGCGACATCGTACACGTAGCCCGTATGCCCGGCCAGCACCGCGGCCTCACTCGCATCGGACACCCGCCACAGGTGCACTTTGTAATCCGAGGTGCCGCCTGCGACCAGCGCCCCATCCGGGCTGAACGTCACCGAGGCGTTGCTTTGCATGGTGCCCGCAAGGCGACTCTGCTCAGCGCCGGTCGCGACATTCCAGATCATGATCCCGTCGTATCCCAGGTTGAAGGCCAGCAGACTCCCATCCGGGCTAAAGGCTACCGCTTCGCAGGTCCGGTTCAGTTCCACCGTGGCACGCAGCGAGCGGCTCGCCATGTCCCAGATCTGGGCCCCTGCCTCCGTGGTGATTACCAGCACAGCGCCGTCGGGTGAAAACGCGAGGGCCTCAGCAATCCCCTGGCTGTCCAGCAGCGGCGGTTCCGTTTCGGTGTTCAACGCCGACGTTTGATAGATCCACACGCCCACTGTGCCCGCCACGGCCACGCTCTGGCCGTCCGGCGAGAAGACGACATGCTCCGTCGAGCCGCGCCCCAGGCGGATCAGTTCGATCACCTGGTTGGCATTCTCCGCCGTGATCGCCGCCCGCCCGCCCTGGGCAAAAACCGGCGCGAACGTGCTTGAGACGATCAAAATGAGGCCCAGTACCAATGCTCGTTTCATAACAACTCCTCCTAGGTCAGATTGTTGGTTCAATCGTGACTATAGGAGAAGCGTGTTCCAGCAATGTGACAAAAGCGTTACAAGAACCGGCCAGCGATGGCAGCAAGCGTGGCCATTTGGGAGCGGGAACGGATTTCCGTGGTGGTGGAGGAAGCAAGGCTGGCTTGCAGCGTCTCGATGAGCGGGAACACTTCGTCTTTGTCATCCTGGAGGCTGGACGGATTGTCATACACGAACCAGGCGATTTCAAGCGCTTGATCCGGCTGATCGGACATCAGCAGGCGCGCGATGGAGCGGAGAATGCTCAGGGCTAAGGGGACGGCTTCCATCGCCATCGCCAGATCGAGCGCCTGGCCGAGATGATCGCGCGCCGCGGCCAGGTCATGGCGTTCGAGCGCCATGTTACCCCACTCCTGGTGCAGGTCGGCAATGATCCAGGTATCGCCTCGTGTTGACGCTTCCGCCAGCCCTTCCGAGAAGAACTGCTCCGCCTGCTGGTAGCGCCCCTGGCGGCACGCAATCTGCGCCAGACCGCTCAGCGACGAGGCGATCAAAGGGCGATCCACCGCGCGGCAGAGTTCGACGCTCTGCCGGAACCACTGCTCGGCTTCCGCCTCGTCGTGAACCATCAGCGCCACGTTCCCCAGCCGGAAGAGGAGGCCTGCCACGTTATACAGGTTTTTCATGGACTGGTAGATGTCCAGCGCGGTCTGGAAACGCTGCCGGGCACGGTCGAGTTGGCCGGTATATTGGTCGATTTCCCCCAGCTTCAGGTAGGCGGCGGCGATCCCATCCTGGTTGCCCAGGCGGGTATGGACCTTGAGACTCTGCTGGAACCAGGCCTCGGCCTGCGCGAAATTCCCCATGACTACCGCGACCGTCCCCAGCATGTTGGCGGTTTGCCCCAACCCTTCCGAGTGGTTCAGTTCCGTATAGAGGGCATGGCTCTGCGAAAAATACTGTTCAGCCTGCACAAACTCGCGTTGAGTGCCCGCCAGACTTCCTAAGCGGGACAGCACGTGGGCCTCCCCGACTCGATCTCCCAACGCCTGATAGATCACCAGGCTGCGCCCCAAAAGATCACTGGATTCGGGGAAATCATCCACGAGCAGCGCCAGATTGCCCAGCGAACTGAGCATGTCGGCGATGCCGCGTTGGTCTTTGAGTCCTTCGTACAGGGCCAGTCCCGCCATGCCATGCTGGCGGGCTTCCGCATACGCGGACTGGCTGGCCAAAATTTCGCCCAGCCGTTGGTGGGCTTTGGCGATCCGTGAGCGAGACTGGTGGGCTTCGGCGAGATCGAGCGCCTGCTGGAACTGGGCGGACGCTTCATCCACCTGTCCCGCCAGCCAGGACGCCCGACCGAGGTGCAGCAGGGCGTCACATTCGACATCGTGCCATCCAATCCGGCGAGCAGCGGCCAACACCGACTCAAACCAGCGCCTCCGGTCCCCGACCGCATGGCGCACGTTGAGCAGATCGGCCCCGGCTCGCATGAACTCACAGCATAGGCGAGCGGCCTGCTCATCTTCGCCCGCGCGCGCCGCCCAGGTCTGGCCCTGCTCAATCTGCGGCCAATCCTGGTCGAACTTCGCCAGGGAGCGCATGATCAACGACCCGCCCTTTTGATAGAGCGACCCGGCAATCTGAAGCTGCTTCAGGTAATACTGCGCGTGGCAGCGGCGGGCGTCGTGCAGATCCTGGGCTGAGAACATGGCGTTTACTCGTTGAACATCGACTTGGCGTGCATGACCAACAGGGCATGAATCTGGAAACGCCCGGCGTTGACCGGCTCCAGCAGGCCGCGCGCCACCAAGGCCCGCACGGTAGGCCGCGCATCAGGAACATGCCAGACAGCTTTCATCGCTTCCAGGTCGAAGGTGGCCGGTTTAGGGGCAAAAACACCCAACAGGGCGAACCGCTTGCGGGTTTCGGGGTCCAACCAGTCCGTGCTGCGCTTGAGCAGCACCTTGACGGTCGGGTAAGTTCCATAGGTCGACTCGATCCGATCCGGCGGAACTTCGGCTTCGAGCAGCGCCGCCCCCTCGCGCAGATCGCGCAGCAGTTCGACCACCCCCCAACCCAGGCTCATTTCGGCATTCAGCAGCCGTCCCGCCACCTGGAGCGCCAGCGGTAAGCCCTCCAACGCCTGCACCAGTTCCAACATCTCGACCGGGTTCTGGGCGGCCACCTGTGGCGCCAGGGTGTGCAGCAGTTCGGCAGAATTGGCTTCCGTCAGGATCGGGACTTTGTAGATATTTTCGGGCTTGTCCGCCAGCCGCTGCGCGACATCGTTCATCCGTGTCGTGATCACACGGGCGCAGCCCTGACCGCCGATGTTGAACAGCGTCGCGTGGGCAGCGTCCCACACATCGTCCACGATCAGCAGCATGTGTTTGTCACGTAACACGGCAGCTAACCGCTGAACCAGCGCCTCCGCCGTATCGATCTTGTGAACATCGTCGACGCCCAACGCATAGGCCCAGTTCAGAAGTTCCGAGAACAGATTAGGCTCCTCGCCCAGGGAAGCGAACAACACCCCATCGGTGAACTGGTCATGCAGGCCGGTGTCGTGGGCCATCAGGGCGACCAACGTGGTCTTGCCGATGCCGGGCCACCCCTGGATGACGGTGGTCGCTGCCCCATCCGCCAGGAGCCGCCGCTTCAGATCGTTCAGGGCGTCTTCCCGCCCCACCACGATGCGCGGCAAAGGCGGGAGCGCGCTGCGCAAGGAGGAGGGCGTTTCTTCCAGCGCGATGGGCTCGTTCTTTTTGAGGGCCTCGTACAAATGCAGCATTTCGGTGGACGGGATGATCCCCAGCTCTTCGCGCAGCAGTTCCGAATACGTTTCAAACTGCCGCAGGGCCGCCGCACGCTGACCGGTGGCCGCGCACAGGCGCATGAACTGCCGCTGCGCCGGTTCGTGCAGCACGTCGATCATCAGCCAGCGTCTGGCCGACTGGATCGCTTTCTCCGTTTCCTGGGCAGCAATTTGCAGTGCCACCAGTTGTTCGAGCGCCCCGATCAGCTTTTGTTGAAAGACCTGGGTTTGGAGAGACTGCCAGTTGTCGAATTCGGCGCTGTCCCTCAAGGAGAATCCGACCATGAAGTTGTCACGGTAGATCGCCACCGCTTCGCCGAGCGTTTCCTGCGTGGGAGGAGCATCCAGCAGTTCATTGAACCGGGAGACATCGATCCACAGGCGGTCATCGCGGCGCAGCGAGAGCAGGTCGCGATCCGTCTCGATCCATTCCACGATCGGGGTTTCGTTCAGGCTGGCCAGTGCCTGCCGGAGACCCGCGCGGGCGTGCCGGTCGTCACACTCCGGCCAGAGCATCGCCGCCAGGACTTCGCGGCTGCTGGGCCATTCGTTGACGGCCAGGTAACACAGCAGGGCCAGGGCTTTACGGCGGCTCAATTCGATCAGCCTGCCGTCATATTCCAGATGCGGCGATCCCAAAAACATCAGTCGCAAAGTTGACAATTTTCTGCCCCAAGTTGATGACCAGGAGGATTATGCTGGGAGTATTATAGCCTAGAACTGCGCCGCGGATTCTCCGCCCAGGCCAGGGCGGCGTTTGGCCAGGCGAACCAATGGCGCGAGACTACCGCATGGGTTTCAGGGTGCGTCGCTTCGGGGAGCGCGCCATCCCATTGGGCCGCGGCGCGCAGCCGCTCCCAGGCCTGCTGCTGACGGGTCTCATCGCCTGTCAGGCGAGCCAGCAGCAGTTCTTGAATGTCTCCTAATGGCCAGGGTGCGCGGGTATGGATCGACCCCAGGCGGCCCGCGTAGCAGCCGCCCTCGTTTTCCTGCGAAAAGGCAAAATCGAGGGTGGAGCGCCAGACCGGATCGTCGGCGGGCGTGAAGCCCCAGACCGGCGCCAGCACTAGCGGAAGATCGTTGGCATCATGATAGCAGTGGAACCGCCCGGCGCCGTCGGTGGCGTAAGCATACAGAGTGCGGTGCTCCCGCACGGTGATGAAATGCTCGACCGCTGTCCGGCGCAGCACCTCCGCATCCGACGCCAGGCGCGTGTCGTCCATGAGCATCGCCAACTGGCGCAGGGTATGCCACATGAGGATGTGACTGGAAAAGTGGTAAGGCAGGACCAGCGGATCGTCGGCGGGCGTTTCATCGGTGGGAAACAGCCAGGCCACGGGGGACTGGCGGCTTAACAGCGTCTCGATCAGGGCGGCGACGATGGGCCGCAGCCGCTCCCACGTGGCGGTATCGCCGGTGTGCTGCACGTACTCCGCCAGTTCCAGCAGCGGGAAAAGCTGCTGATCGAGCTGGAAAGCGGCGTCCTTGATCCGGCCAGTGGCCAGATAGCAGCGGCCCCATACGCCGTCAGGCCGCTCGGCCACCTCGAACAGCCACAGCAGGTGGCGCCGCACCACGTCGGAGAGTTCCCGCCGCCAGCGCAGCAAAGCGCCCGCCACGTAGTACGCATCCCGGTTCCACGACAGCGGCAGCAGCATGTGATCCGTGAGAATGCAGCAGCTTTCGCCGACCGGCACGGCCAGCATCAGGCCGTAGCTCAACCCGCGACGGATCAGCAGGTCATCCGGCGCATCGGCGAAGAGGGCGCGCCACGTCTGCGCCACGGCTTCCAGGCGCGCGGTGGGATCGCGGGACAATCGCCGGACGGCCTCGCGGGCTTCGGCGACCGTCGGGCCAAAACCGTACACCAGCGTGGTCGCGCCCGCCTGACCGGCGATCTCGATGTCCAGCGGGCCACGTGCGCGGCGTTCCCAACTTGCGCCGGACGGGAATCCGGCAATGGCTGCCGCCCAGGGCAGCGCCGGATTTTCGAGGGTGAGCACCCCGTCAGCCAAACGGGCGATGGTCTCAACGTCCGGCATCGGGACCGGTCCCCCTTCCGTCAACTGGGTGTAAGCGCAGCGTTGCAATGAAAGACGCCCACGCCAGACAGGAACCGAAGCGAGTTTCCAGTACTGGAACGCGCCGCCTCCCTGCGCCCAGGCCGTCATCTCCGTCTGCTGTCCCTCCTCGAAGGTGAGGCTGATCTGCGGCAGCGCATCGGCCAGCAAAGCGGCGGCACGCTGCGTGACCCGGCCCATTTCCACCGGGCCGAAACCGTCCAACTGGGCCAGCCCGGCCCGGTAGCGCCGTACTTCTGCCGGGTTATAACGCTGGTCTTCCGGGAAGGGATCGGCGACCGTCAGGGTGATAAAACCGTGCTGAGGGTGATAGGTGTTGAGAGCGATCAACCGCCCATTGGCGTCTACACTCCCGATCACCCCGTCGCCACCAAAATCCAGGGGTTTGATCCCCTGATACGGGTTCAGCAGACGACCTTCGATCATGAAACCAGCCTGCTCAGATCCGGCAGCAGCGCTTTGCCACTGTCACGGTCGATCCAGCGAATCTTGCTGTTGGGGAAACGAATCCAGATGTCGCGATCCGGCGCAGCCTCAAAATCGGGGTGCGTCGAGACCTTGATGATGCTGCTGCCGATCTTGATGGTGAGCAGGTTTTGGGCGCCCAACGGCTCGACTACCAGCACCGTCACGCGCAGAGCATCGGCGGCGGGTACGGTCAGGACTTCCATATTTTCTGCCCGAATCCCGATCACCACCGGCTGGCCATCGCAGCGCGCCAGCACGTCAGCCATCTCCGGCACCGGAGTGAGTGCATAGTCTCCGATGTAGACCTGGATCGCCCCCTGGATGCGGCGCACCTGCCCTTCAAGAAAATTCATCGGCGGGGTACCAATGAACCCGGCGACGAACCGGTCGGCGGGCCGATCATACACGGTGGTCGGCGAGTCGAACTGGAGCACCTCGCCGTTGCGCATCACCGCAATGCGATCCCCCATGCTCAGCGCCTCGATCTGATCGTGGGTGACGTAGATCGTCGTAGTTTTCAGTTCGGCTAACAGCCGCTTCAACTCGGCGCGCATCTCCAGGCGCAGCAGGGCGTCCAGATTGCTGAGCGGCTCGTCCATCAAGAGCACTTCGGCGTTCACGGCAATAGCCCGCGCGACGGCCACCCGCTGGCGCTGCCCGCCGCTCATCTGGGAGGGATAGCGGTCCAAAAAATCTTCGATGTGCAGCAGCTCGGCGGCGAACTGTACGCGCTGCTTGATGGTGTCTTTCGGCATCCGCTTCATCTTGAGACCGAAGGCGATATTGTCGTACACCCGCATGTGGGGGAAGATCGCGTAGCTCTGGAACACCATCGAGATTTTGCGATCCTTGGGGGGCAGATAGGTCACATCCCGATCCCCGATCAGAATACGCCCGGAATCGACGATGCCGAGTCCGGCAATCGCGCGCAGCAGCGTGGTCTTGCCGCAGCCGCTCGGACCCAGCAGCACGACGAATTCCTGATCGCGCACCGTCAGGCTGACGTTATTAACGGCCACTACCTTTCCAAACGTTTTGACTGCGTTTTCCACTCGAATTTCTGCCATGATTCATTCCTTATTTCGTGATCTGACCCCACATGTTGAAAAGGTAGCGCCGGATGGCGAAGATAAAGACCAGGGAGGGAACCAGCATGAAGAACCCGCCCGCGTACTTGAACTGCGGCGAGGACTTGTTCAAAGAGTAGAGAATGAGCGCCGGGAGCGTGCGGTTGCGAATGGTGAGCAGAGTGGCCGCGAAGACCTCGTTCCACGACATCACAAAGGTGAAAATCGCCGCCGCCGCGATACCCGGCATCACCAGCGGCAGCACGACCCGCAGGAACGCCTGGAAGGCATTACAGCCAAACACCTGGGCCGCTTCCTCGAACTCGCGCGGAACGCTGGCAAACACGCTGGAAATCACCAGGATGGTGGTGGGCAGGGTCAGGGCGGTGTGCATCAGAGCCACGCTGTAGACCCGGTCGTACATACCCCATTCCATGAACGTAACGGCCAGCGGCACGGCCAGGATCACAATCGGGAAGGCGCGCACCGCCAGGACGCTGAGCCGGAAGGCGTCGCGTCCCACGAAGAAATAGCGCGAGATCGCATAGCCCGCCGGGGCCGCGATGGCGGTCGAGAACACCAGCGTGATCACGGCGACCAGGATGCTGTTGCGCGTCGCCGCCAGAATCCCTTCCTGGTCGAGGAAGAAGCGCATGGTCTCGGTCGAAAAGGGAATGGGGGCGACCTGCTTGGGGTACGAATAGACATCCGCGCGGGTGCTGAACGCCATCGTCCCAATCAGCCAGATCGGCAGCAAAATCCACAGGGCCACCAGGATCGCCAGCACGTAGAGGCTGCCGCGGCGAATTTGGCGCCGGCGGATCGCGCGGCGTTGAACTGGATCGAGAGTGCGTCGAGTCATTCCTTAGCTGCCTCCTCCTGGGTACGGACGGTCCGCAGATAGATCAAGGCAAAACCGAGCGAGAGCAGCATGATGAACCCGGCATAAGCCGCGGCCATATGGGGGTTGTTGAAACCGCTGTCACCGGGGTCATACCAGCGGTAGGTCTCGTACGCCAACACCGTCAGCACCTGTCCCCCGGTGATCGCCACCACCACCGCGAAGACCTGGAAGGCGAGGATGGTGCGCAAGATCAGGGCCACTTGCAGGCTGGGTTTGAGCAGCGGCAGGATGATGTGGCGCAGCCGCTGCCACAGATTGGCCCCAAACAGCTCCCCGGCTTCGAGATAATCACGCGGGATGGCCTGCAAGCCCGATACCACGATCACCATGACAATCGAGGTCGCGCGCCATACTTCGGCCAGCACGATGGCGACGATCATCCAGGTCTGGTGATCGGCGGAGAGAAAGATATAAGGGCGGTCGATCACGCCTAACTTTTGAAGGAAGGTGTTCAAAAAACCGTTTTGCGTAAATATCGTCACCCAGACCAGCCCGGCGGCCAGGTCTGATACCCCCAGCGGGATCGCATAGATGTACAGAAACAGCGTATTGCCCTTCAACTGCGCTTGCAGGATCAACGCCATGACAATCGCCAGGCAGAACTGAATCGGCAGAATCAGGGCCATCAAAATGAACGTGGTTTGCAGCGCTTTCTTGAAGCGGTAGTCTTTCACCATCCGCTTGACGAAGTCCAGCGTCCATTCTTTGGTGCCTTCGCCGCTGACCACGCGAGCGGTATCCGACTCGGTGCGAGATTCGATGAACAGATTCTTCTGGTTCACCCAGCCTTCGACGGTGGTCCCGTTTTCGCCCTCGCCGGTGATTTTGAACCAGTAGATGGGGCGCGTCCGCCCATTGGGCAGCACCTCATCGCGCTTGGTGCGGTCGATGACGGCCACTTCGGTCTGCATCGCCAGCCGTCCCACGACCCGGGCCTTGTCCTGGGGATCGACGCGTACCGCGAGGGACTGGGTGTCGCGCATGAAAGCGAGCCGCAAGGAACGGCCCATCGGCCAGGCAAAAAAGATCGCCAGATAGACGAAAGAGGGTAAGATTAGTAGATAGGGGGCCAGGTTCCATCGGCGCTTTTTCATAGAGACTGCCTTTCCCTTGTGGTAAAGACAACGGGAAGAAAGTACGCAACACTCTCCTCCCGTTGTAAAGAACCTCAAGTAATCCTGCGTGCCGGGGCTACTTGAGTTGGCAGGGTCCTTCGCTCGGAGCATCAGGAGGCCAACACGCTGCGCCGGTCTCGTTCAGCAGAGTCTGAAGGCTGGCCCCTTCTTCATCCAGGACCGTCTGGATGTCTTCGTTGTTGAGCACGATCCGCGTAAACGCATTGCGGTAGATCTCGTTGATTTCACCGCCGCGTGATCCGAGGCCCACCGGCAGTAGCGACGGCAGCGCATCCGCCGAGGCCGCTTGCGCCGCCACAGCACCGGCTTCGATGGCCACGCCCGCCGTCAGTCCGCTGGTGTCCACGCCATCCACGATCGGGAAGAAGCCCAGATCCTTCAGGACGCGAGCCTGGGTTTCGGGCATGAGCATATATTTCAACAGGGCTTCGGCACCATCCGGATTGGGGGCCGTGTAGGGGATGCCCAGGCCGACGACGACCGGCATGAAGCCGCGTCCCGCGGGGCCTGCCGGGGCCGGGAAAGCTACGAATTCATCTGGCTTTTCGTTGAAGGCGTTGATCAAACGCGCGGTGTGGTCGAAGGCGACCAGAACTTCACCCGACAGCAGTGGGTCCTGCATGAATTCGTAGGTGATCGACTGCGGGTGGATATAGGGCCACAGATCGGTCTTGAACCACTCGAACATGGCGACGGCTTCGGGACTCTTGAACCCGGTCACCATCCCACCGGTGAAGGACGGGAACAAATAGCCTTCCAGGAAGCGGTGGAACAAGCCCGCTACCGGCAGACCCACCTTGGCTTCGCCCGTGGCGTCGTAGATGTTCTTCGCCCAGGCGGCGAGCTGCTCCCACGTCAGGGCATTGATGTCCGCGCCTTCCGGCAGATATTGCAGCGCATCTTGGTGGGCCGCCATGATATACGTGGCCTGCATCCAGGGGATGTAATACTGGTAATCGGTCGTGCCCAGTTTGCCAAGTTCTACGAAGCTGGGCGGCAGGTTGTATTCAGCGGGCAGCGAGGCCAGCAGGTCGGTCAGGTCGAACAGCAGGTCTTCGTTCGCCAGCACCGGGAACGTCCCGTGCAGCGCGCCGACGAGATCGACCGTGCCGGTGCCAGATTGAGCTTCGGCTTTCAGCAGATCGATGGCCGGGCCTTCTTCGCTGGGCACGAAATCGACATCGCCCCCATCGAAATCAGCCAGGATCGCGCGCGCCTTATCGCTCTCTTCGACGATGTTAAATTGCGTAGACAAAAAGGTGACTTTGCCGCCCTGGGCATTCACGCCCAGCGCTCCGGTCAATACGATAGCCAGCAGCAAAACGACTATTGACTGTAACTTGCGACGTGACATGTGAAGTATCTCCTTTACTTGGTAGCCGGATGCCCGACAAGAACCTAAAAATATGCGATGCCTTAGGCCAGGCTTGTTGTTTCACCTCCTCGGCGGAGCGACCTGCTTACTGCCTGCCGCCGCTGGATTCACGGACCATTAGTTGAGGAACCAGGAGGACGTGCGGCTCCTCCAGAGTTTCATGGCGAATGACTTTGATGAGCATTTCGAAGGCCCGCCGCCCAATATCGTAGATGGGCTGGCGAACGGTCGTCAGGGATGGCACCGTCTGCACCGCCGCCGGAATATCGTCAAACCCGGCAATGGCCATGTCGCGCCCCACGACCAGCCCACGCTCTTGAATTACCTGCATGGCGCCGAGAGCCATCGTGTCGTTGCACGCGACAATCGCCGTCGGCGGCTCGGCCAGCTCCAGCAGCCGCAGCGCCGCCGCATACCCGCTGTCCCGGGACAGGTCGCCTTCAACCACGTAGTCTCCGTAGGGGGCAAGACCTGCCTCGCGCAAACCCTGTAAGTACCCCTCGTAGCGGACGCCGGTGAAAGCCAGTTGGGACGGCGACAGAATGATGGCGATGCGCCGGTGTCCACGCTCCACGAGATGCTGGACCAAACGCCGGAAACCGGCGGCACCATCGACATCGATGTAGGGATAGTCGTTGAGGTTGGAACGCCCAAATACCACGAAGGGGTGATGGACTTCCTTCAAAAACGCGATACGCGGATCGTCCCGCCAAACGCGGGCCACCACGACGCCATCAATCCGGCTGCTGGCGACCATCCGGCGATAGGCGTTCAGTTCTTCTTCACCGGGCTGTTGGGCCGACAGCAGCAGGTCGTAGCCATATTCAGCGGCCTGGCGGCCCACCCCGGCCAGCAGTTCCATGAAGAATGGATCAGAGAAATGGGCGGTCAGGGGAATTACCATGCCCACGGTCTGGGTTTGTTTGCTGCGCAGGTGGCGCGCCGCCAGATTGGGCTGATAACCCAGGCGCTGGGCGATGGCGACAATGTGCTGGCGCGTTTCCTCGTTGACGTCATCGTAACCGGCCAGCGCCCGCGAGACCGTGGTCACCGAAAAACCAGATTCTCTCGCAATCGTCTCAAGAGTAATTTTCATCTTTTTCGCGATCCAAAACGTTTCGGATGCCTATCTTCACAATAATCCGAAACGTTTCGGATGTCAATTCAGGATAGCATAAGCTCGTGTTAAGCCGGGGACAAAAATCAATGCTTAGGACGAATTATGGGGGACGAGTTCTAGTCAGCCAAAAGGGCGCGCAGGTGGGCCTCGACGACCTCCAGTGAGAAATGCGACTGCCCGACCTGATAGTTGTGCTCCACCATCCGGGCGATCTCCGCGGGCTGGTTGAGCAGCGCCAAGACTTCCTCGACGGCCTGCGGCGTGACCTCTTCGCGAATTTCGACCGCGCGCACGCCCGCCGGTTTGATGTCGGAACGGTAGGCGGTATAAGCATTGACGATCAGCGGCTTGCGGAAGTACAACGTCTCGAGCAGCGCGTTACCAAATCCCTCGTAGGAGCTGAGGTAAGTCACCCAATCCGCATGGGGGTAGATATCCCACAGCGTGTACGTGCGTCGGCCATCCTTCAGGCCGCGCTGTTCGACGACCCGGTCGCCGATAAACAGCGCGCGGATGCCCGCCGCCTCCACCTGGCGCCGCAGCCAGTCGTAGTACGTGCCCGCTTCGTCGCCGGCATACCCGGTCACCACCAGCACGTAGGCGTGCTGGGGATCGCGCTGGGCGATCAGCCGGACGAATTCGACGGAGCGCTCGATATTTTTGCGCCGGATAATGCGCGTCGGCTGGAGGATCAGCCGCTCGTCGGGGGCAATGCCCAGCTCGGCGCGCACCGTCAGGGCGTAATCGTCTGGCGGCAGCGGCGGATGGTTGAAATCAAACACGTTCGGCACGTAGCGAGCGTGCAGGCGGCGGCGGATATACAACTCGCGCTGCATGGCGGTGCTGATGACCACGTGGTGGATCGACGTCCCCTCGGCAGGAAAAGCCGTCAGCAACAGGTCCGGGATGCGGTTGACGATGAACCGTTCGCGCTCCCAGTAAAAATCGTGGTAGTGGCCGATGGTGGGGATGTGCGTTTCGTCGATGAAATCCCGCAGCGCCACGCCCAGCGGGATCTGCATCGGGATGGACTGGGCATTCTGGGTGACGATCCAGTCCAGTTGGTAGCGATCGGCAAATTCATACAGGCTGGTCTTCAGCCGGGCGGCAGCGACGGCGATCCGCCGGTACAGGTCGCGCGATTCCTCCGCGCCGCCAAACGCTTCGTCGTGCAGGGCGACGGCTTCGGGATCGTGGAAATGGAATGCGGGCACTTCCAGACCCGGCTGGGCATAGTCGCCCAGTTCTCCGGCGCAAAAGAAGGTCCGGTGTCCCATCCGGCGCAGGACCTCGGACAGCTTGTTGATTTCGAGCGAGACACCATCCAATCCGGCAATGCGCGTCGCTACAAAACCGATGTTCATACTCCCTCCTGTCCTTTGAGCCATAAAACCTGGTAGGGGCCGACTTGCACCCGGGTGCGCTCGACCTGCGCGCCCGATACCAGGTCGCGGTAGACTCCACCCACCGGGAGGACCGGCACGCCCGCCAGGTCCACCGTAATCGTCTCCTGAGAGATGTTATGGAGGGCGACGATATGTTCGCTGCCCTCCGGCGTGGTACGCAGCAGCGTAAAAGCCGCCGGATGCAAGGACAAAACCTGCTGCGGGCTGTTGGGATGGAATGCCTTTTCCCCGATCCGACGCAGGATCAAAGCGCGGTAGGCATAAAACACCCTGCTGCGCAGCGAGGATGGATCGTTCAATTCCGCTTCCACGGCGGTCCGCTGAAGTTTTTCGCGGTTGATGGAGCGCAGCCGCCCGGTCTGGGTGACGCCCTCGTTCCAGTTGCGGGACCCCAGCAAGCTGTGGAGATAGATGCCGGGCACGCCCGCAAACGCCAACTGGATGGCTTGCGAAGCCAGGAAACGTTTCGCCTGAAGTTCCAGCGGCTCGCCCCCTGCCGGGTCTGACAGCATATCGAAGTAATTGACGTTCAACTCGTAGGGGCTGCGCGTGCCATCCCCATTGTTCTTGAACGAGACATCGCCGCCATGTGCCCGCGCCCGGTTCACCAGCGCGTCGATTTCTCCGGGCGACAGAATCCCTTCTACCGGGCGCACGCCGATACCATCGTGCGAGGCGGTGAAGTTGAAGAAGGTCGTTTGCGCCGACACGCTTTCGACTCCGGCAGCCCATTGGCTGAGCGTGACGGCATTCCCGGTGGCGATAGTATGGGCCAGCAGCGGAGGCAGGGTGAACTGGTAGACCAACTGCGCCTCATTCGTGCCATCCCCAAAATATGAGACGTTTTCATGATGCGGGACATTCGTTTCGGTGATGACGACCACCGATGGCGCCACGTAATCCAGCACATCGCGGAATAACTGCACCACCGTGTGCGTTTCCCTCAGGTGAACGCAGCTCGTCCCGATCTTCTTCCACAGGTAGGCGATGGCATCCAGGCGGATCAGACTGGCGCCATGTGCCACGTAGAACAACAGCACCTCCACCACGCGCAGCAATACTTCGGGGTTGGCGAAGTTCAGATCGATCTGATCGCTGCTGAAGGTGGTCCACACCTGCCGGGTGCCCTGCGCCGTCTCCACCTCCGTGAGCAGCGGCAGGGTACGCGGGCGAACCACCCCGGACAAATCCGCGGCAGGGTCAACCGTAATGAAAAAATCCCGGTAGGCGGGATCGCCCTCCACAAAGCCCTTGAACCAGGCACTCTGGGCCGACAGATGGTTGATGACGCCATCAAACATCAGCTTGAAATCCTGGCGGAACCTCTCAATATCCTCCCAATCCCCCAGGTCAGGATTCACACTCAGATAGTCGATCACCGAAAACCCATCATCGGAGGAATACGGGAAGAACGGCAGAATGTGCACCGTCGAGAGAGTGCGGTCCGTGTGCTGCCGCAGAAAACTGTGCAGTGTCTTGAGCGGGGCTTCGCCCGGCGCTTGCAGCAGATCGCCGTAGGTGATCAGAATGACGTCGCGCTCGCTGACGCGCTGGGGGGGAATGCCGGACCCTTGAGAAAACTGCGGATAGCGGGCGCGGAATGCGTCGAGCCGGGTGATCAACTGCCGGTGACAGGCGGCACCCGGCTCGTGTCCGTAGAGGAAAATTAGCTTGTCAAGTAGGCGTTCAGAAAGTGACATGATGCTCATCACAATGCGGTTCAAGACCCGATAGTTCTGGGCTTAGCATAAAATGTTGGCCACCAGAAGTCAAGGCAACCCAGGAAAATCGCTGCTGGCAGCAGCACATTCTTTGGGAATCGGCGCCTGTCCTCCCCGAACGATCCGCGCTCGCCCACGACCTGTTTCCTACTTTTTTGTATTGGTGTACACTATATTTGTACGGCAGAGTAGAACTACGAGGGTGTCCTCATGTGCAACACCAGCAGTGCGATCCAACATTTTCGCCGGATTGTCCTCATACGGGTGATGTCACGATTGAAGATGGGCACCACCGCCATCTGGCAGTGGGCACACCCGGCGCAACCGTAGTTGACCACGCCTGAAAGGAGACTCCAATGAAATACACGCTGGCAACCCTATTGATAGTCCTGATGCTGCTCCCTACGCTGACCCTGGCCCAAGACGACGGCTGCAAAACCACGCTTGAAGCAGCCGTGGCTACCGCCGCCAGCGCCTGCGCCAATCTCAAGCCCAACGAAGTCTGCTTGGGCCATCCCGACATCGATCACGTCGTCCGCAATGATCCCGAACTCCGTTTCGAATCGCCGGGCGACACGCTCCCTCTGGACTGCCTCTGCTCCATGCATGTGAGTGCGGCGGACACCTGGGGACTGGCGGTGATGCAGGTCAAGCCTTTCGAAGACGAACAAACCGTCCGCTACGTGCTGTTTGGTGACGTGGACATTCAGAACGGCGCCAGCGCGCGTTCAGCCTTGGCCGTGCAGATTGCGAGCGCTGCTCAAGTCCACAGCGGCCCCGGATCACACTACGAGGTCATTGCCACGCTGCCGGGCGGTCGCGTGCTGGAGGTCAATGCCTGTACTTGTACGAGAAACTGGCTCCGGTTGGTTCTGGACGATGGCCGCGTCGGCTGGATCTGGTCCAGGGACGTCACGAGCTTAGGGGACACCGAACTCCCGGTCGTGCGCCCTGACACGCCGGTCTATGCCTCCATGCAGGCTTTCACATTTCGCAGCGGAGACACCCCCACCTGTTCCGACGGGCCGCAAGCTGGCATCTTGATCCAGGCACCGGATGACGCTCGCCTGCAAATCAATGGGACCGACGTGACACTCGACGCGACCGTTTTCGTCCAATCCCAACCGGGGAAGTCGCTGACCATCGATGTGATCGAGGGCACCGCGACCGTGACGGCCACCGACCTCACCGCCACCGTGCGCGCCGGGGCCCGCGCCGTGATTCCCATGACCGACGACAGCACGCCCACCGGGGTGATGCAGATCGAGCCATTCGCCGCGCAGGATGTCGCCAACCTCCCCGTGAGCCTGCTCTCGGAGGCCGTCACCCCGGTGGCGCTGGACGATAGCACCCCGTACATTGCCGGCGTCGAGGACTGTCAGGTGGTGTCCGGACAAGGCGAAACGATCTGCCCGGTCCATTTTGTGAACCCTGACGGAGACCTCATCACCGAGATGGCCGTGGAGTTCGTCTACGCTCCACAAGGCGAGTGGCGCGGGAGCATTCACGAACTTCCCGTGCTGATCGATGGTAACGCCCGAAGTGGCCGGTTGGCCTGGAATGTCTCGTGCAACCTGGGAAACGTCTGCTTCATTGGCCCGGTGCGCTGGTCGATTACCCTGACCGATCAGGCCGGGCACGCCAGCGATCCGTTTGAAGCGTCGTTCAATTGTGTATCGGTGGAGTAGCGCGAAGTGTTCAGGTGTCCAGATGGTACTGCCGCGCCAGGTGGCTGCCTTCTGAAGCCTGGAAGACCAGCAGCAAGATCGCCGGGGCCTCGCCCCTGGTGCGAAAACAATGCGGCTGGGTGGCCTCGAACAGCAGGCTGTCGCCGGGGGTCAGGACATAGGCCTGATTCCCGATGCGATATTCGATTTCGCCTTCGACACAATAGACGAATTCCTGCCCGGGATGCGCGATGAGATCACTCGCATGGACCACATCAGGCTCGATGGTCACCAGGAAAGGCTCAAGCTGCTGGTTACGCAGCCCAATGCCCAGGCTCTCCATCACCACCCCATTCCCCTGGGAACGAAGACGCTGGCCCTGTCTGACATAGACTACCGCCTGTTCACTGGCGTCTTCGAAAAAATCGGTAATCTTGACGCCGAGCGCCGAGGCCAGAACCTGGAGCGAGGACACGGTCGGAGAATTTTCGCCGCGCTCAATCAGGCTGATGGCATTGATCGACAGGCCGCAGCGTTCCGCCAGCGCCCGTAAGGACAGCCCGCGCCGTTCCCGGAGAGCACGGATCCGCGTTCCGACGTGGAGTTGAGTTGATTCGGTCATATTCCAATCCGCAGAAAGAAGATGATCACGCCCAGAATTTACCACAATAATTGACTATTGCACATTATAATAGTACAATGTCGTTACTTTGGGTCCGTATTCACGACATTATACTCTCGAGCACAGGTTTGAGAGTATCCAGTTACAAGGCATAGAAGCTATGAAAATCGCAGCAGTCACTGACGACGGCAAGACCATCAGCCTCCATTTTGGCCGGGCGCAGCAGTATGCCGTCTACACGGTCGAAGATGGACAGATCACAGGCCACGAGTTGCGCGACAAGGCCAGCCACCATCACGGCGCGCACGATCATGACCACCACGATCATGGCGCAGGATCTGAAGAAAAGCACAACCAGATGCTCGCCTCGATTATGGACTGCGAGGTCTTGCTGGCTCGCGGGATGGGACGGGGCGCCTATGTGGCCCTGGAGGCCGCCAACATCAAGCCGATCGTCACCGACATTCCGGTGATCGAAGAGGCGGTTAAGGCCTATATTGCAGGCGCGATTGTGAATCATATCGAAAAGCTCCACTAGCGATAACTTTGGGGTGCAAGCAGAAAATGCCGGTTGTTCCTCTTGAAGAGGCCGCCTTACTTCACAGCCAGGTCTGTCAGGCTCTCAACGAACCCAAGCGAATGCAGATCCTGTACTCGCTGGTCGAACAACCGATGAACGTCACCGTGCTGGCCCAGGTCCTGCAAACACCCCAACCCACCATTTCTCGCCATCTGGCCGTCTTGCGCCAACGCTCGTTAGTCTATGCGGAACGCACGGGGAATTCGGTGGTCTACAAGCTGGCAGACCCCCGGATCATCGTCGCCCTGGATATCATGCGTCAGATTTTGCATGATGTGTTAAAGTACCAATCGGATGCCATGAACCGCCCTCGCCCCTAGCGCCTCATCAACCCTCAAAAGAGAGTAAACGACATGTCGAAAAAAGGATCGCGTCGTCAGAATAATCGCTCGCCGCAAACCAAACGCAGGGTGTGGATCGGCGTCGGGATCGGCCTCGTCGTGGTGGTCATCGCCTTCATCGCCGTTCAACTGCTGAAAGATGACCATAAGAGCAGCACGGACTCGTCCGGTCTTCCGCTCGAAGTATCCGATCAAGCAGCGTCCACCCTGCGCGACCAGGGCGCGTTCATCCTCGACGTGCGCGAGCCGGACGAATGGGCGGACTTCCACATGCCCGGTTCGACCCTGATCCCGCTCGGCGAACTGCCCAATCGTTTGAGCGAAGTTCCGAAAGACCAGAACATTATCGTCGTGTGCCGTACCGGCCATCGGAGCGCCCAAGGGCGGGATATATTGCTGGCGGCAGGCTATTCTCAGGTCACGAGCCTGGCCGGGGGTTTAACCCAGTGGCGCGATCGGGGCTATCCGACCGTCACCGGACCCTAAAATCCCACATTTGAACCCTCACCGAGACAGCGTCGACGCCCTCCCCAAGGCGTCGATTTTTTTGCCCCGGCTCTACATATTGTGCCTACAGCCCCTTCACAAGTTCCACATAATCCTCTGGCACGATCAAGACATTAGCTCATCAGGAGGATAACA
>CAYRWY010000053.1:0-19472 GCA_964427955.1 uncultured Anaerolineaceae bacterium
CCTGGGTCGTGCTCAAGCCCGGCCAAACCCTGGCGGCGGAGGATCTGGTCGCGTTTGCCCGGCAGAAGCTCGCCCCTTACGAGACTCCCACCCGGATCACCTTCGTCACCGAACTGCCGCGCACGACCGTCGGCAAAATCCTGCGGCGTGAGCTGGCACGCCTGGAGATCGAAGCGCGCGAGAAGGCCGAAGCCATCACGCGGGAGGAGGAATAAATGGCGTATACCATCGATTCCCGTGCACGGGCGGCATTCTTCGACATCGACGGCACGCTGACGACCGGTGGCGAAGCCTGGGAACCGCTGCTGAAATCGCCGGACGTGCCCTTCCTGCGCAAGCGCTGGACCTTCGTCAGCGGCGTGCCGCATTACCTGCTGAGCAAGACCGGGCTGGTCAGCCAGGCGGGCTTTCGTGACCGGTGGGTGCGCCTGATGGCCTGGCAGATGACCGGCTGGCGTGAGGAGCAGGTCCACGCGCTGTGCGCGCGCATCGTGGAGGATCACCTCGCCGCCCATCTGCGGCCTGACGTCGTGGATATTCTGCACCAGCACACCGCCGCCGGGCAGCCCGTCCTGCTGGTCTCGACTATGTTCGAGGAGATCGTCTCCGGTCTGGCGCACCGGTTGGGCGCGGACGCCGGGTTAGGATCGCGGCTGGAACTGCGCGACGGGCGGTGCACCGGGAAGATTATCGGGCCAACGTGTTCCGGCGAGCGCAAGATCGACTTTGCCCGGCACTATCTCGCGGAACATTTCCCGGCGGTGTCGCTGGCGGACAGCGCCGCCTATGCCGACAGCCAATCTGATGCGCCGCTCCTGTCCAGTGTCGGTTATCCCGTCGCCGTGTACCCGGATGAGGCGCTGCAAGCGCTGGCCGCCGGGCGCGGCTGGCGCATCTATGCTGGCACCTAGTGCCGAGCGTGGTCTCGTGTTTCAATCCTTTCAAATGCCCGTCTGTCCCGGAACCCGAAAAGGCGTAGGGACAGGGGCATTTTTGATTCAGGCCGGATCGCCTATAATGAGAGCGGAGTTGTCAGGGGGATAATCATGCGCGGGGCACAGGTCATCAACCACCGGTGGGAAATCACCGGGATGCTGGGCGAGGGGGGCATGGGCGATGTCTATCGCGGGGTGGATCGCCACACCGGCGAGACCGTCGCGATCAAGCTGCTCAAGCCCGATATGGTCGAGGCTGTCCCCGGCATGATCGAGCGCTTCCAACGCGAAGCCCAACTGCTGCGCCAGTTGAATCACCCGAACATTGTGCGCATTCTGGACGCCGTCGAGGAAGATGATCTGCATTACCTGATCATGGAATATCTGCCCGGCGGATCGCTCAAAGACCTGCTGCTGCAACAGTCGCCGCTGCCCGTCGAGCGTGCGCTGGACCTGGCTCTCGATCTGACCGATGCGCTCACCCGCGCCCACCGCCTGCACGTCATCCACCGCGATCTAAAACCGGCCAACGTGCTGCTGGCGGCAGACGGCACCCCCCGCCTGACCGATTTCGGGATGGCGCGCGTCGTCAATTCCACGACGATCACGGTCAGCGGGACGCTGGTCGGCACGTTGGGCTACGTCAGCCCCGAAGCGTGCCGGGGCCAGCCGCTCGATGCGCGGGCCGACATCTGGTCGTTTGGCGTCATGCTGTACGAGATGCTGGCGGGCGTGAATCCCTTCGACCGGGAGCAGGTGGCCTCGACCATCGCCTCCATATTGAATGACGCCGTGCCCGATCTGGAGCACCGCCGCCTCGACGTCCCGGTCGCGCTGGCCGATCTGATCTACCGGATGTTGGAAAAAGACCCTGAGTCGCGCATTTCCAGTATGCGGCTGGTGGGCGCGGAACTCGAAGCCATCCAGCAGGGCAGCGTGTCGCCGCTGCACGAGGCCGCCAGCCGGGTGCTCGATCCCGCCGCGCTGCCCAGGATGCCCGCGCCGATCCGGGGCGTGTTCCGTCACGATCTGGTCGCCCAGCCGCCCTTCGTGGGGCGCGAAAGTGAGTTGGCCCGGCTGGAACGGCTGTTGAGTAATCCTCAGACCCGGCTGGTGACGATTGCCGCGCCGGGCGGCATGGGCAAAACCCGGCTGGCCGCGGAGTTTGCCGCCCAGCAAGTCGGGAAGTACGCCGACGGCGTTTACTTCGTGCCGCTGGCGAGCCTCAGCCGCGTGGAAGACCTGGTGCTGGCCCTGGCGGATACGGTCCATTTTGGGTTCGCGCCGATGGGGGATCGCCGCGAGCAACTGCTGGCGTTTCTGAGCGATCCCGACGAGCAGCACATGCTGCTGGTACTGGATAACGTCGATCATCTGCTGGAAGCCGTGCCGCTGATCAGCGCGATCATCCAGGCAGCGCCGGGCCTCCAGATTCTGGCGACATCGCGCGTCCGGCTGAATCTGAGCAGCGAGATCGTGCTGGAGATCGGCGGGATGGAGATTTCGCCCGCGCTGGCTCCCGATCAACTGCGCCACCACGAGGCTATCCAACTGTTCGAGTACAGCGCCCGGCGCGTCCAGCCGGATTTCGAGCTGAAGACCGCCGATCTGCCGCACGTGGCGCGCATCTGCCGCAGCGTGTTCGGGACGCCGCTGGGGATCGTGCTGGCCGCGGGCTGGGTGGGGATGCTCACGCCGGAGGAGATCGCGCACGAGATCGAGATCAGTCTCGACTTTCTGGAGACGGATGCCCAGGATGTGCCGGAGCGGCAGCGCAGCCTGCGGGCCGTGTTCGAATCGTCGTGGGCCATGCTGACCGACACCGAGCGCGACGCCTTCATGAAGCTGTCGATCTTTCAGGGCGGCGTCAAGCGCGCCATCGCCCAGTACATCAGTGGGGCGTCGCTGCAAACGCTGGCCGCGCTGGTCAAAAAGTCGCTGCTGCGGCGCGATCCGGACTCGGGGCGCTACCAGGTCCACGAACTGCTGCGCCAGTATGCTGCCGAGGCGCTGGACGCCAGCGGCAAGACGCAGGCCACGCGCGACGTCCACTGCTATTTTTTCATGAGCCTGGCGGCGCGGCACTACGAAAATCTGCGCGGGCTGGCCCAGGCGGAGGCGATGCGCGAGATCGACGCCGACTTCGAGAACATGCGCGCGGCGTGGTCCTGGGCAGTGCAGCACAAAAACGCGGCCTGGGTCAACCTGGGTCTCGACAGTTTGTTTCTGTTCTGCACGCTGATCGGCGAATACGACGAACTAGCCGCGCTGATGGCCGAGGCGCGCAGCCGTTTTTCGCCTGCGCCCGGCGTGCCGCCCGAAGCGTTATGGCGGCGGGCGGCCATCCGTTACGAGCTGGCTCGCACGCCCTTCGCCAGCCGCGATCAGATTCTACTGCTCCTGAACCTCGCCCGCGAAGCAGGGGATCGATCAGAGGAAGCCTTCTGCCTGTGGACCTTGGGGTATTCCTTCAGCGCCGGTCGCGACTACGCCGGGGCCGTTCCGATCTTCCGGGACAGTCTGGCGTGTTATCAGCAAGCGGGTGACGCCTTCTTCACCTGGCGCGTGATGAGCGACGTGGGCTTGTTCAACGCGGTGATCGGCCAGTACGCCGAAGCCTACGAGTTGATCAAGCGCAGCGGCGAGATGGAATATGCCGCCGGAGATGCGGTCGGGGCTTCTCAGGCCCGGATGCGCATGGGCCTGCTGTAAAAAATCAGGGGCAGGTGGTTGGCCTGCCCCTGAGGGTTGCTTTACGCGGGGGAAGCGGCGGTGCCCAGCGGGGGCAGGTCGCGCCCGGTCTTTTCGTCGCCCATGTTATCCGGCGTCGCCGTCGCGCGCGGGGTCGTGGGCCGGTCGGGCGATTCCGGCGGGCGGGGTTCGCCCATCAATTCCAGAAATTCATCCCGTCCGATCGTTTCGATTTCCATCAGCCGGTTGGCCAGGGCGTCCAGCTTGTCCCGGTTATCCGTCAGCACTTTGAGGGCGTGCGCATACGCGCCCGACACGATCTTGTGCACTTCTTCGTCGATCTGTTCGGCTACGCTTTCGCTGTAATCACGCTGCTCGCCGATCTCGCGCCCCAAGAAGACCAGTTCTTCCTTCTGGCCGAAGACGCGCGGTCCCAGCTTGGTGCTCATGCCCCAGCGGGTGACCATCGTCCGGGCGATGCGCGTGACGTTTTCCAGGTCGCTCGACGCGCCGTTGGTCACGTCGCCGAAGACGATTTCCTCCGCGGCACGCCCACCCAGGGCACCGGTGATGTCTTCGATGTACTTCTGGGTGGTGCCCAGCATGGCATCATTTTCGGGCATCGTCCAGGTGACGCCGCCTGCCATCCCGCGCGCCACGATGGTCACTTTTCGGACCGGGTCGCACTTCGGCAGGGTGTGCAGCACGACGGCGTGACCCGCTTCGTGGTAGGCGATCAGGCGCTTCTGCTCGTCGGAGATAATCCGGCTGCGGCGTTCCGGGCCGAGGACGACACGCTCGATGGCTTCTTCGAAGTCGCGCATGGCGATACTTTTCTTGTTCTTGCGGGCGGCTACAATCGCCGCCTCGTTGACGAGGTTTTCGATGTCCGCGCCCACGAAACCGGGGGTGGACTTGGCCAGCGTGCTCAGATCGACGTCCGACGAGAGCGGCTTGCCGCGCGCGTGCACCTTCAGGATGGCTTCGCGCCCGCGCATGTCAGGACGATCCAGGACGACGCGGCGGTCGAAACGGCCTGGGCGCAGCAGCGCCGGGTCGAGAATGTCGGGACGGTTGGTCGCGGCCACCACGATCACGTTGGTGTCGGTGTCGAAGCCGTCCATTTCGACCAGGATCTGGTTGAGGGTCTGTTCGCGCTCGTCATGGCTGCCGCCCAGTCCGGCCCCGCGATGACGCCCGACGGCGTCGATTTCGTCCACGAAGACGATGCAGGGGCTGTGGCGCTTGGCCTGGTCGAACAGGTCGCGCACGCGGCTGGCGCCCACGCCGACGAACATTTCCACGAATTCGGAACCGGAGATGCTGAAGAACGGCACGCCCGCCTCGCCGCTGACGGCTTTCGCGAGCAGCGTTTTACCCGTACCGGGGCTGCCGACGAGCAGCACGCCCTTCGGAATGCGGGCGCCCAGTTGGATGAACCGTTCGGGGTCCTTGAGGAACTCGACGACTTCGCGCAGTTCTTCTTTGGCTTCGTCCGCTCCGGCCACGTCCTCGAAGGTCACGGTCGGTTGATCGCCGGTGAACATGCGCGCGCGGCTTTTGCCGAACGAGAGGGCCTGGTTGTTGGACCCCTGGGCCTGGCGCAGCATCAGGTAAATGAACCCACCGATCAGCAGCAGGGGCAAGAAGGTCCCGATCACGCCGATCCACGTGAACCAGTTGCTCGGCTTGGTGAACTTAAATTCCAGCAAGTCCCCGTCCGCGTTCGGCTGCTTCCCGGTCAGAATGTCCGGGTTGGCCCCCAGCGATTCAAGCAGTTGAATCACGTTGTCGGTGTTAGGGTCGATCTGGGTTTTGCGAGTATCGTTGTTGGTATACGTAATGGTGAGCTTACCCTCGTCCGAGACCTCGATGGTCTTGACCTGGCCCGCATTGATATGCTTGACCAGCTCAGACGCGATCAGCTCCTTCGAGTTTGAACTGGTATTGCGCACACCAAGCACTATCGCGATCACCGCCGCAATAATGAGGACGAGCAGAATGTTTCGTGAGCGATTATTCACTCTGAGCCTCCAGCTCTTGTGCTATTCACTTGAACAGCATAAGCAGCGTAAATCCACGCCACGTTCTTGGCTTGTTACTTAAGATTATACAGGACCGGATAGGTAAAAACCAGCCTCATATGAGGGGAATAAATTAACATTATGTAAGAAAACTCACGCCGTTTGGTTGAACAGTGGTACGCTGCCCGGTCCCAAATTGGTCAGCCCATCCAGGCTTGATAGACGGCGATCCACAGCGGGATCAGCAGCACGACGGCAATGAACGCGATGAACGCTAACACCAGCGTGACGAGGTCGAGCTGTTGAGGCGGCTCGGCAGCGCGATAGCGAGACTGGATCATCGAATCGGGCGGACGCGGTGGAACGTAGGAGGACATCACCGGCGACATGGCCGGGGCCGTCGCGGGGCTGGGATAGGCCGGTTGGGAGTACAGGTTGGTCGGCGCTTCGGCGCGCGGGTCGGGGTAGCGGGCGGGAGTTGTCACCGGACTCGGCACGTACCCGCCTTGCCCGGCATAGTTGGGCACCGGGTGCAGCGAGTCCTGCGTCGGGGGCAGGGTGCCCGCCGTCTCAGGCGGGATCTCGTCCTGGGCGACTTCCGGCACCTGATCGGTCGTCACCTGGCCCTGGCGGCGGTAGCTGAGCAGAATGCGCCCGAACTGTTCCGCCGTGCGATAGCGTGACGCGGGTTCTTTGGACAGCACTTTTTGCAGGATGCGATCCAGGTGCACCGGCACGTTGGGATTGAAATCGGACGGGTTCGGCGGAGTCTCGCGAATGTGCGCCATCGCCAGCTCCTGCTGATCGGTGCCCACGAACGGCAGCCGCCCGGTCAGCATCTCGAACAGCACGATCCCGATGGCGTACACATCCGAAGCCGGGGTAGGGGTTTCTCCCTGCGCCTGTTCCGGGGCGAAATAATGCGGGCTGCCCCACACCACTTTCTGGCGATCTTTCTCGTTCGGCTGGGTGGAACTGAGCGCCTGGGCAATCCCGAAGTCGGTGACCTTGACGTTGTCGTTCTCGGTGACCAGCACGTTTTGCGGTTTGACGTCGGCGTGGACCAGCCCGGCCCGGTGGGCATACCCGACCCCGGCGCAGATTTTGATCGCGATGCTCAGCGCGCGCTCGATGGAGAAGGGTGCCTGGGCGCGGATCAGCCGCTTCAAGTCCTCGCCATCGACGTATTCCATCACGATATAATGGGTGTTGCCGTCCTGGCCCACGTCGTGCACGGTCACAATGTTGGGGTGCGAAAGGTTGGCGACGTTGCGGGCTTCCTGGCGGAAACGCTTCAGAAATTCGGGATCATTCGTCAGGCTGGGTCGCAGAATTTTGACGGCGACCGTGCGTCCCAACGCCAGATCGGTAGCCTTGTAAATGACGGCCATGCCCCCTGATCCCTGCTGCGCGACCAGGCGGTAGCGTTCATTCAGAAGCGTTTCCTGTGACGACATACGATCTTCCTAAGTGAAGTTTCTGCGACGGCATTGAGGTATATTATACCACACCATACGAGTTCTGGACGCGTATCCGCTGAATGGGATTGGCCGCGTGACGCTGCGAAGAAATGCCTCTTTACCACCAGGGTTGAGCTACGAGGATCTGCCGCTGTGGATGCGCCGATCCCGCCGTGAGATTGACTGGGCTTTTCTGGTGATGCTGGTGATCAGCCTGGTCGTGATCTGGCCGTTTCTCATTCGTTCCGGCCTGCCGTATAACTCCGGGACTCAAGCGCAGATCAGCCGCGCGCTCGAAATAGGCGAGAGTCTTCAGGCGGGGGTACTCTATCCGCGCTGGGCCCCCGACTACAACTATGGCTACGGCTCTCCGCTGTGGAACTATCTCGCGCCGCTGCCTCACTACCTCTCGGGGCTGCATCATGTCCTGGTGCAGTCCGACCTGGTGGCGAATGTGAAAGTGGTGTTCGTCCTGGCCCTGGTCGGCGCCGGGCTGGGCATGTTCAGCTTCGTGCGGCGGCGCTGGGGAACGTGGGCCGGGCTGTTGGCTGCGACTACCTTTCTTTACAGCCCGCAGATCGCCCTGGTCAAGCCCTACCTGGAAGGCGATCTGCCCGGCTTGCTGGCGATAAGCTGCTTTGTGCTGGCGTTGTGGTCCCTGGATCGCCTGTTGGTCGTGGGGCGCGGCTGGGATTTTGGCCTGTCGGTGCTCGTGCTGACCGGGGTATGGTTGTCCCAGACGCCGCTGAATCTGGTCTTAGGAACGGTGTTGGCAGGGTGGTTGGGCTGGCGGCTGCTCGTGGATGCGCCGGGCCGCGCCGGGCGGCGGCGGGTAGGGCTGGCCTATGGGCTGTCCATCGGGGTGAGCGCGTTTTATTGGCTGCCAGCGGTGGCCGAATTTGGCGCAGTACGCTGGTGGCCCAGTTCTGACAGCGCGCTGGCGGCCTGGACGCCCCTTCAGCCGGGCGAACTGCTGAGCCAGCCGTCCCGCGTGGACTTCAGCGCCATCAATCCGGCGGGCACAGCCTCCCTCGGCGTGGCGCTCTGGGGGCTGGCGGTGGTGTCGCTGGTTTCCTTGCTGGTGTGGAACTGGCGGCACACCCCGCGTGATCCCCGGCCCATCGCGCGCGGTGAGGCGCTTCAGGCCCGGCTGGTGCTGATGTTGCGCCGGATGCCTGCCGCCCAGCGCGAGCTTTACTATTTCGCGGCAGCGGGCCTGGCGGGTTTCGTCCTCGTGACTCCGCTGGCAGCGGGCCTGTGGGATCGTCTGCCGGTCTGGCCGCCGCTCTATCCGCGCGATCTGCTGCCGGTCATCGCGGCCTGTGGCGCCATCGTCGCCGGTGGCCTGGGCCATCTGGTGGATCAGCGTCGGCGTCCCCGCCTCGCGCTCGCCGCCCTGTTGGGCAGTCTGACAATCATCCTGGTTCTGGCGCTGCCGGTTCTACTGCTCCCGGCCTGGCCTGTCACGCACCCGGATACGACGGTGCTCAACCTGCTGCGCGCCGAAACGCGCGGCGAGGTGACCGCCTCGCAGATGACCGGCTGGCTGCTGCCTGACAACCTGCGTGCGCTGCCGCAGCCGGAGCTGGCGCTGATGGCGTCCTACCAGGAGGGCGTATTGGACCGGGTGGTGCGCGATCGATTGACTCCTGCCATGCGGGTCGATGTGGTGGAACAAGGCCCCCAGGTCGAGCGTCTGGTCGTGCGGGCCGCCGGTCCCTCCGCGCTGACCCTGCTGATCTTCAATTTCCCCGGCTGGGAAGCCCAGATCGACGGTGATCCGGCGCCGATTTCGTCCGATCCGGAGACCGGGTGGATCATGCTGGACATCCCCCAGGGTGAACACGAGGTGAACCTCCATTTCGGGAGCACACGAGCGCGCGACGTGGGCGTGGGGATCGCTGTGTTGGCGGCCTTCCTGGTCATGGTGATCGGCGTGGCGTTGGAGAACCGGCTGGCGCGCCAACGAGTGGCGGAGGGCGGCACCCGAAGCCTCCCGCGCGTGGAGGTGCCGCAGTTGAGCCTGCTGCTGGCGGTGCTCCTATTGGGCATGGGCGGCGCGATCCCTCGCCTGGCGTCCAGGGAATTTGCCGCCCGGTCGCCGCGCGGTACCGTGCTGGACGCTCAGCAGCTTCCGCGGGCCTTGCAAGGCGGGATCGATCTGCTGGCGTACACGGTGGAGGAGGAATCGCGCGCCCACGCCGGGGATAGCCTGATCGTCACGCTGTACTGGCGGGCGGCACGGCCTGACCTGCCGGATTATCAGGTGAACCTGGCCGTGGTGGATGAGGCCGGGCACACTGCCGCGTCGATCCAGCGCCGCCATCCGGGCAGTCTTCCCAGCAGCCAGTGGACGTTGTGGCCTTTGCTCGATTATTATGTGCGAGATTCGTATTATTTGAGGCTGGACAAAAACGCGCTGCCGGGGGAGTATAATATCGTGGTCCAGGTAGGACGGTGCAGCCAGTACACCCTGTCTCCCTGTCAGACACTGGTTCCGCTCTTCGCGCAGGACGGGCGCGGGCGGAGCCTGGGGCAGCGCATCGTACTTCCGGAAACGGTGAAGATCACGCGGTAATTTGAATGAACCGCTTCGCTTCTTGTATAATGCGTGTAATACTTATTTTTGATTCAGCACTTTGCGGTGTTGATTAGTCTTTCTACCCCTGGAGATGGTCATGAACGAACAGGAAATCAAAACCAAGCTCAGCGAAGCCTGGAAAGCGCGCCACGCGGGCCAGTACCAAGCTGCGATTGATGCCTTCAAGCAGATTGTTGCCAGTATGCCCGATCATATTGATGCCAACTGGGGATTAGCCTTGACCTATCGGGCTCAAGGTGATCGAGAAAATGCTTTGAAAGTGTTCCAAAAAGTGAAAGACCTCGTTACAGAACGACTGCAAACCGAAACCGAAGAGCGCGAGAAGTATTTCATGCTCAGCCGCATGGTCACGCAGCAGATTGAGCAGATGGCCGACTTCATCTAGCGCCCGGAGCAGTGTGTCCCATGACTTTGAGTAAGCGAGAGCGTTTGGAAAAGACGATCCAGGGCGACCGGGTCGATCGCGTGCCTGTCGCGTTGTGGCGGCATTGGCCCGGCGACGATCAGCGCGCGGCGGACCTGGCCGAAGCGTTGGTCGATTTCCAGCGCCGCTGGGATTTCGACTTTGTGAAGGTGACGCCCGCCAGCAGTTACTGCATCGCCGATTACGGCGTGCAGGATCGCTGGGTGGGGCATCTGGAGGGGACGCGCGAATATGTCCGCCGCGCGGTTCAGCGGTCGCTGGACTGGACCGAGCTGCGGGTGCTGGACCCTTCGCGGGGGTCGCTGGGCCGCCAGTTGGAGACGCTGCGCTTGCTCAAAGACGCCTTCGGGACCGAAGTGCCCTTCATCATGACCATTTTCAGTCCGCTGGCGCAGGCCAAGAACATCGCCGGACCGGCCACGCTGATCGAGCACATGCGGACGGCGCCGGATCGGCTGAAAACCGGGCTGAATACGGTCACGGATAGCACCCTGCGTTTCATCGACGCCATCCGGCGCAGCGGCGTCGCGGGCATCTTCTACGCCGTCCAGCACGCGTCGTATGCGGTGATGAGCGAGAGTGAGTTCGCCGAGTTTGGCCGTCCCTATGACCGGCGCATCCTTGAGGCGCTGCCGGATGACTGGTGGCTGAACATGGTGCACCTGCACGGCGACGCGCCGATGTTCGACCAGGTCGCCGATTATCCGGTCCAGATTTTGAACTGGCATGATCGCGAGACCGGGCTGGAATTGAGCGAAGGCAGCCTGAAGTTCAAAGGCGCTGTCAGCGGCGGCCTGGGACGGTGGGACCCGATGCACAATGGGACACCGGTCGAGGTGCGTGCTCAGGCCCGCCAGGCCATCGAGCAGATGAACAATCGCCGCCTGCTGCTGTCCACCGGCTGCGTGATCATGACGACCACTCCGACCTCCAACATCCGGGCGGCGCGCGAAGTGGTCGAGGCGCTGACGTAAAGGCCAGGAGAGCACGATGCCGATCCGTGTCATTGCCGGTGTGGCCAAAGGGCGTAAGCTCAAGTTGGTCCCTGGCGACTCTACGCGTCCGGTGATGGACCGCGTGAAAGAATCCCTGTTCAACATCCTCGGCACGTCCATTCGCGACAGCTCCTTTCTGGACTTGTTCGCCGGAACGGGCAGTGTGGGGATCGAAGCTCTCAGCCGGGGAGCTGGCCACGCGTTGTTCATCGACAACGACCGCATGGCGATCAAGACGATCCGTGAGAATCTGGAAGTGACGCGCCTGGACAAAAAGGCTCAGGTGTTGCAGGCTGACTCCTTTGCCTATTTGCAGCGCGTTCGTCCCGAACCCTTCGAGTTCATCTACATCGCGCCGCCGCAGTTCAAAGGGATGTGGAAAAAAGCCCTGTTGGCGCTCGAAGCGAACCCGGCGCATGTCCAGCCGGACGGGGTGGTGATCGTCCAGATTGACCCCTCGGAGCGCGAAGAACTCGCCCTCACGACGCTTCAGCTTTACGATGAGCGGAAATATGGTCGCACGGTGTTGTGGTTCTTTGAACGCACGCCCGACGATGAACCGCAGGCCGAAGAGGAGACCGGCGACCCGGCCTCTGAGGACGATTAGAACTCAGCCCTGACTATCCAGGAAGCGTTGGACCCACTCCAACGCTTCTTTTTTGGTGGTGATTTCGCCGGTGACCTGGGCCTCGCGCATCTGTTCCAGCACCTGGCCGATCTGCGGCCCGGGCGACAGCTTGAAATGCTCCAGCAGGTCCTGGCCGCCCAACAGCGCCGGGGGGGCGATGGCTGTCTCGTGCTGCAAAAAGTACCGTTCGAGCAGCGTTTGGATGTTTTCCAGATATCCCACCCAAACCCGCGAATCCAACGCGGTGCCATAGGTGGCCAGGTAATCCGCCATCGCCAGCAGGCAGATGTCCACGCCCGCCGGTCCTGCTGCGCGCCAGAAACGGTACACGGCGCGTGCCGTCAGGGGAGGGTGGGTGTTGAGCCAGTGCGGGCGCATGTGGTGGCGGACGATGGCCGCCAGGTGATTGCTTTCGTCATTGCTCAGCCGCAGCGCCGCCGCGCGCGTGATCGCGATCTCCTCGCTGATCTGCTCGTGGCGGTAGAAATGGCTGTCGCCGTCGGCATCGACCGAGCGCGCCGCCGGTTTCCCCGTGTCGTGCAGCAGCGCCGCCAGGATGATCAAGGCCCGTTCCGTCCGCCCATTCGGCCATTCCCGGCTAAGATGATCTTGCAGGGGATGGCGCACGGCATTCAACGCGGCGGCGATCATCCCGAATTGCAGGTTGGCGGTGAGATTTTCGTCACGGTGGGGGGCGATCAGGCGGAGAATGACGTCCAATCCCTCGACGGTTCGCAGCGTGTGCTGCCAGACGTCGAGCTGGTGCGGCGGGCTTTGTTCCACGCCGTGCAGCAAGGCCGCTTCGGGCACGATCTGGCGCAGCAGATCAAGCTGGAGGAGCGCCTCCAACGCGGCAGCGGGCTTTTTGCCGTTCAGAATCTGGAAGAATTCGTCCCGCAGCCGTTCGGGTGACATCTCCGGCAGGCGGTAAGCCTGATCGCGCACACAGCGGCGGGTTTCCAGCTCGATCATTAACCCAAAGGCGACGCTGGCCAGCACGGCGCGCAGCGCCCGGATCGGGTCACTGGCAATCGAATCCGGACGGCACTGGCGCAGCCGCCGGGTCTGAAGGTCCTTGAGTCCTTCCAGCGGATCGATCACGTCCTGCCAGTTTCCGGCTAGCCGGACCGCCATCGCATTGACCGTAAAATCCCGGTGCTGGAGATCGGTGAGCAGGTCCGGCCCGCGAAACTGGGCGACGTCGATGCTCAGTTGCGTATCCTGCCAGGGGATCAGCGCTCGCCCGACGCCGCGCTCGGCGTCCAGCGGATAATAGGCCCCCTTGAAATGATTGGCGAGCTGCCGCGCCAGCGGTCGCCCGTCCTCCGGCACCGCCAGATCGAGGTCGTGCAGCGGCAGGTGCAAATAGGCATCCCGGACCGCTCCGCCGACGATATACACTTCTTGATCGGCGGGAAGTGCCGCCTGGAGAGCTTCCAGGCTGGGATGCCAGAGGAGCGGGCGCACGCCTAGCCTCCGAAGCGGGAGTCGGGTTTACAGACGGCCACGAACGGCAGGTTGCGGAAGACCTCGTCCAGGTCGAGGCCGTAGCCAAACACGAACTTGTCCGGGATTTCGAAGCCCAGGTAATCCAGGTGGATGTCCACCTGGCGGCGGCTGGGCTTGCTGAGCAGGGTGCAGATGCGGATGCTGGCCGGCTTACGCGTCGAAAGCAGGCTCAGGATGTAGTTCATGGTGTGACCGCTGTCGATGATGTCTTCGACGATGATCAGGTGCTTGTCGGCGATGTCCTGGCTCAGGTCCATGTCGATGCGCACCCGCCCGCTGGACTCGCGCACGCCGTCCCCGTAGCTGGAGATGGCCAGAAAGTCGATGGCGTGCGGGATGTCGATGTTGCGCATCAGGTCGGTGAGGAACATCACGCCGCCCTTGAGCACACAGACCAGCAGGACGTTCTTTTTCCCCGCGTAGTCAGCCGTGATCTGCTGGCCCAGTTCGCGGATGCGGGCCTGTAGGGTCTCGCTGTCGATCAGGATTTCTTGCAGAAAGGGTTCGTAGGGGTGACTCATTAGGACACTCGTGTTGGGTCTCCCGTCCGTAAAGACGGGGCAGGTTGATCGGTGGAACTCGGCCTCAGTGATAGATGTTTCTTTCGGTCTTGTCTTGAGCGGGGGTGTGAATCGTCCAATACTGGCGCGCGACCGTGATGCTCACTCCCTCCATCCAATCTACGGCCATCTGGTGCAGCCGGGTGGTGATCTGAATATCGTTGTGCAGTTGGGCGGCCATGCGCAGCGAGGCATCGACCATCTTTTGGAGCAGGAGAAAATCCTTCTCGTCCAGGACGATCCCTTTTTCGCGCACGAAATCGAGAATGGCCCCGGTGGTCAACAGATGGTAGCGCTCGAGCTGGGAGGGCGGGGTGAGGGGGGTAATATCGACGTCGTAGCTTTCGCTGAAGGTCCTGACGACCCGATCCCTCACGTCAAAATGGTACTCGCGCAGGGAGAGCAGCCGCTGCTGGAGATCGTTGGTGATGTCGTGCAGCAGGTCCAGACGGGGTGGCTCGTGTACGAGTTGAAGCTCGATGAAGGTGATCAGCGGCGCTTCGCTGCCACCTGTCAAGCACTGCTCGAACAGGTTCATGGCTTCCTGGCGAAGATGACTTGACTCGGCCAATGCGAACAGACTCCGTCCTATTGAGTTATCGAGCATTCTTTCCCTCCGCCGGACACAGGCGATGCAGATAGTCCCAGGTGTAGAGCCCTGAATTGTGTCCGTCGTTCCAAAAAAACTGAAGGGCATAGTTGCCGACCAGTTCCAGTTGGTCCACGGCGTAGTGCTGCACGGGAATCAAGTCGAGCAGGTTTGTCGGATCGTATTGGCGGCCCATCTTCTCGTGGCCGCCCCGGCATTCAGCGCAGGGACAGGCCATGCGCAGCGGGCCGACAGGATAGGCGCAGGTCCGCCCATCCGACCATTCGATGGTGAGCGTTCCGGCGCTTTGTTCCAGCACGATGTTGGTGGGAGTTACCACAGCCATGACGTTCGTCTAGCTCTTTGCTAACTGAGCGGCCTGGCCGATCCAGTTCCGGGTGCGAATACGCTGGGCGGTGACCGCTACGTGAGGGGCCAGTTTTTCGGCCAGGACTTCGGGTGTTTGTTCGGCCAACTGCGCCCACCGGGTGATCCCAATGGCGGCCAGGGCGTTTGCAAACCGGGGTCCGATATCTTTGATCTGAGTGAGATCATCCCCGGTGGACGGTTCCGATTCTTCTTTCAGGATATCGAGCGGGAGCACGATCTGGGGAAGTTCATCAGGTTGTGAAGACCGTATTTGGGACTTGACGACCACACGGGCGGCTTCTTTGGCTCGTTTGCTCTGCCGCAGAAGCAGCCAACCTACCACCATACTGGCGCTCAAGCCCGCGCCCAGCACTGTTAGATTTCGCGCTGTTTTGTACATAGCTTCACTCGCTAAAATGTTCTGAACTATTACAGACTGTATTGTAGCAGGTGAGTGAAAGCGTGTCCAATCCGGGCGGCAGGTCGTGGCTGGCATCGAGCGTTTAAGCAGAGAAAGTCTGAGTTCAAGACACAATCGGTAAGTCGGAAATACGACCGCCTTAGCACTTGCCTTATCGGTCTGATGACGCTATACTAAGGTTATCTCTACCGGTTAACCAATACAAGGAACTACCGATGGAACTGAATCATTTAATTGCAGCATCTTATCAGACCTTCAAGGATCGTGCCAGGGATGCTCGCGTAGTTCTTCTTCATCCCGCCAGCCGCTACCGTTCGGTGTTAGTGGCCCAGCTCATGAATGAACCGGAGACGCAGGTCTTCTACTATGCGATGGGGCCGGACGACCTCAACATTCACTCGTTTTTGTCCGGCGTGACCCATGATCTGGCCAACCAGCATCCGACTTTCGGTCGGTACTTGAATCAGATTCATTTTGAGAGCGAAGAGAATCTGGAAGTGCTTCGCGACGCTTTTGTGGCTGATTTGCGTGATTTGAGTGACGAACCGTTCCTGCTGATTCTGGACGAGTACGACCGGACCGACAGCGCCGACGATCTCCAGGCGTTCGTGGAACTGGTGATCCTGAAGTTGCCCGCGAACTGCCAGATGTTGATCAACAGCCGGACTCTGCCGCGTCTGCCCTGGGTTTCCCTGATCGCTCAGAAAAAGGCCATCATCCTGCTCGACGAACAGCAGATCGCCAGCAATTTCTACGATATGCGGATCGACGGTGAGCCGCGCCTGGAAGTCAGCGCGCTGGGGCCGGGCTACGTCTCGCTCAACGGCGTCGCGATTGACACCTGGGAAGGGCACCTGCCCCGCCTCCTGTTCTTCTTTGCCCTCGACCGCCCCGTGGTCACGCGCTCCGAGATCTGCCAGGCGTTCTGGCCGGATCTCGACAACGACCAGGCCGTCAACGTCTTCCACGTCACCAAGCGCCGTCTGCACAAGGCGCTGGACTTCGACGTGCTGGTGCACGAAGGTGGTTACTACCGCGTGAATCCGCAGATCGCGGTCTACTACGACATCATGGAATTCGTCGGCGCGCTGGTCAAAGGGCGGTCGCCTGAAGTGACCGACAAGGCCGCTGTCTGGCAGTCGGCCATCGACCTGTACCGGGGTCCGTTCCTGCAAGGCCACAGCGACAAGTGGATCGTCGAGCGCCGCGCGGATTACCAGACCGGCTACCTCGAAGCCCTGAGCGAAATGGCTCGCATCCGCCTCGAAGAAGGTCGCCAGGAGCACGCCCTGGGCCTGCTGCTGCGCGCTGTCGCCGAGAACGACCGCTACGAGCCGATTCACCGCCAGATCATGCAACTCTACGCGAACCTCGGACGGCGCAGTGAAGCTGCCGCGCATTACCAGAAGCTGATCGACCTGCTCAAGTCTGACCGCCGCGAGCCGGAAGCGGAGACCAAGGCGCTGTACGCCTCGATCATGTCCTGAGTCTGCGACAATCTTTCCTGAAAGAAAATGCCCACCAATCTGTCGGTGGGCATTTTTTGTGTGCTGCGCCCTTGGAGGGATTCGAACCCCCGGCCAACTGCTTAGAAGGCAGCTGCTCTGTCCCCTGAGCTACAAGGGCTTACACGATCACATTGTAAGAAGGGTCCCGGATCGTGTCAACCCTTCTTGAAGACCACCGGGCGCAGTCCCTTGTAGACGGTGGGGCCGGTCAGGGTCCGCATGATCGTCATGGGCGGGCGTCCGATGCGCTCGCTGAGTTCGATGAAGTTCAGCGGCGTGTTGTTGTTCGCCAGAAAGACGCGAAACACGGCATCCACCAGCGAGGTGTGCGGCGTGACGTAATCGTCTTTGGTAGAGGCCTCGTGCAAAGCGCGCTGTAGCGCATCCACTTTGCGGACTTCCGCGGTGACCGGATCGATCCAATCCACTTCTTCAGTATCGCGATGCTCGGCGAAGAAGGCCCGCTGTTCCGGGGTCAGGTGGCTGAGCAGATAAACACGCAGCTCTTCCCCTTCGCGCTCCCACCATTCGTAGTCGATGTGCATCTTGGTGTCGAGCGTGGGTTTGATGCGCTGGCTGGCAGCACTGGCTGGATTAGTCACGGGCATTCCTCGAATGGATGCAAAAAGCGAGTTAAGTCGGTATCAAGCGCCAATAAGGGCCGCCTACGTGTTCGAACTCCGGTCGCGCGACCAGGGTTGCGAAGATCGGACCTGGTGGACACCGCCGGACGACGTTGACGGCGCTGTAGAGCGTCTTGGCGTGGACCGTGCGCTGCGGCGTGAGGCGGGCGAGTTCGCTCATCATGTCCCGCATCAGATCGCCCAGGCCGCGCGGCGACGTGTCGCCCGTGACCCACAGCTCATCGACGCCTTTCAAGTCGTCGGCGCCCAGGATCATCAGTTCGTCGTAATCGGCCCCGATGGACCGTTTGTGGTTTTCGAACAGCAGTTTGCGGTTCGGGCCAGGGACGACCAGCCGGATCCACTCGGTGTGCGGGCGATGGGCGGTGAAATCCACGACCAGCCGCGACGGATCATCGGTCCGCCGGACGACGATATACGCGCCCACCGGCAGCTTGTGGCGGCGGTAGAAGTCGGACAGACCGTACACGTAGCGGTGCTCGCGGACGACCCAACCCGGCATTTCTTCGCCCGTCTGCCCATCGACCAGCGTCATCAGGATGCGCGGCGCTTCGTAGGCGGTGGGGAAGAGGTGGCGGAGCTGCGAGTTCAAGGGTAGGGTGCCGGTGCGGCGGTGCGGGAAGTTCAGGCAGAAGGTCACGGCATCGGCAGGACGGGCGGGCGAGCGCAAATTGGACTGCTCGTCGTCGATCTCCTGTTCGAGCGCCGACAGCTCGTCGGTGAGCAGCCGCCAATCGTAATCGATGGTCTGGTATTTCAGCCGCTCCGGGGCCGACGTCACTTCCTCCGGCTCCACTTCGCGCAGGTACCACAGGACTTTGCCCGCCGACCCGACCTCGTCGAAGCGTGGATCGTGGAACAGGGCATAGTCCAGCGAGAACGCCTGGAGGTGCGAGTTGATCTCCTGGGGTAGGTCGATCTCTTTGAGGATCGTCTGCGTATCCAGCGGACCCCCTTCGTGCACGACCAGCACGGCTTCGGTCAGGTGCAGGTGAGCGACCCCCACCGGGGCCAGCAGCGATTTCAGGAACCAGCGTCCCGCAAAGTAGACCACTTCGGGTTCCTGCCGCAAGCGTTCCTCGATCAGGTAGATGATGTCATCGCCGTAATCGCGAAACAGGGCGTCGAGGTCCACGTCGCCGGAACTCATCGCCTGCGCATCGACCGGAGTTTCGATGTTGAGGGCGTGCGCAGACTGAAGGTTGCTGGCGAATTCGCTGGCCCCTCCGTCCTCGAACGTGACGCTGATAACGTTGAACGGGCCGTGTTCAGGATTGTTACCCGGGCGTTTGCCCACGATCTTGCCGACAGCGTAGTCCAGGGCCGGGAAAACCAGGCTTTGCCCAACTTCGTAGTCATCTTTGGGCTGGAAGATCAAGCCGCGCTCAATCTGGCGGCGGAGGGTTTGTGCTTCTTGCTCGACACGATGGTGAATGAGTCGTTGAGCGATTTCCTGGCTGGACTGAGGCGTTTCTTCTTCCAGGAACAGCGAGAAAATGTATTCGACATCTTCGTCGGTGATCTGGAACTTCTCGGTCCAATATTGCTCGGTTTTGATCTGGAACTGCAACAATGTCTTACCTGTGTCAACCAGCTATATGGGCGAAACGATGGTGTGATGAGGGTAACTTTTCAGACTGCTATTATAAGCAAAGACATTAAGGGTCGCAAGGTAGAGAGTCCCGTTTTCGTTTGTTTATCGTTTTTGGGCGGGCCGGCTACACCAGTCGCGCGCCGCGTTGTTATAATTGTTAACATACCGCTCATCCCACGCAAGGAAGGAAACCTGATGGCTATCAGACAACTGCGCGATTCGTTTGGGGCACGCTCCCGTCTGCAAACGGGTCGCGGCGAGCTTTACTACTACCGTTTGGGGGCATTGGAAGAGCAGGGGATTGGCAAGATTTCGTCCCTGCCCTTTTCCATCCGGGTGCTGATCGAGTCGGCGCTGCGGACCAACAACGGTTTTGAAGTGACCGATGACGATGTGGTCAACCTGGCGCGCTGGTCACCCGCCCCGGCGAGTGGGCGTGAGATGCCCTTCAACCCGGCGCGCGTGATTTTGCAGGATTTCAGCGGGGTTCCCGCGCTGGTCGATCTGGCGGCGCTGCGT
>CAYRWY010000054.1:0-19454 GCA_964427955.1 uncultured Anaerolineaceae bacterium
AAGCCCTTTTTCACGTTCGGGGTGTGAATTGGAGATTTCAGGATGCGCTACTTACTAGGTCTTGATGTCAGTACGACCGGGTCAAAAGCTCTTTTGATTGACGAACAGGGGGCGGTGGTAGCCAGCCATTCTACACCGCATCCCAGCAGCCAGCCCCATCCGCTGTGGAGCGAGCAGAATCCGCTGGACTGGTGGGCGGGGATCGTCACGTCGATCCGCGCGGTGCTGGCCCAAACCAAGGCCGCCGATGCCATCCAGGCGATTGGCCTGACCGGGCAGATGCACGGGCTGGTGTGCCTGGATCACCACAACGAGGTGCTGCGCCCGGCGATTTTGTGGAATGACCAGCGCACGCAGGCGGAATGCGATCTGATCACCGAGACGATTGGCGCCAGCCGCCTGATCCAGTTGACCGGCAACCGGGCGCTGACCGGCTTCACCGCGCCCAAGATCGTCTGGGTGCGCGAGCACGAGCCGGGGATCTACGCCAAGATTGCCCATATCTTGCTGCCCAAAGACTATCTACGCTTCATGCTGACCGGAGATTATGCCGCCGATATGGCGGATGGGTCGGGCATGGTGCTGGTGGACGTAGCCAACCGGCGTTGGTCGGAGGCCGTGCTGGACGCGCTGCACATCCCCAAGGAATGGCTGCCCACGTTGTACGAAGGCCCGGCGGTGACCGGCGTCGTGAGCGAACAGGCTGCCAAGATCACCGGGTTGAAAGCCGGTACGCCGGTAGTCGGCGGTGGGGGCGATCAGGCCGCGCAGGCGACCGGCGTCGGCGCCGTAGAGCCGGGGATCATCGCGCTGACGGTGGGGACGTCCGGCGTGGTCTTCGCGCCCCTGGCGAACTACGCCTACGAGCCGGAGGGACGTCTGCACGCGTTCTGCCATTCCGTCCCCGGCCAGTGGCACTTCATGGGCGTGATGTTGAGCGCGGCGGGCAGCTTGCAGTGGTATCGTGATACGCTGGCCCCCCAGGAGGACTTTGGGCACCTGACCGACGAAGCGCAGGTGATCAAGCCCGGCTGCGAAGGGCTGCTGTTCCTGCCCTATCTGACCGGTGAGCGCACTCCGCACCCCGATCCGCTGGCGCGCGGCGCGTTCGTGGGGCTGACCGTCCGGCACACGCGGGCGCACATGACCCGGTCCGTGTTGGAAGGCGTCGCTTTTGGCCTGCGTGACAGCTTCGAGCTGATCAAGAGCGCGGCGGGCGGCACGATCCGCGAAGTACGCGTGAGCGGCGGCGGGGCCAAAAGCCCGGTCTGGCGGCAGATCATGGCAGACGTGCTAGGGGTGCCGCTGGTCATGGCGGAAGCCATCGAAGGTGCGGCGTATGGCGCGGCACTGTTGGCGGGCGTGGGCGGCGGGGTATGGCCGGATGTGCTGTCGGCGGCGCAGGCGACGGTCAAACTCGGCGACCGGGTCGAGCCGGGCGCGGCCATGAAGGCTTACGAACCGGTGTACCAGCTCTACCGCGATCTGTACCCGATGCTCAAACCGGCCTTCGACCGGTCGGCGACACTGTAAGGGATGGTTCAGGGGCAGGTGAATACGGCCTGCCCCTTCTAATGTCGTGACCTAAATTCCCAACAACTGCTTGGCTTTGCGCACGGCAGCGGAAGCGTCCGGCGAATAGCCATCGGCCCCAATTTCCTTAGCATACGCCTCGGTCACCGGCGCCCCGCCGATCATCACCTTCACCTGCTCGCGCAGCCCGGCCTGCTTGATGGCCTCGATGGTGCTCTTCATGTTCGGCATGGTGGTCGTCAGCAGCGCCGACATGGCGACGATCTGCGCGCCATCCCGGATCGCCTGGACGAATTTCTCCGGCGCCGAATCGACCCCCATGTCCATGATTTCGAAGCCAGCGCCTTCCAGCATCATCGCCACCAGCGATTTGCCGATGTCGTGCAGGTCGCCCTTCACCGTGCCGATGGCGATCTTGCCCAGCGGCTCGACGCCCTGCTCGACCAGTTGCGGACGCAGCAGCGCCAGCCCGGCGGCCATCGCGCGCGCGGCCACGAGCATTTCCGGCACGAAATATTCGCCGCTCTCGAACATCCGCCCCACCTCGGCCATCGCGTCGATCAAGCCGTGCTGCAAGATCGTGTTCGCGTCAAAGCCTTGCTGAAGCGCCTGCTCCACCATCGGCGTGATCACTTTTGGGGGTTTCCCCTCGATAACTGCCTGGCGAATTTCATCAACTAAAGACATTTTTGCGGACTCCTCGTCTAGCGTTAAACCATCGTCTCAATAATAGTGGACACGCTCCCGTCTGACTAGTTTGGTTTGGCAGGGTGTAGGGTGCTTTCCTTCATACAATTTCAATCTTACCCCGATCCCTGGACGCTGGCGTTGCGGTAGACCGGGTCGGCGGTGCCCAGCGCATACTCCGTCATCGCGCTTTCTTTGCCCAACACCTGGCGCACGAACTCCGGCCACCAGTTGGCCTGTTCGCCGCGATCTTCATACTGGCGCAGCATCGCCTCGGACTCGGTAGCTTTGCGCTGGCCCAACGCGACGACCTCTTCGCGGGTGCGCCCGCCGGTTCCCAGCAGCCAGCGCCGTCCGATCTGGGCGTGCAGCACCTCGTCGGCCCAGTCGTAATCCTGAAACAGCGTCGCCAGCAGATCGTCGGCCTGGCCGGTCACTTCCCACTCGTAGCGTTTGCCGGTTTTGGCGGGCATCAGGCTTTGCTCGATGGTGTACAGCACGGCGTGGGCTTCCAGCGGGGCCATGTGCAGATTCAGGCGCAGCGCGAACCCCGGATGCAGCGGGATCGCGCGCTTCCAGTCGATGCCGTGCGCCTCGAAATACACCGATCCCATCATGGCGTGGCGGGCTTCGTCCCAAAGCTGGCGGCACATGTCGGCGTAGTAGTCCCAGGGCTGGCCCTCGGCCTCGGCGATCATGCGTGCCATCGCCTCCGGTACGTCCATTTCCAGCGCCCGCTTGCACATCAGCGCCAGGGTCTTTTCGTCCGCCGGGACGCCGGGAGTGCGCGCGACCTCGTGCGGCGGGAAGAAGAAGTTCCACTGCTGCGTGAAGCGCTCGTCGCGGCGCGGGAAGAAGTCCGGCTCGAAAGGACCGGTCGCGCGCGAGGACGGCAGCGTGCCCGCGTGGCGCTCCTGGCCGGTGATCCCGCCGACCAGGTAAGCGCGCAGGTGGGCCGTCCACGCGGCGGCCTGGGCGCGAGCGTCCGGTGTGTCGGTCAGCGCGGCGATAGCCGCCTCGCCCCAACGGACGGCGTCTTCTTCTTCCAGGATCAGCAGGCGCAGCAAGCGCCGCGTGGGATGATCGACCAGCGGATTCGCGCCGTCATAATGGGCGCGGTAGGCCGCCAGCAGGGCCGGTTTCAGGACGCCGTAGAGTCCGGCCAGTTTTTCCAGCGTGGTCCGCGCCGCCAACAACTCGTTGAAGAAGCGATCCAGGTGGCCGTCGGGGCTGATGTCCATGCGGGGCGGTGGGTTGCGCATTTCGCCGATGCGCTGGCGGATCAGCCGGGCATGATCGGCATCCTGGTAGAGATGCAGGCTGAGCGCCTCTTTCACTTCCCATTCCGGCGTCGGGTTGAGCCAGTACAGCCCGGCTTCCATCGCGCGTTTTTCGATCCAGGCGTAGCGCACGAGCAGGCGGACGCTCTCTTCGACGCCATAACCCAGGCGGGCGGCTTCTTCGTAGGTGCAGAGTCCGGCGAGCGGCGGAATGGGCATGGTGGTCCTCTCTAATTGAAAATCGGTAGTATAAAATCGATTCTAGCAGCGGTTTTTTCAAACTGCCGAGCCGGTGTAACTCGCACGTAACTCGCGCAGTCTATGGTGGAAAGTAAGAAATTCTTTTCTTTTTATTGAGCGGACCCACTTATGGCCTCTTTCGAACTCCCCTCCATCGGGATCGCGGGTACGGGCGTCTACATTCCGTCCCAGGTGATTTCCGGCCAGCAGATCGCCGCGCGGACCGGGTTGCCCGAATTTGTCGTGCTGGAAAAAATGGGCATCCGGGAAATCCACGTGGCCGGGCCGGACGAACCCGTGACCGTGCTGGCCAGCCGGGCGGCCCAGCGCGCGCTAGAGCGGGCCGGACTGTCGCCCCTGGACCTGGACGCCATCGTCTATCACGGCAGCGAGTACAAAGATCACATCGTCTGGTCCGCCGCTTCGAAAATCCAAGACCTCCTGGGCGCGACCAACGCCTACGCCTTCGAAATCTACGCTCTGTGCGCGGGAGCACCCATCGCCTACAAAGCCGTGCGCGACATGATGCGCCTGGACGAGCGCCTGCGCCACGTGCTGGTGGTGAGCGCCAGCCGCGAAAATGACCTGATCGACCTCGGCAATATCCGCACCCGCTTCATGTTCAACTTCGGCGCGGGCGGCGGCGCGGCGATCTTCCAGCGCGGGCTGGATCGCAACCTGGTGCTGGAGTCAGCCATCAAGACCGATGGCACGCTGGCCGATACCGTGGTCATGACGCCCGCCGCGGGCGAAATCGCCCTGATGCCGCGCGAGATGGGCACGCTGCATGGGCGGCTGGACGTCCACCACGCCGAGTACATGGCCGAGCGGCTGGGCGAGGTGTCGCTCACGCGCTTCGTGCAGGTGATCAGCGAAGCCGTCCAGCACAGCGGTCACGACCTGCGCGATCTGCGCTTCCTGGGGATCACCCACATGAAGCGCTCGTTCTACGAAGAAATTTTGGCTGCCGTCGGCCTGACGCCGGATCAGTCGGTTTACCTGGATCACTTCGGACACATCCAGAGTGTGGACCAGATGCTCGCGCTTGAATTAGGCTTGCAGCAGAATAAGATCAAGCCCGGCGATTTGATCGTGCTGGCGGGTGCGGGCACCGGTTATACCTGGAGCGCGACGGCCCTCCGCTGGGGTTGAATTAGAATTGAGAGGAATATATGGATAAACATTTAGCAGGTCGAGTAGCCATCGTCACCGGGGCCGCGCAGGGTATTGGGCGGGCCATCGCGCTGCGGTTTGCCCACGAAGGGGCAAAAGTCGTCCTCGTGGACTTGAAAGCCGAGGGCGTCCAGGCGGTGGCGGATGAGATTCAAGCCGCCGGAGGGACGGCGCTGGCGGTGACGTGCGACGTCACGCAGCGCGATCAGGTCCACGCGGCGGTGGCGAAAGTGTTGGAAGCCTACGGCCAGATCGACATCCTGTGCAACAACGCGGGCATCACGCGCGACGCCCGGCTGGTCAAGATGAGCGAAGAGGATTTCGACCTGGTGGTCAACGTCAACCTGAAGGGCGTCTTCAACCTGACCCAGGCCGTCGCGCCGCACATGGTCGAGCGCGGTTATGGCCGGATCATCAGCACCTCGTCCATCGTCGGCCTGTACGGCAATTTCGGCCAGACCAACTACGTCGCCACCAAAGCGGGCGTGATCGGTATGACCCGCGTCTGGGCGCGCGAACTCGGTCCCAAGGGCGTCACGGCGAATGCCATCGCGCCCGGCTTCATCGCGACGGACATGGTCAAGACCGTGCCGCAGGACGTCCTCGACAAATTCACGAGCATGACGCCGGTACGCCGCCTGGGCACGCCGGAGGACATCGCCAATGCGTACCTGTTCCTGGCCTCCGAAGCCGCGTCGTTCGTCAACGGGACCGTGCTGAGCGTCGATGGTGGGTTGGTCATGTAGTTGGGCGATATGGACCAAAAATCGCTCTACATTACGGATGTGTTGCAGCGCCGGGCCGAGTTGACGCCCGGCAAGATCGCCCTGTGTGACCAGATGACCGGGCGCGCGATCACCTATGCGCAGTGGAACGCCCAGGCCAACCAGGCGGCGAACTATCTCCGCGCGCTGGGCGTCCGGACCGGCGACCGGGTGGCGATGCTGGCGACCAACAGCCTGGCCTACCTGGACGTCTGGATGGCGTGCGGCAAGATCGGGGCCGTGCTGCAAAATCTCAACTGGCGGCTGACTGTCGCCGAGCTGCAAGGGCTGATTCTGGATACTGCCCCGGTCGTGCTGGTCTATTCCGAGCAGTTCACCGGCACGGTCAACCAGCTTCGCCCGGCAGTGCCCGGCGTGCAACACTTCGTCGCCGTCGATACGCTGGCTGCTCCCGGCGATCACCGTTTCGCCGAGCGCGACGCCCAGCCCGCCGAATTGATCGATCCCCCGCCCGACCTGGACTGGGACTCGCCCTGGGTGATCTGCTACACCGGCGGCACGACCGGCCTGCCCAAAGGGGCGATCCTTTCGCACGGGAACATGACCTGGAACGCCACCAACACCGTGATGAGCTGGGGCCTGACCCCGGACGACGTCGCGATCCTCAATTCACCGCTGTTCCACATTGGCGGGCTGAACGTCTTCACCCTGCCGCTGATCCACATCGGGGGCACGAGCCTGCTCTGTGCCGGGTTCGACGTGGACCAGGTCTTCGATCTGGTGGCGAGCGGCGACGTCACGCTGTTTTTCGGCGTCCCGACCATGTTCATCATGATGCAGAATCACCCGCGCTGGCCGTCGGCGGATTTCAGCCATTGCAAGCTGGTGATCAGCGGCGGCGCGCCCTGCCCGCTGCCCGTCTTCGAGCGTTTTTGGGAAAAAGGCGTGGATTTCAAGACCGGCTATGGGCTGACCGAAGCCGGGCCGAATACCTTCTGGCTGCCCTCCGCCGACATCCGCCGCAAGCCGGGCGCGGTGGGCTTTCCGCTGCTGCACGTGGACGTCCGGGTCGTGCGGGCCGATGGCTCGATCTGCGCGGCGGGCGAGCCGGGCGAACTGCTGATCCGGGGACCGCACGTCACCCCCGGTTACTGGAACAATCCCGCCGCGACGGCTCAGACCATCGTGGACGGCTGGCTGCACACCGGCGACCTGGCCGTGCGGGATGAAGAGGGCTACTACACCATCGCCGGGCGGCTCAAGGATATGATCATCTCCGGCGGCGAGAACGTCTATCCCGCCGAAGTCGAAAGCATCCTGTACCGCCATCCGGCCATCCGCGAAGCCGCGCTGATCGGCATCCCCGACGAAAAATGGGGCGAAGTAGGCCGCGCGGTGGTGGTCAAGGAGCCGGGCGCACCCTTGAGCGAAGAGGACGTGATCGAGTTCCTGCGCGGGGTGCTGGCCCGCTACAAAGTCCCGAAATCGGTCGTGTTCGTGGACACGCTGCCCAAGACCGGCGCGGGGAAAGTCGATAAGAAAGAACTAGTCCGGCTGTACGGCACGGAGGAGGGGCCTGATGCCTACCGTTAAAGCGAACGATATTTCTCTCTACTACGAGATGCACGGCGCGGAACACCCCGAAACCCTGCTGCTGATCAACGGCGTGGGGCAGTGGCGGGAGAGCTGGTGGCGCAACGTCGGGCCGCTGGCGCAGCACTACCGCGTCATCATCTTCGACCTGCGGGGCATCGGCGACTCGGACAAGCCCGACATCCCCTACACCCTGGACATGCTGGCCGACGATGCGCTGGGCCTGCTGGCCGGATTGAACGTGACGAAAACGCACGTGCTCGGCCACTCGCTGGGCGGCGGGATCGCGCTGTTCATGGCGCGCAAAGACCCCGCTCGCCTCGGCAAGATGATCCTGGTCTCCACGCTGTACTGGGGGCCGAAAGTGGTCATGCCTTCGGCGCGCGCGATGGAAGCCTTGCAGAACCGTACCGGCGATCCGCTGGAACTGGTCAAGCGCGGCACGCGCATCGCCACGGCGGAGGGCTTCGAGGAGCGCGATCCCGACGGGTTCGACAAGGTGGTCGATCTGCGCTTCAAGAGCCAGCAGACGCCCAGCCTGTACCTGCGCCACAGCGGCGCGGGGCTGGCCTATTTCGCCGCCGATCACATCGCCGGGTTCACCCCGCCGGGACCGGTGCTGCTGCTGGTCGGCGAACTGGACGAGGTCGCACCCCCGGCCAACAGCCGCGCCATTGCCGCCGCGTGGCCGCAGGCGAAGCTGGCCGAGATCAAGGGCGCGGGCCACCTGCTGCAAATCGAAAAGCCTGACCTGTTCAACCAGGCCGTCGTGGACTTTCTGAAGGAATCGTGAGCATGGCTCGTTACGCACAGATCACCGGCACCGGGCGCTACGTCCCGGCCCGCGTCCGCACCAACGCCGAGCTTGACGCGCTGTTGGGCGAGCCGGTGAACCAATGGCTACTCGACAACGTGGGCATTCGCGAACGCCGCCTGATGGCCGACGACGAAGTAACGTCCGACCTGGCGGTATACGCCGCTCGCGAAGCCCTGGAACGGGCGCAGGTGCCGGTCGATGCCGTCAACCTGATCCTGCTGGCGACCGATACGCCCGATTACGTCTCGCCGGGCACGGCCTCGGTGGTGCAGTACAAGCTCGGCGCGGTCAACGCGGGCACCTACGACGTCAACAGCGCGTGCGCGGCCTGGGTGATCGGGCTGGACATCGCCAGCCGTTTCATCGCCACCGATCCCACCTACGAGCACATCCTGGTGATCGGCGCGTATGGTATGACGCGCTACGTCAATTGGTCCGACAAGCGCACCTGCACCCTGTTTGGCGATGGCGGGGGCGCGGTCGTGCTCAGCGCAGGCGACCGGCCCGGCTTCCTGGGCGGCAGCATCCAATCCGACGGCTCGTTCCACGACTACATGGGCGTGTTCATCGGCGGGACGCTCGAACCGACCGGGGGCGATGGCGCGCTCCGCCAGGTGCTCGAAATTCGCAAACGCTTGCCGCCCGACACCAACAACAAGGGCTGGCCGCCGTTGGTGCGCGCGCTGCTGCGCAAAGTTGGGCGCGAGGTGAGCGAGATCGACAAAATCTATTTCACGCAGTTGAACCTGCGGACCATCGAATACGTGCTGAACGATCTCGGTCTGCCGCCGGAAAAAACGCACACCATCATGGATAAATGGGGCTATACCGGCTCGGCCTGTATGCCGATGGCGCTGGACGATGCCATCGCGCAGGGGATCGGGCCGCAGCCGGGCGAGCTGGTCGTGTTCTGCGGCAGTGGAGCCGGTTCGACGATGGCGGCCACGGCGTTCGAGTGGACTGCCGGATAGGAGACGTTATGTATATCGGGGATACGCTGGCGCGGCGCGCGATCTACAGCCCGGACCGGTTGGCGGTGGTGGATACCGGCAAATCACCCCGCTTCGAATTCACCTACCGCCAACTCAACGAGCGGGCCAACCGCTTCGCCCACTGGCTCCAGGACGAAGTCGGCCTCCGGCGCGGGGATCGGATCGGGATCGTGGCGCTGGACGGCGTCGAATTTCTGGATGCGTTTTTCGCGTGCAGCAAGCTGGGCGCGATCCTGGCCTGCTACAACTGGCGGATGCACTGGCGCGAGCTGCTCCAGGTCGTGCACGATACCACGCCCAAAGCCCTGATCTTTTCCGACGAGTTCAAAGAGAATATCCGCCAGTTAGTGCCTGAAGCGCCCAGCGTGACGCACCTGCTGCACATCGAGGGCGCGGGCCTGCCCGGCAGCCGGTGTTTTGAAGCGGCGCTGCACTCCGGCGATCCGGCCCCGGTGGTGACGGAAGGCGTCGAGGCGGAAGATACCGTCGCGTTGATCTTCACTGGCGGCACGACGGGCGTCCCGAAAGGGGCGCAGATCAGCCACCGCATGATCGGCTGGAATACGCTGAACACGGTGATTCATGACATCCTGCCCGGCGATACGACCGTCAACGTCTTTCCCATGTTCCACACCGGCGGGCTGCTGGTCTACACCATGCCCCTGATGATCGTAGGCGGGACGGTGATCCTGGTGCGGCGCTTCGATCCCGCGCTGGTGCTCAGCCTGATCGAAGAATTCCGCGCGAACTTTTTCGCGGGCGTGCCCACCATGTACCAGATGCTCACCCAGGCTCCCAACTGGGCCGAGGCCGACCTCCACAGCCTGCGCTTCTGCACCAGCGGCGGTGCCCCGCTGCCGGTGACCCTGGTCGAGAAGTTTGCCGCCGAAAAGGGCGTGCGCTTCAAGCAGGGCTTCGGCATGACCGAGTTCGGGCCAGGGATTTTCGCCCTCGCGCCCGAAGACGCCATCCGCAAGGCGGGCAGCATCGGGCGGCCCAACTTTTTCGTCGATGCGCGCGTGGTGGACGAAGCCAACCGCCCGCTGGGACCGAATCAGGTGGGCGAGTTAGTGCTCAAGGGGCCGTCGTTCTGTTCCGGCTATTTCAATCTGCCCGCCGCGATGGACGAAGTCGTAGACGAAGACGGCTGGTTCCACACCGGCGACCTGGCCCGCTACGACGAGGAATGGTACTTCACGATTGTGGACCGCAAGAAAGATATGTTCATTTCCGGCGGCGAAAACGTCTATCCCGCCGAGATCGAGCAGGCGCTCTACCGCCATCCCGCCGTGCACCAGTGCGCCGTGATCGGCGTGCCGGATGCGAAGTGGGGTGAGGCCGGGCTGGCCTGCGTGGTGCTCAAGCCCGGTGCCAGCGCCGCGCCCGACGAGTTGATCGCCTTTTTGCGCGGGCAGTTGGCCGGGTACAAGGTGCCCAAATCCGTCGAATTCCTGGATACCCTGCCGGTTTCGGCAGCGGGCAAAATCTTGAAGCGCGATTTGCGTGAGCGATTCACGACGTTGGATTAAGGAGGACAATGACGCCCGGTTTGAAGCTAGCCTCTCAATCGTTTGAGCACGCTAAACTAAGGAGCTTTGAAAATGCGTAAACTCTCCCTTTTGGTTCTCGTTTTCGTCATGGCGCTGTCGCTGGTGGCGATCCCCGCTGCTTCCTCACCGGCCAGGGCGCAGGATGCCGAGCCGCTCAAGATCGGGTTGATGACCGATCTGTCCGCCGTGCTGCAACTGTACGGCGTCGAGCTGCAAAACGGCTTCACCCTCGGTCTCGACTATGCGACCGGCGGCACGCTGGAAATTGCCGGGCGTCCGGTCGAAATCATCGTCCGTGACTATGCCAACGACGCCGAACTGGCCGCCACCCAGGCCCGCGACCTGATCGAAGTCGAGGGCGTCGAAATCCTGGTCGGCGCACCGTCGTCGGGCGTCACCCAGGGGTTGGTGGACATCGCCAACGAATACGGCGTGATCCTGATGGCCGGTCCGGCGGCTGATCCCCGCATCACGGGCGAATTCTTCAAGCCCACCACCTTCCGCGCCTGCCGCAACTCGTACCAGGACGCCTTCGACATCGCGTCGTGGGCGGTCGCCAACGTCGGCCAGAACTACGTCCAGTTGGCGCCGGACTACGCCTTCGGCTACGGCTCGGTGGCGGCGTTCGACTATGCCTTCAAGCAAAAAGGCGCGACCTTCGTGCAGGACGCGATCTACGCCCCGACCGACACCACCGAATTTGGCCCGTACGTCCAGCAGGTGATCGATTCCGGCGCGGATGGCGTGGTCATCACCTGGGCCGGCGCGACCGCGATCAACCTGTTCCAGCAGGCCACCGAACTCGGCCTGGGTGTCGATCCCGACAAGCCCATGATCATCACCGGCTTCAACTCCAACGACATCGTGAAGGCGTTCTCCGACCCGTCGCAGATCGGCAGCGTCGGCCTGATCGTCTACCACTACACGCTGCCCCAGAACGAGATCAACGACTGGTTGGTCGAGCAGCACAAGGCCGCCTATAACGACGTGCCCGACCTGTTCACCGAGTGCGGTTTCGCTTCGGCGCAAGCCCTGGTCGCGGGTATTACCGCCACCGACGGCTCGACCGTTCCCGACGACCTGATCCCGGCGCTGGAAGGGCTGACCTGGGACGGCCCGAAGGGCACCTATACCATGCGCGCCGAAGATCACCAGGCGTTGATGCCCATGTACGTCGTCAAGCTGGTGAATCTCGACAGCGCCGACCAGGCGTACTATGAACTGGTCGCCGAAGTCTCCGCCGAAGATTCTGCGCCGCCCTGCGAGTCGGGCGCGGATCGCAGCAGCGAGACGCTGGACTGCACGCCGCTGGCTCAGCGTGCCCAATAACCTTATCGATGCGGTAGTAGAGGGGGGATGCGCCCGGCGCGTCCCCCCCATGTAAAGCGAGCACGCCTATGGTCATCCTGGAAGGTCAAGGACTGCGCAAGGAATTTGGAGGGCTGATCGCCGTCGGAGAGGTCAATCTGCGGGTGCAAGCAGGCGAGCTGCACTCGATCATCGGGCCAAATGGCGCCGGAAAAACAACTTTATTCAACTTATTAACCGGGACTCTCAAGCCCACGCGCGGGCAGGTTTTATTTAAAGGGCAGGACATTACCCACGAACCCCTGGATCGCCGTGTCCATCTGGGCATCGGGCGGTCGTTTCAGATTACCAATATCTTCCCCCTGCTGACGGTATTGGAAAATGTGCGGCTGGCCGCCCAGGCGCGCGGTCACGACAGCTTCAAGTTCTGGTGGCATTTCCAGCGCTTCAAGCAGTACACCGAAACGGCGCTGGCGGCGCTGGCTCAGGTGGGGCTGGTGGAGCGGGCCGGGGTGCCCGCCGCGATCCTGCCGCACGGCGATCAGCGTAAGCTGGAGCTGGCGATCCTGCTGGCGTCGGATGCCGAACTGCTGCTGCTCGACGAGCCGACAGCGGGCATGGCGACCGAGCAGGTGCCGGTGCTGATCGACGTGATCCAGCAGATCCGGCAGACCTCCCACAAGACGATCATGCTGGTCGAGCACAACATGGACGTCGTGATGAACATCTCCGACCGCATCACGGTCATGCACCAGGGGAACGTGTTGGCGGACGGCACCCCCGCCGAGATCACGCAGAACGAGCTGGTCCAGAAAGCCTACCTGGGCGAGCTGTACGCCGGAGGGAGTGCCGCATGAGCGCCGTGTTGGAAGTGCGCAATATTCACACCTTCATCGGCGAATTCCACATCCTCGAAGGGGTGTCGGTGGAAGTGCCGGAGGGCAGCATCACGGTCCTGCTGGGCCGCAACGGCGCGGGCAAGACCACCACGCTGCGCAGCATCATGGGCCTCAACGCCCCGCGCAGTGGGCAGATCGTCTTCAAGGGCGTGCCGGTGCAGGGCAAGCGGGCTTACCAGATCGCCCGGATGGGGATCGGTTACGTGCCCGAACAGCGTATCATCTTTCGCGATCTGACGGTGAGCGAAAATCTGCTCATCGCCGAGCGGCAGAAAGGCGACCTGGCGCGCAAGTCCGACCTGATCTTCTCGCTGTTCCCGGATCTCCAGCGGCTGTCGCACTTGAAGGGCGGCAAGCTGTCCGGCGGCCAGCAGCAAATGCTGGCGATTGCCCGCGCGCTGGTGCCCGACAACAGCCTGCTGTTGATCGACGAGCCGAGCGAAGGGCTGGCCCCGGTGATCATCGAGCAGATGATGGCGGCCATCCACCAGTTGTCGGCGCATACCACCGTGCTGCTGGTCGAGCAGAATTTCCAGGTCGCCAGCCAGTTGGCCGAACGCTACGTGATCATCGAAGAAGGCGTGTCGGTGCACGCGGGCCTGATCGCCGATCTGGTCAAAGCGCCGGACCTGATCAAAACCTACCTGGGCGTGGCGTGAGGAGGGAGGCGTGAATGCATAATTACTGGACAAATCTGCCCCCGCAGCACCGCCGGTCCTGGGGCTTGGTCGGGATCTATCTCGTGATCCTGCTGGCGCTCAGCCTGGGGGATTTTGGCTTCAACACCGCCGGACAGACCATGTTCCGGGGCGTGCTGTTGGGGATGCTGGTGTTTCTGGTCGCGTCCGGGCTGTCGCTGATCTTCGGGCTGCTGGACGTGCTGAACTTCGCCCAGGGCGCGTTTTTGCTGATCGGGGCCTACGTCGGTTACGACGTCTACCAGTCGTTCGACGCGCCGAGCGGTGTGCGGTTCCTGGCGGCGATGGTCGGGGCGGTGGTGTTCGTGGCCGTGCTGGGTGCGATCATGGAGACGGCGCTGATCCGGCCTCTCTACAGCCGCCCGGTGTTTCAGATCGTGCTGACCTTCGGGCTGGCGTCGGTGCTGCTGGATCTGGTGGAGCGTTACTACGGCCCCGATCCCAAACAGCCGCCCGATCCGCCGCCGTTTTTGGATGAGAAATTCACGCTGTTTGCGCAAAGCCTCAGCGTCTACCGGCTGTTCATCATCTTTTTGGGCGTGGCGATGATGGTCGGCGTCTACCTGCTGCTCAACCGGACGCGCATCGGCATCATCATCCGCGCCGGGGTGCAAAACGCCGAGATGGTCCAGGCGTTAGGGATCAACGTCCGGCTGGTGTTCACGCTGGTCTTCGTCATCGGGACGGCGCTGGCGGCGCTGGGCGGTTTCGCGCTGATCCCCTACCAGGGCGCAACGCTCGAAATGGGCAACCAGTTTTTGATCCTGGCCATCGTCGTGATCGTGATCGGCGGGATGGGCAGCTTCGAGGGTACGGCGGTCGCCAGTATCATCGTCGGCCTGACGCGTGCCGTGGCCGAACAGCTCTCGCTGAAACATTTCGACGCGCCGGTGCTGGCCGAAACGTCGATTCTGCTGCTGATGATCGCCGTGCTGCTGGTCCAGCCCAGCGGCCTGTTCGGGCGGGAGGAGTAGGGATGATCGACCGCTACGTAGTTGCTACCCTGCGAAAAATCGAGAATCCGACCCTGCGCGCCCTGGCCGAACTGCTGGCCCGGACGATCCTCGACAACTGGTTTTACGTGCTGTTCGTGGTGTTCCTGTGGCGTTTTCCTTACATCATCGCCGACCGGACCGGCACCGAGGTCATGCCGCGCCGCCCGACGGGTGACTCGGCCTTCTGGCAGAGCGAGATGGCGCGCGCGCTGGTGATCGCGTGTCTGGCGATGAGCTACAACCTGCTGTTCGGCTTCAGCGGGATCGTCTCCTTCGGCCACGCGCTGTTTTTTGGCGCGGGCGGCTACGTGACCTTCATGCTGCTCAACAGCTACGACTCCTCGGTGCAGACGGCGGCCTTCATCGCGCTGGCGCTCCTGGTGATCATCCTGGCGGTCTTCGTCCGGCTTTCACCGCGCCCGCTGATCGTGGTGGGCGCGGTCGGGATCGTGCTGGTGCTGGTCCTGCTGCCGCGCGGCGGGACGATTTCGTTCTACCAGGCGGCGGCGGTCGCGATCCTGATCGGCGTGGTGATCAGCCTGCTGTCCGGCATGGTGACGCTGCGGCTGAAGGGCATCTACTTCGCCATGTTCACGATGGCGCTGGCCGAGATGTTCTGGGTGCTGGCCAAGAGTGGCACCTTCCGCAACATCACCGGGGCGGAGGATGGGCTGGGCTTTCGCGACGTGCTGCCGGAGTCGCTCAATCCCACCACGACCTTCAACGGCAACCGGATGGATATGTACCGGGTGACGGTGATCTTCTTCGTGCTGGTTTTCCTGGCGATCCGGCGCTACATGAATTCGCCGGTAGGCCGCGTGATGCTGGCCGTGCGCGAGAACGAGCAGCGCGCCCGCACCATCGGCTACAACACCCTGTACTATAAGATTCTCACGATGGCTTTTTCCGGGGTGATCGCGACCATGAGCGGCCTGCTGTTCGTGATCTGGTCCACCGACAAGCGCGTGCATCCCGAAATCTTGAGCCTGAAATACACCGTCGATCCCCTGCTGAATACGTTGATCGGCGGGGTCGGCACGCTGACCGGGCCGGTCGTGGCGGCGCTCGGCCTGACGCTGGGCGAAACGTACCTGCGCAACGAGACGTTCACGCTCAACACGACCCTGCTGGGCGCGCTGGCGATGTGGCACGTAGCCGTGATCCTGGTCGTGGCGATCCTGATGGGCGCGGCCCGGTCTACCCTTCGCCAGGGTGGGGACCGGCTGCGGCGGATCATCCGCCCGGCGTACCAGCCGGGGAGTCCGGAATACCGGCGCTTCATGCAGATCTATACGCTGGGCGTGGGCGTGGTACTGCTCGCCGCCGGGCTGGTGATCGGGCACCAGATCGTCAACGGGTCGGACCTCAAGACCAAAACCTATATGGTCTCCGATCTCTGGGAGTTGTTCCTGGGGGCGCTGTTCGTGATCGTGGTGATGGCGCTGCCCAATGGGATTGTCGGGACGTGGAACCGCTGGCACGTCCAACGGCGTCTCCGGCGCATGGAGCGCGAACTGCAAGCTCAGAAGAATGCCGAGCAGGCACGGTAAGTTGACCTCACCCCCTACCCCCTCTCCAATCATGCTGGAGAGGGGGATTGAACTTCGGGTGGAGTACGTCCCCTCTCCGCTTTTTTCGGAGAGGGGATTGAGGGGTGAGGTAAATCTCCCAGGCAAGAGTTTAGCCATTGGTGCAAGGATCAGTAATCCCCGAAACGACAAGAGGACGACCGGCGCCCTCTTGCTTTTGCTGAAAACTGATTACTGACAACTGAAAACTACCAGTACTTCCGCTGCTTCTGCTTGGCTTCTTCGTAAGACTGCCGCGCCTGCTGCACCTCGGGATTCTCGGATACTTCCGCGATGGACACATCCCACCAGGACTCGTAGCCGCCGACGCGCTGCTCGCGATCCACTTCGGTCACGATGCACACCGGGCGATCCGTGATCGTCTGTGCTTCTTTGAGGGCGGCGGTCAGCGCCTCGCGCGTGGTGGCGCGGATGACGTGCGCGCCCAGGCTGGCGCAGTTCTGCGCATAATCCACCGGGAGCGGATCACCTTCCAGCGCGCCGCTTTCGGTGCGGCGGCGGTAGCGCGTCCCGAACCCGGCGCTGCCGAGACTCTGGCTCAGGCCGCCGATGCTGGCGAAACCGTGATTGTCCAGCACCACGATCACGACCTTGATCCCTTCCTGCACCATCGTGACGATCTCGCTGTTCAGCATCAAGTACGACCCGTCGCCGACCAGCACGTACACGTCCCGATCCGGATCGGCCAGCGCGACGCCCATGCCCCCGGCGATCTCGTAGCCCATGCAGGAATAGCCGTATTCCAGGTGATAGCCGCGTGGATCGCGGGTGCGCCACAGCTTATGCAGATCACCGGGCAGGCTGCCCGCCGCGCACAGCATGACGTCCTGCGGGCGGCTGAAGGTGTTGACGATCCCGACCACCTCGCCCTGGCTCAACAGCGGCTCGTGTTCCAGGTTATAAATGCGGTGCACTTCGGCATCCCACGCCTTGTTATAGCCCTGCGCCCGCTGCTGATAAGCCGGTGCTGTGCGGTACTCGCCCAGGATCGCGCCCAGTTCTTCCAGCGTCACCCTGGCGTCGCCCACCAGCGCGACCGCGCCGCGCTTGTAAGCGTCGAATTCGGCGACGTTGATGTTGATGAAGCGTACCGCCGGATTCTGGAAGGCGGTATTCGACGCGGTGGTGAAGTCCGAATAGCGCGTGCCGAGGCCGATGATCAGATCGGCTTCGCGCGCCAGGATGTTCGCGCCGGTCGTGCCCGTCGCGCCGATAGCGCCCAGGTTGAGGGGATGGTTGTAGTTCAGCGATCCCTTGCCCGCCTGGGTCTCCCCGATGGGAATGCCGGTCTTTTCGACGAAGGCTTGCAGCGCGGCGTTGGCTGCGCTGTAGTGCACGCCGCCGCCCGCCACGATGAGCGGCTGTTTGCTCTCGCGAATCCAGGCTGCCGCCTTATGCAGCAGGGCCGCGTCCGGGCGGTTGCGCGGGATCGACCAGATGCGCTCCTCGAACATTTCCGCCGGGTAGTCGAATGCCTCGGTCTGGACGTCCTGCGGCAGCGCCAGCGTCACCGCGCCGGTGTGGGCGGGGGAGGTCAAGACGCGCATCGCTTCCGGCAGGGCCGACAGCAGTTGTTCCGGGCGGTAGAGGCGATCCCAGTAGCGCGAGACCGGCTTGAAGCAGTCGTTCACGCCGGTGTCCTGAGTAAACTCCGACTCCAACTGCTGCAAGACCGGGGCCTGGGCGCGCTCGGCAAAAATATCGCCGGGCAGCAGCAGCACCGGAATCCGGTTGACGGTCGCGACCGCCGCCCCGGTGATCATGTTGGTCGCGCCGGGGCCAATCGATGACGTGCAGACGAAGGTTTGCAGGCGGTTTTTGTGCTTGGCATAAGCGACCGCCGTGTGGACCTGGGCCTGCTCGTTGCGGGACTGGTAGTAGCGGATCAGGTGGCTGTACTGCTGGAGCGCCTGCCCGATCCCGGCCACGTTGCCATGCCCGAAGATGCCCCACACCCCGGCGAAAAAGGGATTGGTGCGCCCGTCCCGCTCGACGTGCTGTTTGGTCAGGTAGAGCACGAGCGCCTGCGCCATCGTCAAACGAACCGTTTTCATAAGTCCTCCTAGCCCTGCCGCACGTCAGGATTGGGCAGCATGAATCCCTCCCGGATCACGGCGATCAGCTCGTGATAGGAGGCGATGAACCCGCGCAGGGTGCGCACCGTCGCCCCGTAGGAATCGAACTCCTCGACCGTCAGGCCGTCTTCGTCGTAGGCTTTGCGGAAATCCGCGAAATGACGGTACAGCCCGTCGAGGATGGCCGGATCGACCGGATCATAGATGCGGTCCTTCACTGCCACGTCCGAGGCATTGAAGCGTTTCTGCCATTCGTAGGGGATGCTCACGATCAGGTCGCCGCCGATGAATTCCGACCAGTGCAGGTGATGGCGGTACGCCGCCGACAACAGCCGCGCTCGGTAGCCGCGCTCCTGGTAAATGCGGTAGGCTTTTTTCATCACGGCCACGCCTGCCCAGGGGATATTGTTGGGATGGGTCGTGATGCTGTCCCGGTTGGCGACTACGGACAGCCAGTCGTCCACGCGTCCGACCATGATGGTACACACCGGACTCATCGTGGCTATATCTTTGCCTTCCGCCGTGCGGCGGTTCAGCCCGCGCTCGATGGCTTCGGCGACGGCGATAGCCTGCGGCACGGTGAAGCTCACGGTCGCGTTGATGCTCACGCCGCGGTAGGTCGCCTCTTCGATGGCCGGGATGCCCGCCGAGGTCACCGGAATTTTGACCTGCATGTTGGGCGCGAGGTGATCGAAGTGCACCGCCTGATCGACGATGGCCTGCGCATTGCGGTAATAGGTTGGGTTGGTCTGGATCGAGAGCCGCCCCTTTTTGCCTTTTTCGCGCTCGTAGATGGGCAGCAGCAGTTTCGCCCCGTTCACGCCGATCTCTTCGAAGATCGTCCAGGCGACTTCGTGCTCGGTCCAGGTCGGATTTTGGGCGATGATCGCATGAATGCGATCCCGCCAGAGGTGCATTTCTTTCTTGAGTACAGAAACCACGATGGTGGGATTGCTCGTCGCGCCGACCGCGCCGTTGTCGATAGCATAAGTCAATTCTTCGACGGACGACGAGTCATTCCAATAATCCGTTTGGGTCGTCAGCGCCATCTGGTGGAGCGGACTCTTAAACGTCGTGGGGGTAACCATCATCTTCAACCTTTTCTAGACTTGCGTCATGCCTTTTCCATCTCGTGACTGACTACCGGCAGACGCGGATCGCGTTCGGTCCACGTCTCCTTGATCCAGGCGTAGGCCGGGTCGTCGGCGCTGGCGAGCGATTGCGCCGAACCGGCCAGGAAATTGAGGTAATAGGTCGTGTAGCCGTGCGCGCTCACGACCGGGTGATAGCCTTCGGGCAC
>CAYRWY010000055.1:0-19033 GCA_964427955.1 uncultured Anaerolineaceae bacterium
CCTCTCCATTGCGCTTTTGAATGGAGAGGGGGCCGGGGGGTGAGGCCGGGACAAGACCGTGATGGCCTCACAAAACCTTAAATTGACGCACATAGGGTAGTTCGCGAACTGCCCTACCGCCGGGTGGCTTCTTCCATCAGCGCCTCGATGCGCGAAACCATGTCCGCCGGGTTGGGATGAATCCCGTCCATCAGCAGGGCGCTCTCGTACAACTGCTCGATCACCTGGTTGATCACGGGGCGCTCCGGATCGTCCCCGATCCACGCCGACAGGTTGTGGATCAGCGGGTGGCGGCGGTTGAGTTCGAGAATGCGGCGCGGTGCCTCGAAGTCTTTTTCCAGCATCCGGTAGACGCGCTGCACGTGGCGATCCAACTGGCCTTCGGGCTTGGCCAGCCGCACCGGGCTGTCGTTGAGCACCTTCGACTCGCGCACCTCGACCACGCGCTCGCCCAGGACATCGGCGAACCGCTGGCGCACCGCCCCGAACGGGTCATCTTCCAGGCGCTCGGCCTGGTCGTCCTGGTCGGTCTCGATCTCCGGCAGATCGAGGCTGGCATCGTCCACGTTTTGCAGCGGCTTGCCGTCGTACTCGTGCAGGTTCATCAGCATGAAGCTGTCCACCGCTTCGGTCAGGTAGAGCACTTCCAGGTCGCGCGCCTTGAACGGGTCCAGGTGCGGGCTGTGCGCTACCGACACCAGGTCGTCCGCCAGCAGGTAGTAAATCGCCTTCTGATCCGGCTTCATGCGCGCGACGTAGTCGTCCAGCGTGACGGTCGGCGTCTGGCCGTCGCTCACCGTCGAATGGAAGCGCAGCAGCTTCGACAGGCGGGTCGCCTCTTCGCCATCGGTAGCGATCCCTTCCTTGAGGAAGACGCCGAACTCCTGCCAGAACTTCTGGTACTTGTCGGGGTCCTCCTGGGCGACCCGTTCCAACTCGCCCAGCAGCTTGCCCTTGATCGACTGGCCGATGCGCTTGATGGCGCGCGTGGTCTGGATCGACTCGCGGGCGACGTTCAGCGGCAGGTCTTCCGAATCGACCACCCCGGCCACGAAGCGCAAATACTGGGGCAGGAAGTCCTTGTTGTACTCCTGGATCAGCACCTTGCGGGCGTAGAGCTTCAGGCCGTCTTCGGTCCGCAGGGCGAACATGCCGCGATCCGCCCGCGCGGGGACGAACAGCACGCTGTAGAACTGGACCGGCGCATCCGACGCGATGTGCAGGTGCAGCAGCGGCTCCTCGAAATCACGCGTGAGCTGCTGGTAGAAGCCCTTGTAATCCTCGTCGGATACCTCGCGGGCGGGCTTGCGCCAGATCGCCGTGCGCTGGTTGGCGACTTCGGTCCCAATCGTGATCGGGAAGGCGATGAAGTCCGAATGGGTTTTGACGATCCGGCGGAGTTCGTAATCTTCCAGGAATTCCTTCGCGTCTTCCTTGAGGAAGATCGTCACCGTCGTGCCGCGCCCGTCGCGTTCGCCCGGCTCGATGCTGTAGGTGCTGCTGCCATCGGACGTCCAGGTCCACGCCTGGTCGCCGGGCCGGAAGGATCGCGACGTCACCGCCACTTTGTCGGCCACCATGAACACCGAGTAGAACCCGACGCCAAACTGCCCGATCAGGTCGGTCGCGGGCGCGTTCGGCGCCTCCTGCTCTTTCAGGCGCTGGAGGAAGCTCGCCGCGCCGGATTGGGCAATCGTGCCCAGGTTCTGGATCAACTCGTCGCGGTTCATGCCGACGCCCGTATCAGAGACGGTCAGCGTGCCCGCGTCCTTGTCGGCGGTGAGCGTGATCGCCAGCTCCACTTCGGGATCGATCACCTCGTGCCCGCTCACCATCTCGAACTGTACGCGGTTGAGCGCGTCGGACGCGTTCGAGATCAGCTCGCGCAGAAAGATTTCGCGCTCGGTATAGAGCGAGTGCACCAGAATATTGAGTAACTGCTGGATTTCAGCTTGAAACGTAAACGTCTCGGCCATCGTCAGGACTCCCCAATCACCGGATAAAACGATTCCGGAATCTTCATAACATAGTCGCATTAAATTTATATCGGGAGCCCGCAAAAAACACGTAAGAAAAACGCAGGAAAATGCTGAGAGGTTATTCGAGGGACTCCACGCGGGAATCAAAAAGGGGATGTGCGGTTCACATCCCCTCGCGAGCCTACTTCTTATCCTTGTCCTTGCCGCCGCCCTGGCCCGGATTATCGCCGCCCTGGCCCGGCGGATTGTCGCCCAGGCCGGGGGTCGCCCCGTGCCCCGGTGGAGTGCGGGACGGCTCATCCACGCCCCCCTGCTCCGGCGCCAGCGGCGTCGCGGTGGCCCACGGGATCGGCGGAACCGTCGGAGTACGGCTGGGCGTCACGGACCGGGTCGCGGTCGGTGTGCGCGTCGAGGTCGCCGTAGGAGTAGACGTCGGGGTCGGCGTCGCCGTGACCGTTGGCGTGACGGTCGGCGTCGCGCTGGGCGTACTGGACGGTGTGACGGTCGGCGTGGCCGTGGCCGTCGGCGTCGGCGATGGGATCAGCGACGGGGTGGACGTCGGCGTCGGCGTGGTATCGGGCACGAAGCCCGGCACCGTGCCTTCCGTGACCAACCGCTGCTGAAGGGCGGCATTCTTCCCGGCAGCGACCTGCAAGTGTTTCCATTCCTTGAAGGGTGCCTGCGGGGCCGCGCGCTCGATCAGCGCCGCTTCCCGGTGCGTGAGATCGGCAATGCGGGCCGTCACCTGCGCCCGGTGGCCGTGTCCGGCGGCCAGCAGTTCAATCGCGCGCGCCATCTGGTCGGACGCTTCTTCCAGCGCCTTCGGATAGACCTTCTGCTGATCGTTCAACAGCGTCTCGAACTCGTCCAACCGGCGGCTTGCCAGGTTGACCCGCAGGGTCGGCTCGCCATTGTCCGTCACCAGCGCCAGCCGGACGTCTTCTACCGCGCGCTTGGCCGGGTACAGGCTGTCGCCCGGCAGACTGCTGGCCGAGGCTTGCGTGACACCACCCAGCGCCAGGACGATAACCAGGCAGGCCGCCACGGCGTAGCGCACCATGCGCCGGAAGTCCCGCCGGATCGGACGGGACGGCGCCGGGCGAGCGGGCTGCGCCGCCGTTTGAGCCAGTTCCGCCGTGCGCTGGCGCAGGCGAGCTTCGATCCGGTCCAGCGCCGCGTCCGGCAGCGCCACGTCCGGCCCCTTAGCCAGCCGCCGCGCCGCTTCCACCAGCGGATCGCCGTCGGCGGACCCGGCGACACGGCGGTGAGGCGGCAGCGCCCGGTCCAGCCGGTCCATGAGATCGTGAGGGTCGTGGGAAGATTCGGTGGTCATGCCCCTTCTCCCCGGATATAGTGGCGGCTCATTTTGTCCGTGCCCAGCAGTTCCGCCAGCCGCCGCAAAGCCCGATGTTGGGCCGTAGCCACGGCGCGCACACTCTTTCCTGTGATAGCGGCCACTTCTTCGTGACTCTTCCGCTCGACAAAACGCAGAATCAGGATGGTCTGGTGCTCCTCGCTGAGTTGGGCCAGCGCCGCCCGCAACTCATCCAGTTCTTCGCGTTCTTGCAGGTTGGTTTCCGCCGGAGGCTGGCTGCTGTGCAGCGTTTCCGTCAGCGCCTCTTCAGGATGGCGCTGGCGCGCGCGATAATAGTCGGCCACGCGTGCCGCCGCGATCCGGTACAGCCAGGCTTCGAATGGCACCCCGGTGATCTGGTAGGCAGGCAGTCCCTCAACCATGCGTAGAAATACCTCAGCCGTCAAATCTTCGACGAGGGCATCATCCGAAATTCGATACGCGACATACCGGGTGATGGCCCGCACATAGCGGCGGTAGAGGGCAGCGACAGCATCGCTGTCCCCTTGCCGCGCTTGTTCGATCAAAACCTGATCCGGCAGTTCAGCCATAGTTAAGGTCGCAGGGCATCTTTACCTAGTCTAAAGCCAGACTATAGCGCAATTCGGTTTTCAACGCGAACCCTGCGACCTTCTGATGATCGTCGCGGCGCTATTTCTTGCCGCCCCCTTTGCCCCCATCTTTGCCGTCCTGGCCGGGAGGTGTGCCGCCGTGGCCAGGATTGTTACCGCTCTGGCCCGGGGCATCGCCCGAATGACCGGGCGCGTCACCACTGTGGCCGGGCGCGGCGTCGGTCTCACCTTCGACTTCGGCCTGTTCTTCCTCACGTACGCGGGTATGATGTTGGGCCGAGATCACCAACCCCGGCGCCAGGCTGCCCGAAGGCAGATCGTACTGCTTCTTGATCTCGCCCCAGCCGATGCCATCCGCGTGCATCGCCAGCAGTTCATCGGGCGTCACGCCTTCCACCTGCTGCGCGATCAGCAGCGCGCGCGCAATTTCGCCAAAACCAATACCGGAGCAGTGCCACGTCATGATGGTGTTGTAGTCCACACCGAACTCGGCGGCCAGCGCCAGCGCGACCGGCTGATCATCGCGGAACGCGCATTCGTCTTCGCCCGTATCGCTCTCGCAGGCGTCGCCGATGCCATCGCCGTCCGTGTCAAGCTGATCCGGATTCGCCACCAGCGGGCAGTTGTCCAGATCGTCGATCACGCCGTCGAGGTCCGTATCGGCTTCGCACAGGTCGCCGATGCCATCGCCATCCGTGTCAAGCTGATCCGGATTCGCCACCAGCGGGCAGTTATCGATCTCATCCAACACGCCGTCGCCGTCCTGATCGCCCTGGCAGACATCGCCCACGCCGTCGCCGTCCGTGTCGAGCTGATCGGGATTCGCCACCAGCGGGCAGTTGTCCACGCCATCGCCGATCCCGTCGCCGTCGGCATCGTCAAACGTCGTATCGCACAGGTCGCCAATGCCATCGCCGTCCGCGTCGGCCTGGTCCGGATTCGCCACCGCCGGGCAGTTGTCCAGGTCGTCGATCACGCCGTCCGCGTCCGCATCGGCTTCGCACAGGTCGCCCACGCCGTCGCCGTCCGTGTCGAGCTGATCCGGATTCGCCACCAGCGGGCAGTTGTCCACGCCATCGCCGATCCCGTCGCCGTCGGCATCGTCAAACGCCGTATCGCACAGGTCGCCCATGCCGTCGCCGTCCGCGTCGGCCTGGTCGGGATTGGCCACCGCCGGGCAGTTGTCCAGATCGTCCAGAATGCCGTCACCATCCTGATCGGTGACGATGGTCAGCGAGACCGCCTGGAGCGTATCGTCAGGCAGCAGGTAGCCGGTGATGACGACAATGTCGCCCACCTCTAAATCAGAAGGCTGGAAGGCGCCCGCGGGGGCGATAGTCACCCCGGCCACAACGATCAGGTCATCTTCCAGGATTTCGACTGCGCCCCGGATCTCGACGAGAACCGGATCATCTTCGCCGCCATCATCCTGGGCCAGAGCCGTGAAATCCGGCGCGACCAGCATGATCACGGCCCATACGGCCAACAGTCCTAAGGCCAATCTCGAAAGTCGTTTGATGGACATCCTGTATACTCCTCCAAATTTCCATTACGAAATTCATAAAGAACACCGCGCCGGATCTCGACATCTTACGCCGCGCTGGTCAGACTGGTACAAAAAGGCTATCATTCGGCGGGAGGGTCAAGGAGGGTCGCACATGGCCACAGTCATCGAGGTCAAGAATCCGGTCACCGGGGACATGATTGGCACCGTGCCCCACTGCACGCCGGACGAGGTCCGCGCCGCCGTCGCCCGCGCCCGCGCCGCGCAGCCGGGGTGGGAAGCGCGGGGCAGCCGGGGACGCGCCCGCTTCCTGGAAGTATGGGCCGACGAGCTGTGGCGCAGCCGGGATGCGCTGATCCACACCATCCGGCGCGAAACGGGCAAAAACGAGACCGGGGCGCTGCTGGAAATCATCGTGCTGGACAACGTGCTCGACTACTACGCGCACCATGCGCCGCGCCTGCTGCGCCCACAGCGACGCCGCACCCTGTTCCCCATCGTCCAGTACGCCCACGTCTACTACAAGCCCTACGGCGTGGTGGGCTTCATCACGCCCTGGAATTATCCGTACCTGAACGCCCTGCTGGACATCGTGCCCGCCCTGGCCGCCGGAAATACCATCGTGCTCAAGCCCAGCGAGATCACGCCCTTCAGCGCCCTACGCGCCGTCGAGATCGCGCACCGGATCGGGATTCCGCGCGACGTGTTCCAGGTCGTCACCGGGGACGGCGGCACCGGCGCGGCGCTGGTGGACGAGGTCGATTTCGTGGCCGTCACCGGCAGCACGACCACCGGGCGCAAAGTCGCCCAGCAGGCCGCCGCGCGCCTGATCCCGTACAGCCTGGAACTGGGCGGCAAAGATCCGCTGATCGTGCTGGAAGATGCCGATCTCGACCTGGCCGCGACGACCACGCTGCAAGGCGCGCTGGAAAACGCCGGGCAGGTGTGCGTCAGCGTCGAGCGGGTGTACGTGGTCGAGGCCATCTACGATCAGTTTGTCGAGCGGCTGACGCGCTACGCCGCGCAGATGACACTGGGCGCGGACGAGGGGCTGCACATTCACGTCGGGAGCATGACCAACGAGCGCGAGGTCGTCCGCTGCGAGCAGCAGATCGCGGAGGCTGTGGCGAAGGGCGCCCGCGTGATCGCCGGGGGTAAGCGCCGCCCGGACCTGGGGCCGCTGTTCTTCGAGCCGACGATCCTGGTGGACGTGGATCACACGATGGCGCTGATGCACGAGGAAACCTTCGGCCCGCTCGTGCCGGTGATGCGCATCCGCAGCGCCGAAGAGGGCGTCCGGCTGGCCAATGACAGCCATTACGGGCTGTCGTCCGGCATCCTGACGCGCGATCTCAAGCGCGGCGAACAGCTCGCCCGCCAGATTCAGGCCGGAGACACCAGCGTCAACAAGGTCCAGTTCGTGATCGGCACGCCGACCCTGCCGTCCGGCGGAGTCAAGGACAGCGGGATCGGGCGGCGCAACGGGCCGGAGGGGCTGCTGCGCTTCGTGCGCACCCAGTCCGTGCTGGTGGATCGCCAGTGGATCGCGCGCCCCACCCTGACGCAGCTCGATCCGGTGCTGTTCCGCCTGCTCAAAGTACAGCGCGCGCTGCGGCGCTGGGTGCCGTTCCTGCGGGTGTGAGGTCTTACTCCGCGGCCTGGTTCTGCTGCACGGTGCGAATCAGCCCCGCGATCAGCGCCTCTTTCTCGGCATCGGACAGCCGCGCCGCAGAATGCATCAGCCGGTAGGTGCCGGGTGGCATCCGACCGCTGCGCACTTCTTCGGCGATGCGCTCACTCAGCGTCTTGGGCGGGAACGGGTCGTCGGGATCGACCTCATCCGCGCGGACGAAGCGATCCCAGTCGGAAAAATCCATCTTCTCGCGGCCTTCGGACACGTCGTACCAGATGATCCACGAACTGGGCGCGATCCGGGCGTACCAGGGCCAGGCGGTCTGGTTGCTGTGGCAGTCGAAACACGCCTGCCGGGCCAGCGCCTCGGTCTCCGGCGCATCCCAGATCACCTCACGCTTGACCGGCGGGTTATGCCGGTTGACCGGGACGAGCTGGATCGCGCCGAACACGACGATCAGCAGTGCGGCGTTGATCGACAGAGTTTTGATCCACCAGGATCGCGCCGGAAAGCCCGGCAGGGGGGGCAGCAAGTTACGCACGAGTCGTGATCTCCGGTTGGTACCGACAGGGTCAGCCAGATTATACACACCTGCCGCGCCGATCCGCCCTTACATCATCACCTTGCCGCCATCGACGTTGATCGCCTGGCCGGTCAGGTAGCGCGCCGCGTCCGAGCACAGGTAGAGCACCAGTCCGGCCACGTCGTCCGGCTGGCCGAGGCGGTGCTGGGGGATGTCCGCCAGCCATTTCTCCATCTGGGCCGGATTGCTGCGCGATTCCGCCGTCATCTCGGTTTCGATCACGCCGGGACACACCGCGTTGACGCGGATGTTGTAGGCGGCGAACTCGCGGGCGCACTCTTTGGTCAGGCCGATCAGCCCGGCCTTGCTGGCGACGTAAGCTGCCCGGTTGGGCAGCGGGATATTATGCCCGGCGATGGATGCCATGTTGACGATCACGCCGCCGCCGATCCCGCGCATGATGCGCCCCGCCGCCTGGCTGGTGTAAAAGGCCGCGCTCAGGTTCACGTCGAGCGTGCGCTGCCACTCGCGGATCGGCGTGTCGAGCAGCGGCGTCTTGTATTCGACCCCGGCATTGTTCACCAGGATATGCAGCCCGCCCAGGTCGCCCGCCGCCTGCACGATCAGGCGTTGGGCCGCTTCGGGATCGCCCACGTCCGCCGGGTAGCCGCGGGCCGGGCCGCCTAGCTCGCGCGCCGTCTGCGCCGCGCTGGCGGTGTCGATGTCGTTGACCGCCACCACCGCGCCGGACTGGGCGAGCGCCCGCGCGATGGCCTTGCCGATGCCGCGCCCCGCGCCGGTCACCAGTGCCACTTTGCCCGATAGATTGACTGCTAACATGGGGATTCTCTTTCTGTTGTACGGTAGGGGAGTCAGCGGGCATGAAAGTCCCCTCTCTGGCTTGGCCGGAGAGGGGATTTAAGGGTGAGGCCGGAACTCCGTATTCAATCGTTAAGCGCCATCCATACGCCCCGGTTACTACGGCAGCGTGGCCCAGCACTCGCCCGCGTCGATCTCGCAGACGCCAAACGGCTGGTCGGAGTCCTGCGTGCGGACGGTGAACGTCGCGCCGGGACGATCCGAAACCCAGAAGTACCGCTGCGTGACGCCGGTGCGGAACCAGCCCAGCGAGGGGAAGCAGTCCTGATCGGCGGGGATGGTCTGTTCGCCCTCCGCCGTCACGAGCTGGAAACAGCCTCCCGCCGTCATCTGGTCCGGCGGCTCCATGAAGCCCGTCCGATCCCAGTCCGACGCTTCGAACTGGCGCACATCGCCATTCGGCAGAACCTGCTCGAACACCAGCCCGCTCACGTCCATCACGTTGGACGAGACGTTGATCAACAGGAACGCGTCCCGGTTATACATCATCCGCAGATTGCCTTCCGGGGCGCCCGGCGTGTCGGTCACGGCGGCAGCCGCCGTCGTCGGCGCGGGGGTCGCAGTCGCAGCGCTCACCGTTACGGCACCGGCGGCCAGGAAGAAATCGCACGATCCCGCGCTGATCGCGCAGCGCGCCAACACGTCCTGGCTGCTGCCCTTGCGCACCGTGAACGAGGCGTCGGGGCGGCTGGAGACCCAGAAGTAGTAGCGGCTGACGCCCGTCTGGTAGTAGCCCAGAAAATCGCGGCACACGGTCGCGGCGGGCGCTTCCCGCGAGGCATCGACAGTGAGCAGTTGGTAGCAGCCCTGGCTGGCCAGCTTGGTCGGCGGGATCATCACGCGATCCGTCCACGCGCTGGCCTGGAAGACGCGCTGCGAACCGTCCGGCAAAATTTGCTCGAACACCAGCCCGCTCACGTCCAACACGCCCGCCGAGGTATTGACCAGCACGAACTGACCCTGGTCGTACATCAGGTGGATATTCGGCGCCTGCGCCGGAGAGCCGACGCCCCCCACCGTCACCGCTGGCGAGGGAGCGACCGTCGGCACTGTCTCGGTCGCGGAAGCAGGCGCGGCGGTCGTCGGCGGCACCGTCGGCGAAGGTTCGGGAGACGGCGTATTCGTCGGCGGCGTGGTGGCGGATGGCCCTTGCGTCGGCGTGGCGCTGGGCGCTGCCGTGACCGTCTGCCTCGTCGCCGTGGCAACCGGGGTGCGCGACGGCTGCGGCGCGTTCGTCAGCGCGGCCTGCGGCGTCTCCGACGTCACCAAAGCACTAACAGCAGCGGTCAGCGTCGCGTTCGCGGCAACCGCCTGGGCGATCACCGCTGTCTGCGTCAAATTGGCAGCGGTCGCCTGGGTCCCGGCCTGCGCCGAGGGCGTCGGCTCCTCTTTGTCTTTTCCGCCCTGGGTTCCGAGCCACCACCCGGCGGCCAGCACCACGATGATCAGGATCAGTGCCAGCAGCAGCCCCACGCGCGAGCGGCGTTTGGGCTTGGGCACCAGGTCGATAGTCCGGTCCCCCGGCGGCTCCGGCAGCGTGATCCCCCTGGCGCCTTCGCCTACCAATCCGATCTCGCTCGGATCGGGCATTTTCTCCAGGAGCTTGCTGATCGAATCATCGTCCAGCGCCAGCCCCTCGGTGATGGCGTGCTCGACCTCTTTTTCGGCCTGACGGCGCGCGAAGCGCCCGGCCAGCCCGGCCTTAGGCGGCTCGGCCTCCGGTGCCGCCGGGGTCAGCGACGGCCTGGGCAGCGGCGTATAGTCCAGATTCGAGACGTGATCGGGCGGCCTGGGCCGCGACTCCAGCAGATCGGCCACCATCGGCGTGCCGGGCGAGACCGCGGGCTTATCCGTCTCGAACGCCTGCTCCAACGCCAGAACCAGATCCTCCCCGGTCGCATAGCGGCGCGTGGGATCTTTCTCCAGCGAGCGCATGATCACCCGCTCGACGGCGGGCGGTAAATCGGGGTTATACATGCTGGGTGGCGGTGGGATCTCGTTCAGGTGTTTGAGTGCGACGCTCATCACCGACGGATCGTCGAAGGGCACGCGGCCCGTCACCATTTCGTACAACACGATCCCCAGCGAATACAGGTCGCTCTGGGGGACCGCCTTCGCCGACGAAATGGCCTGCTCCGGGGCGATGTAGTGCGCGCTGCCGAAGGTGTCGCCCATCGTCCCCTCATGGATGCTGAGCGCCAGCCCAAAATCCATCAGGATCGCGCGGTTGGTCTTCTTCTCCAACATGATGTTGGACGGCTTGATATCGCGATGGATCACGCCCTGTTCGTGGGCGTAGTCCAGCGCGCCCCCCACATCGCGAGCGATCCGGGTGACCTCGATGGGGGGCATCCGGCGGTGCTGTTCAGCGTACTCTTTGAGCAGACTCCGCAGGTCTTTCCCTTCGAGGAACACCTGGGCCATGTAGTAGATACCCTCGGTGCGTCCAAACTGGTAAATGCCGACGATGTTCGGATGGCGCAGCCGGGCGATGGCGCGCGCTTCGCTCTGAAAACGCCGTGTATATTCTTCTTCGGTCGTCGTGGCGAAATCGCCGCTGATGACCTTGATCGCCGCGAAGCGTTCCAGGTTCTCGTCAAACCCTTTGTAAACCCGCGACATTCCACCCCGGCCCAACAAGCCAACGATGGTGTAATCCCCTAATTTTTTCTTGATCAGTGGATCATCAGCAGACATAGGTTTTTCCCGTCCGATGGCAGCGGGCCGAACAACACACGAAATATACTATCCGCCGCGTTTGGTTGCACGCGCACCTTTAGTATACCCCAGTCTGTGAAAGCACAAGAAATAGGAATTCAGGGCCATGCCTCCGGTTTCCCATTCGCACCCCGGTTGGTGTATACTCCTCATATCCAAGCACCCAAGCCAAGAGGCAAAACCTATGAAGTGTGTCCATTGCAGTGAACAAGCTCAGGCGATCTGCCGGTGGTGTGGTCGCGCGGTGTGCAGCAACCACATCAAAACCATGACCTACATCATCACGGTGTATATCGGCAGCAAGAAAGTGCCCAAGTCCCTCGTCGTGGCCGATGCGGTCTGGTGCGGGGTGTGCAAGCCGCAGCCCGAACCGATTGAAATGCCCTATCTCGACTAAGCACTGGCTTCTGGGGGCTGTCATGAGCGAACAAGCCGAAGGTCTGGCTAAGATTACCTGGACTGATCCTGAATCCGGCAATAACCGGGAGTTCGTGCTGGTCGAAGGGGCTACCGCGACCATTGGCCGCAGCCCGAACAACCAGATTTATATCCCCGAACGGCATGTTTCACGCCAGCACGCCGTGATCAGTTTCCGCGATGGCGTCTTCATGATCTCCGACCTGGGCAGCGCGAACGGGACCTTCGTCAACGACAAGCAGTTGGCCGATCCCTTCCCGCTGGCGCACGGCGACGTGATCCGGCTGTACGTGCCGATCCTGAACTTCTCGGCCATCGTGACCGAAGAAGAACACCAGCAGGCCAAGATGACCGGCACCCTGATCGTGCCGATGGGCGCGGGCGGCCAGCCCAAGCTCCAGATCACCTCCGGCCCGCAGGAAGGCGCCGAGATCGCGATCCTGACGCCCTCGCTCAAGATCGGGCGCGCCACGCGCGACGCCAACTGGGACATTTCGCTGCAAGATCGGGCCGTCTCGCGCCCGCACTGCGAGATCGCGCGCCAGGAAGAAGGCGACTGGGTCATCATCGACCTGGGCAGCGCCAACGGGACCGTGGTCAACGGCGTGCCTGCCGAGGCCAACCAGCCCAAGCTGCTGCAAGACGGGACGGTGATCACCGTCGGGGAAACAACCTTACTCTTCCGCCTGGGTGGATAACCCTGATCAGGTGAGGATCGACCTCACTCCAAACCAGCATGGCCAACATCTACCGCAACATCGGCGCAGCCGTCAAAGATACCGGCGGGTTGTGGGAACAACTCGACGCCCAGATGAGCAAACAGGCTCCCGCCCCGGCCCAGGAAGGGATGGGCCTGTGGGGCATGATCGTGCTGGGATCGTCCAGCGGCCTCTGGGACAAGCTCGACAACGAGACCGTCTACCTCAGCCGGGATCTCGCCAAGCAGGCGCACAAGCTCGACCTGTGGCGCGAAGCGTCCGACGAGACGCTGATCCTGCCCAAAGAAGGGCTGCGGGCGATCTGGGAAGCCGCGCTGGCCAGGACGGACGCCACCGGCCAGGTCGATTTCGAGGGCACCATGATGATGATGCGCCCCGACAAAGAAAATGTCTGGGAGCGTTCGGCCAGCGAAACGCTGATGCTCACCCGGCCCACCGAGAGCAGCATCTTCACCCAGCAGGTGCGCTCGCGCGATCTGAGCACCTATTTCCCGCGCCGCATCTCCGGCTACGCGCTCAAGAAGCTGACCGACGCGCGCGGCGAGACGTACTGGATTCTCAAGAATCTGCGGACCGATGCCTACATCCGACTGACCGAAGAACAGGTTTTCCTCTGGGAAGAAATGGACGGCGACGCCAGCGTGCAGGACATCGCCGTCGCCTACATGATGAAATATGGCAAGCTGGCCATCACCAGCCTGCTGATGCTGCTCGACCAACTGCAACAAAAGGGCTTCATCGAATCGCTGGTCAACGTGTACGGGGCGGTCGATCAGAGCGTGGCGCAGCGCCGGGCGAACGTGCTGTGGCGGCGGGCCATCCGCGCCGTCTTCAACACCGAGTTTTCGATCCAGGGCATCGACCAGTGGATCACGCGCTCGTACCAGGTGGCCGGGCGCTGGTTGTTCACGCCCCTCGCCCAGATCGTGATGCTGATCGTGATCGCCGCCGGGGGCGCGGTCTTCCTGGGGCTGCTGTTCGGCGTGCTGGACCGCGACGTGGCGGTGTTCGGCGGCGCAGGCGCGATTATCGGCATTGTCACGCTCTACCTGCTGCAATTCATCACCCTGATGATTCACGAGTGGTCGCACGCCATCACGACCAAACATTTCGGGCGCGAGGTCCGGCGCGGCGGCTTCCTGATCTACATGGGGATGCCCGCCGCCTTCGTGGATACCACCGACATCTGGATGGAACCCCGCCGTCCGCGCATCATGGTCAGTTGGGCCGGGCCGCATTCGGGCTTCTTCCTGGGCGGGCTGGCGAGCCTGCTGCTGCTGGGCGCGCCGGGCGCGTTCGCCCAGGGTGTGCTGTACCAGTTCGCCTTTTTGACCTACATGACCAGCATCATGAATCTGAATCCGCTGCTCAAGCTGGACGGCTACTACATCCTGATGGACTGGCTGGAAATCCCCCGTCTGCGCGAAAAAAGCCTGGCCTTCATCGGCAAGTCGCTGCGCCCGAAACTGCGTAAGCACGAAGGGTTCAGCCGCGAGGAGCGCATCTTCACCGTGTTTGGCCTGCTGGCCGGGGTCTGGACGCTGATCACGATGGCGATCCTGGTCCTGACGCTGGGCGGCTACGTGCTCAAGTTCGCGCAGACGCTCCCCGGCGCCATCATTCTCGCCCTGCTGCTGGCGTTCTTCGTGTACCGCCGTGCCCGGCGCCTGATCCGCCGGATGCAGACCGCGCGGCGCAAAAAGCGCCCGGCAGCGGCCTGACCCGCGTTATTTCTCCACGCTCTCAAAGATCTGGCGCAGCGGCAGGCGGAAGCCGGGCAGCACGTCTTCGCCATCGAGCACGCCGTCAATCGTCACGACGACCACCTCGGACGGACGATAGACATCGACCGTCCGGGCCTCCGGATAGACGACCCACACCAGCCGCGTCCCGGCGTTCAGAAAATCGATCACCCGCTCGCGGATGTCCTGCGCGGAATCGTTGGGCGATACCACTTCGACGGCCAGATCGGGCGCGAGGGGGAAGTATTTTTGTGGCAGAGGCAGTGTGACGCGCGCTTTGGCGATAAACCCCACGTCCGGCGCACGCACCGTATGGGGATCATCGGCCAGAATGAACCCGGTTTCAGCCCCGGTGGCATAGCCCAGGTCATGCGCTTTCACGTGGTGCAGGATGTGATACCCTAACTCCAACGCGATCACGCCGTGCAATCCACCGGTAGGGGCCATCTCGCGGAGTGCTCCTCTCACCACTTCGAAGCGTCGAGCCTCGTTGGCCTGGTGCGACAACTCCCACAGATCCTCGGCGGTATACAGGCGCTCTTGAACGACCATCGTGCCATCTCCTGCTCTCTACCCCAATTATAACGCGTTTCGGGCTGAGCCTGATCCGGTTTCGTTCAGACCAACCGCCGCTTGACTCCGCTCACTCCCTCGATGGCCGTTCCTAGCCCGATTTCCAGACTGAAATGTCGTTGTAAGCCCGGCGTAATTTCGGCCCGTTATCCTGGGTCAAGATTGAAGTTTCAACGCCAAGGAGAAAAATGCTATGTCCTTCTCGATCCATGTTTATCCCAATGAACCCATCGTCGTCACCCGGTTTTGGGGACACAGCGGTGCTCAAGATGATTACCCGCAGATGCTAGGGCAGTTGGGCCGCAAGCTGGCGGGTCATAACGGTCCGATCTACCGGATCAATGACTTTTCGGACCTCGACACCACCAACCTGGGCGACGTCGTCGTCGCGCTGGACCTGGAATATCGCAGCGGCGTGCCGGGATCGTCCACCGATCCGCGCATCCGCACCGTGTTAGTGACGTCCAGTGATTTGATCGAATTCGGGGCGCGCAGCGTCGAGCAGGAGCAGTACGGCCATTACGATCCCTCGCCGATCTTCGAATCGGTCGAGGATGCCCTCCATTTCTGCCGGGCGGAGCTGGCGCGGGAGTCGTCTCATCCCGCCCGCCCGCTGGCGTGAGAACCATCCCATCCCCGGCCTTTTCCCGGCTGCGCGGAGGAAGGGAGGCAGACTCCAGGCTCCGCCTCGTGGCTGCGGACGTCCCCAAGTGACCCGGGTCAACTGGCATCGAACTGCCCTAACCCAAGCACCATCACCTGGAGGTTGACTCCCTCCCCCTTTCTCTGCGCAGCCGGGAAAGGGGGACGGGAGGATCGGGGTCGCCTTACTCTTTCGGCACGAACTGGACCTCGTACATACGCGGCCAATATTTGCCGGTCACCAGGAAGGTGTCGGAGTCCGGCAGGTACGCGATACCGTTGAGGTAGGCCACTTCGTAGTTCTCGCCTTCTTGCTTATCATCGCCCAGGCTGCTGCCATCGATCACCGCCGCGATCACGCCGTTGTGCTTGTCGATCTTGAGGATCACCTGGGTCTGCCAGATGTTGGAATAGAGGTAATCGCCGACGCATTCCAATTCGTTCAGCTCGCCTAACCCGCGGCTGTTGCCATCGTTGTACTGGCTGATCACCTGTCCGCGCAGCGTGACGGCCAGGCTGAACAGCAGATCGAACGTCTCGCGGTCGCGCACCAGGATGAAGGGCGTGCCGTTGGTCATGTAGATGTACTGGTCGTCGGCGCACAGTCCCCAGCCTTCGCCCTCGTAGCTGAAGGTGCCGACCTGCTCGAAGGTCGCCAGGTCATAGACGAAGGCGGTCTGTTCTTTCCAGGTCAACTGGATCAGCCGGTCATCGACGCGCGCCAGCCCTTCTCCGTAGGAGGTCGCAGGGAGGTCGATCTGGCGCACGACCTCGCCGGTCGCCGGATCAAGCTCGCGCAGGGTGGACTTGCCCTCGCCGCCGGTGCTCTCGTACAGCTTGCCCTCGCTGAACACAAGCCCTTCGATCCAGGCGCCGGTATCGTGCGGGCGCACGTCGAGCACCTTGGGCACCAGGATTTCGACCTCGGCATCCATCGGATTCGGACTCTGAGCGCCGGTAATCCCGGTGGCGACGATCCCGATCAAGAGGACCAGCACCCCGGCCCGCAGTCCCAAACGCAGCGTATGTTTCATAAGTTCCTTCCCTATTGCGATGCGACAAAGCGTACTTCATACAGTTTCGGCCAATTTCTGCCGGTAATCAAAAAAGTTTCGGTGTCCGCCTTGTAGGCGATCCCGTTGAGCGCCTGTTCCGCCGTCAGTTGGGCGCGCTCCTCGTCGGGCAGCAGCGAGGTGGTATCGATCACGGACACCACCACCCCGTTGGTTTTGTCAACCTGGATGATGAAGTTGGTCTTCAAGACGGCAGCATAGATGTAGTCGCCCACGCATTCCAGCTCGCTGAGCTTATCGACCACCTTGCCCTGTACGGTCACCAGCCCGCTGAAGATCAGGTCGAAGGTCTCCCGGTCGCGCACCCCCAGGAAGGCCGAGCCGTCGCTCATGTACAGGTAGCGGCCATCGCTGCACAGTCCCCAGCCGTTGCCCTGGTAGCTGAAGCCCTCGCCCGGTGTGAACGTGTCCAGTGTGAACACCAGCGCCTGCTGCGAGTGATCGGTCAGGACGATCAACTGGTCGTCGAGGCGCTCCAACCCGCCTGCGGCATACGGCACCTCCACCGACTGCAACACCTGCCCGGTCGCCAGATCGACTTTGCGCAGCGTGGACGGGCTGTCCTTGCCGGTGCTTTCGTACAGGGCGCCCTCGTTATAAACCAGTCCCCGCGTGGACGCCCCGACATCGTGGGGATAAACGGTCACCACTTCGGGCACCAGAAAGACGACTTCGTTGTGCAGTGGATCATTCTGTTGGGCCTGCACCGACCCGATCCCCACCAGCAGCACTCCCAAAACCACCATCGACAGCAAACGAGGGGCGTTTTTGATCACAGCGTTGTCCTTTTTGTCACTTGGTTGCGCGCTTAATTCTACTTCGGCTTCGGGCGCGGCGCAGCATCCCCCAACTGGATCACGGCCAGGGCCTGATCGTGCACAGAGCCATTCGTCGCCAGGATGCGCGCCCCGCTCTGAGCCTCTTCGCTCCACGCTCCGGCAAAATCGGTCACTTTGCCCCCGGCTTCGAGCACGCACAGCAGCCCGGCCTGCACGTCCCAGGGCTTGGGACCCGCTTCCCAATAGACGTCACAGCGCCCGGCGGCCACATACGCCAGGTCCAGCGCTGCCGATCCGGCCCGCCGCGTGCCCTGCGTCCGCCGCACGAAGTTCGCGAACCGGGCCGTATTGTTATCCTCCGCCGTCCAGCGGTCGTAGGGGAAGCCGGTGGTCGCCATCGCCTCGGACAGATCGTGAATGTCCGACACGTGCAGAGGCCGCCCGTTGAGGGTCGCGCCGTGGCCTTTGATGGCCTTGAAGGACTCGTCGCGCGTCGGATCGTAGATCACGCCCAGGATCGGGTTGAGATGGGCATCGGACAGCGCGATGCTCACCGCGAAGATCGGGAACCGGTGAGCGAAATTGGTCGTGCCGTCGAGCGGATCGACCCACCAATGAAAGGGCGTTTGATCCGGATCGGGACCATAGCCGCCGCCTTCTTCGCCGTGAATGTGGTGATCGGGGAAGGCCTCGCGCAGGGCGCTGACGATGATTTTTTCGGACGTGGTATCGGCTTCGGTCACCAGGTCGATGATCGTGCGCTTGTGGTTGTACTGGCGCGGACGTTCATAATATTCTCGCAGCACGGCCCCGGCCTGGCGCGCGATGGTTTCGGCCACTTGCAGGACCGCCGGCGGTTCAAACGGATAGGTAGTCATGCCATTCCTTAGGGTTGATACGCAGTGCGCTAACAGACTCTCTCGATTATAGCGCGGCGGGGCGCGGTGCGCGTAGTGACTTTCTGCGCCGCCCGTGCTATAGTTTTCGCCCGGCGCGGACCGTGTTGAAACGAAAGACAGGCAAAACGGATGAGTATCGGAACGCTGGTGGTCGTCGTGGCGGTGGGGATGTTGATCGGGCTGGCGAAGGGCGGCTTCGGGCCGGTGCTGGGCGCGCTGGCGACGCCCCTGCTCAGCCTGACGATGCCGGTATCCAAAGCGGTGGCGATGACGCTGCCGCTGCTGATGGTGGGCGATTTGTTCGCGCTGCCGCTGTACTGGCGGCAGTGGGATATGCGCCAGATCAAGCTGCTGCTGCCCGCCGCCGTGGTCGGCGTCCTGATCGGCACCTACCTGCTCAGCGCCCTGCCCGATAGCTGGCTGCGCCCGATCCTGGGCGGATCGACGCTGGCGCTGGTGATCTACAAGCTGGCGGGCGAGCGCCTGACCGCGCGCCACTACGCCCCGCAGGACTGGCACGGCGCGGCAGCGGGCGCGGCCTCCGGCTTCGGATCGGCGGTCGCCAACGCGGGCGGACCGCCCTTCACCGCCTACCTGATGCTGCAAAACCTGACCCCGGCAGCGTTCATGGGCACGACCACGCTGTTTTTCATCACGGTCAACACCATCAAACTCCCCAGCTTTTGGCTGTCGGGCCTGATGAACCGCCTGTCGCTGCCGCTGCTGCTGATCGCCCTGCCGGTGCTGTTGATCGGCACCGGGGCCGGGCGCTACTTCGTCAAGCGGGTCGATCCAAAAACCTTCGATACCTGGATGCTGGGGCTGCTGGTCGCGGCCAGCGTGCTGTTGTTCATCTGAGCCAGTTATGCGCTTTTTTCCCTCTCTGCGCAGTGGCTAGCCGTTACTCATAACTTTTTTACTGACACCTCACCCCCCGACCCCCTCTCCGAGGGCGGAGAGGGGGCGCACGGTCAAGTCCCCTCTCCAGACTTGGAGAGGGGATTTAGGGGTGAGGTACGAATTCGCC
>CAYRWY010000056.1:0-18950 GCA_964427955.1 uncultured Anaerolineaceae bacterium
CCCACTGCCATTCTTGGAAGCCATAGTTCACGCCCTTTACCTTTACGGTGCGATCACAATGTCGCCTTCGTTCACGCCGCTGGTGATCTCGACGCGATCATCGGTCTGCAAGCCCAATTCGACGTCCACAGTGCGCGGGCCATCCGCTGTTTGCAGCACCACGAACGTCCGGTTCTGGAAGGTGCGGATGACGCTGGGGGGCAGCCAGAGCACGTTTTCGCGCGTCTCCAGCGGCATATCGACCTCGATCAACTGGTTGTCGGCGATGTCGGTCAGCGACGCCGCCACGCGGGTCGTCTGGTCGGCATCTTTGCTGCTCAGCGGGATCGAGCGCACCACGCAGCCGACGGCGGTTTCCGGCTTGTTCATCAACTGGCATACCCCGACCATGCCCACGCTGAGCTGGTTGGCGTCGCTGATCGCCAGGCTGGCGATCACTTCCTTCGGTTCGGGCAGGCCGATCACGATCACCGTGCTGTACGCCTGCACCGAGTCACCGGCTGAGATCGAGACTTCCAGGATCACGCCGTCGATGGGCGCATACAGCGACGCCGCGGCGATTTTCTGGTTGATCTGGTCAATCGAAAGCTGGACCGAGCGCACGTTCTCGTCGCTGACTCCGGCGGCAGCGGCGTCGATGGCGCGCTGTAGATTCAACTGGGCCTGGATCACCTGGTTCTCGGACTGCTCCAACTGAATCTGGTAGTTATTGAAGTTCTGCGCGGCAGAAAAGTAGCTGTTTTGGGCGCTTTTGAGCTGATTTTGGGCGCTGAGCACCTGCTGGTAGGCGCTGTCTACCGTCGAGGCGGGATTTTCAGGATGGCTGAGCGCCTCGTAGTAGCTGCGTTGGGCGTTGTCCAACGACTGCTGGGCCGAATCGACTTGCAGCCGGGCGGAGGCGACGCTGGTCCAGGGGCTGCTCCCCTTGGTGCTCTCCAGCGAAAGCTGCGCGTTCGCCAGGGAAATCTGGGCGTTTTCGACGCTCTCGATCCCGCTGGTCTCGCTGGTATCCACGTTGCTCTTGGCGGTCTCAAGCTGAATCTGCGCGCTGGCTAGTTGGCTTTGAAGGTCGGTGATGTCGTAATTGGCGAGTAGATCCCCCGCTTTGACGGCATCCCCGCGCCGCACGTTGACCTGGCTGATCGTCCCGGCGTTGGGGAACGAGAGCGACAACTGGTCGCGTGGCTGCCAGCGCCCGGTGAAGGTGAAAACATCTTCGACGGTGCCGCGCTGCACCGCATAGGTGGGCCGGGCGGCGATCTCGGCGGTCGGCACGGGGGTAGAGGTGGGGACCGCCCCGGCGCGCGCGACGCTGTCGTTGATGCTGGGGGTGTTGCCGGTCGAAGAGCAGGCCGTCATGAGCAGCGCCGCCAGCACCAGGATCATCCCTCCAAAACCATAACGTAGTTTGAACATCCTTTTTTCCATGTGGTTAAGCATCTCCCAATTTCACCAGAGTCGAGACCTGTTGGCGGCTCAGGAACATCGTGGTCAGGACCGTGACGCCAAACAAAACCGCTGCAAAGATGGAATAGACCAGCGTGATATCACCCCAGGCGACCCGCACCAGGTAGGGCGGCAGCCCGCCGCTGAAGTCCAACAGCGGCAGGAAGAGCAGGGTGGTGACCATGCCGATGGCCGTGCCGCCCAGGATGCCGCCCAGCGCCGCGATTCCCTGCGCCAGCAGCAGGTACGATGCCACCGCCATCCCGCCCAGTCCCATCGCCCGCAGCGATCCCAACTGGATCGCCTGGGCACGGAAGGAGGCGGTGCTCTGGATCACGCTGCCCACCAGGGTGAGCAGGATCGCCGACACGAACCCGACCGACAGGAACCCCAACACGCCGCGCCGGGTGGGATCGGCCTGGGCTTCGGCGATCAGTTCCGCCGGACTCAGCCATTCGAGCACCGGGAAGCCCTGCGCTTTGACCTGTTCCAGCACGGTGTTGCTGTCGGCGCCGGGTTTCATCCGCAGCCAGATGTCGTGCGGCAGTTCCGTCCCCACCAGTTCGAAGATGGGGTCCAGGTTGCCGATCATGAAGAAACCGTCGCGCGGGTCGAGGGTCGGGAAGTAGTCGATCACGTCCACGATGGGGACGGTCGTCTGGTACCACGAGTTCAGGGCGGAGATTTGCAGGGTGATTTCCTGCCCGACTTGCAGCTTGTACGTTTCAGCCGTGGCCCGGTTGATCAGCACGCCGGTCCGGTTGCCCGCCAGCTCGTTGAGCAGGTCGGCCAGCGGCTTGTCGCCGTAGTCGCTGCGAAAATACGTGATCGCCGCCATCGACTCCCGGTCCACGCCGAGGAAGGTACCCTCAATACGCTGTTTGGACAGCACGATCTGCGCGTCGTAGCGCCCCACGCGCGACACGGCGTAAACCTCTGGGATTTGCAGCAGGTTGCTGGCGGGCAGGGTGTTGTAGCCAGTTACGGTCAGCACGGTGCCGCCCTCGGACGAGGTGCCTTCTTCGGTTTCGGCATCGGAGGCCACGACCAAGACCTGCTCGGCCCCGATCTTGTAATCGGTCACGTCTTCCAGGCTGCGGTTGAGCGTGCTCGCCATCGACGCGGTGAACCCGATCAGGCTCAGTGTGAAGCAGGTCATCAGCAGCGTCCCGCGATAGCGCCCGATGGAGCGGGTGAGTTCGCGCAGGGCCATCAGCAGCGGGATGTTGCTGGTCAGTTTCACAGCGCCCGATACCCGGTTGAGGAGAAAGGGATAAATCCGCAAAAAGAGCATGGTGAAACCGAGCGAAAAGAGCGTAGGAGCCAGGAAGACCAGCGGATCGCCAAAGGGATCTTCGGCTCCGGCCACCAGCCCGCCCTGCGCCTGGAGCGTGTAAAACACGTAGCCGGAGGGCACCAGCAGCATGAAATCGAGATAGATGCGCTGCCACCAGGCTTTGCCCGAACGGGCCTGGGCGCGCTTGAAGGTGTTGATCGACTGGCGGGTGGTGCGCCAGGCCATGCCCAACCCGCTGCTGGCGGCGATCAGACCCGTCGCGGCGCCAATCATGAGCGCCTGCCGGGTGAACACGATGTCCAGCGACTTGCTCTCGTAGTCGAACCGCAGAAACGATGAGGTGCGTCCGATCAGCCGCACGACCGACGGCGACAGGGCGATCCCGATGCCGAGCGCGATCCCGGCCAGGATCATCCACATCAGGGCGTGCAGGCCCAGCAGCTTACGGCGGCTCATGCCCCGGCTGCTGAGGGTGACATCTTCCTGCTGCTGGCGTCCGACCAGCATCCCGGCCAGCATCGTCACGAAGTAGAGGATCAACCCCGCCACCGGCATGACCACGATGACCAACTGCTGCGTGAGCTTGTCCACTTCCTTGACGAATGCTTTCAAGCCTTCCTGGGGCGAGACGTCCAGCCGGATGCCGGGCAGCGCCGCCAGCACGGTGCGTTCGCCGTCCGTGATGCCGTTGAGCAGCCCCGCGACGTCCGAGGTGCGCAGCGATTTGCCGTCGAAAATGAGCTGCCAATCGACCTCTTCGACCGGCTTGCTGATGCCCTGTAAGGCGGTCGTCAGGTCGTCGGGCTGCGTCAGAAAGACGCTGTCGAAGAATTTAGGCGTCAGGATCCAGGACGGGTCGGACGAATCGACCGGAGTCCACAGCGCCACGATTTCGAGCGTGACCGCTGAGGAGGCGCCGGACCGTGCCGCCTTGAGCTTGTCGCCCACTTGTAAGCCGGTCTGGTAGAGCAGCTTTTCGGACATCAGCACCGGGATCGCGTCGCCGGCGGTGTCGGTCGGCGGCCAGGTTCCCGCGGTGATCTGAATCTGAGCGTCGGCCCCTTCCAGCGTCCCCAGCGTATAGGTCCCGAAGGCGACCGGCTTATCGCCCTGGCGCGTCATGTTCCAGTTTCCGCCGCTCACGAAGCGGGCGGTGCGCAGCACGGGCAGGTTGATCGTCTTCACGAACGAGCTTTGGATCACCCCGGTCCCGACCTCGACATCCGCCTGCGAGATCGCCCCTTCCCAGCTTCCCAGGTAGCGGAAGCGAAAGGCATAGGGCGGATCGCTTAGTTTGTCGGACAGCAGGTCGGTATTGACGGCATCGACGTATAGACTCAAGCTGAGCGCCAGCGTGGTGGCCGCCGACAGCCCGACGAGAGTCCAGAAGACCAGGCTGCGGTGCTGCCACAGGCGCTCAAACGCGAACAGAATGGGATCAATGAACCGGCTCATTATGAATATTCCCGGTGGGGGAGCGTAAGGTTGCCCCTACACCCCCCACGGATAGGGCTAGCCGCCCAGGGTAAAAGACGGATCGACGCTGGTCGCACACTGTGCGATACCTTCGAACTGCTGACGCCGCTGTTCCTGGACGTCGAGCGTCGTATCGATCGTTACACTGCTCACGCAGTCCTGGTAGGCCAGGGTCGTCGCCTGGGCATCGGCCAGGGCCGTGTCAAGATCAGCACCATTATTTACGTAATCGTCGAACGCCTGTCGCAGCCAGTAGGAAACGAGGTAGGTCGTCGCCGCCCCGCCGCGCCCTTCGGTGAAGGTCGGGAAGACGATGGTATTGGACGAGCGCAGCAGCGCATCGATCTTCTGGTACATGGCGGCGACGTTTTCACCCTGTGCCGCCGCTACCGACGGATCACTGACGAGCGATTGGCGGGCGGGCATCCCGGAGAAAAGCTGCGGGTTGCGCGCGACCAGGCTCAAGAAGCGGTAGGTGGCGTCGGGATTCTGCGCCGTGGCGCTGATGTAGCCCGTGGTGATTTCGTAGGCGATCACCCCGTACTGCGAGCCTTCCGGGTAGGTCGTCATCACCTGGGTGTCTTCCTGGGTTGTGCCATCTGGGTTAGGCGGGCGCTGTCCTCTGAACTGGTTGAAGGTGTTGGTCGTGATGGCCGGGGTCGAGGTTGGATCGCCGCCGCCCGTAAAGTTGGACAGCGCGCTGTAGTTGATATAGCCGCCCGCGACCAGGTCCAGCACCTGCCGGATGGCATCCACAGTCGCCTGGTCGGTGAAGTTCACGGTGGGCGGATCGGTGCGATAGTCCAGCGGCAGTCCGCCGAAGGCCGTGATCAGCATCATCAGGTACGACCCGCTCGGATCGTTGGGCTGAAACGGTATCGGATCGGTGTCATAGGGTTTGAGCATCTTCAACGCATCGACGAATGCCTCGACGGTCCACCCGTCCAGCGGTTCGGGAACACCGGCATTCTGGAACTGTGTCATGTCGTACTCGAGCATCTGCGGCTCGATGGCCAGCGGCAGCGCCCAGGTCTTATCGTCCTGCTGAAGCTGGGCCAGGGTATTGCCGATGACGTCGTTGCGATCAAAGGTGGGATCGTTGTCGATCAGCGGGTCAAGACTGAGCAGCGAGCTGACGTCGGCCCCTTCGACCGCGTTCGAAGGCAGGATGAAGCAGTCGTACTGTTCGGCCAGGGTCGCCAGGTCGGAGTCTTGCGTCGAGACGAGATTCACCAGCCCGACGTCGGGATCGCTGGCGGTGAAGTCCGCGATCAACTGGTCCCATTCATCCTGGTTGGCCAACTGCGAATTGCCGCCGAAACCGCCGCCAAAGCCCAGGTTGACCGCGCAGTTGAGCTGGATCTTTCCGGCCTCAAGGGTGGGTTCCGGTTCGGGTGGCGTGACGAAGAGGCTGACGGTGCCGACGACGGCCACCGCCGTCTGCATGTCGCTGACCGCCTGCGCCTCGGCGTCTTGCAGGGCGGACTGTGCATCCAGCCCGCTGCTGCTCATTTCGTTGAGCGCCGTGCTGAGGTAGGACGCGTAGCGCAGTTCGGAGATCGGCAGCCCTACGTTCAAGCCCTGATCCACGACCGGCTGGATCTCGTCCGGGATGGTCTGGTTGCCGCCAAACCCGCCGCCGGGCTGACCACCGCCACCGCCGGGGCCGCCCGCATCAGGATTGGTGTTCGTGGTCGTAGCGGTGCTGTTCGCCAGGCTGTAACGGGCCGCCACGGCGCTGAAACGGTTGTTGGCCAGGTCGGAGCGCGAGGTCAAGAAGCTGGCCAGGGCATAGGCGATTTCGGGGTATTGCGTCCCGGCGCTGACGGCGAAGCTCTGCACGCTCAATCCGGCCACGCCGTTAGGCAGCAAACTCGCGTAGCGGACGGTTTCTTCCTGCTGGTCCTGGTTGGGCCGGAAACCGCGCGAGGCGTAACCGTTGATGCCTTCCACGCGCAGCGGGATGTCTTCTTCACGCCCGCCGCCCTGGGCCAGGACCACGCCGTCCTCGATCATCTGGTTCCAGGTTTCCAGGATGTATTCCAGGTCCGGGTTGGTGAAAAGCGGCGCGTTCGGCACGGTAGAAGAATCGTAGAAGCCGGAACCGGCCAGCGCGCGCAGAAAGATGGTCTGGTTATTGCCGCCGGATACGGTAGAGAAGCCCGGCGCAGCCACCGTTCCATCCGCGTTGTACGTCGTCAGCGCGGCGGCGGCATTGGCGAAATCGTCGATGGTCCAGCGTTCGTTGGGGTAGGCCAGGCCGGCGGCGTCGAACGATTCCTGGTCATAGGTGAGCAACAGCACGTCCATCGACAGCGGCAGCGCCCAAATGCCATTGTCCCACTGGTAGGACTGCCACGCCGCGGGGACGAAGTCCGACGTGTCCATATTGGGATCGCTCATCACCAGCGGCGACAGGTCGAGGAAATAGCCCGCCTGGGTATCCGCCTGGGTGAGGGTCGAGGAATCGACGTACATGACGTCCGCCGACGTCACCAGGGTTTCGGTGGAGTCGAGATGGCTGCTGACGTCCGAGGCTCCCGGACCGCCGCCAAAAAACGCCGTATCAGTAAAAACCGTCACGACATCGACCCCGGAATACTGCGCTTCGAATTCGGACAGCACATCATCCGTCAGCACGTCTTCCCATAGGGAAGGGACGCTGACGACCAGGGTAGTGACATTCTGTGAAGCAGCGTGGGTGGGCTGGGCTGAAAACGGGATAAGCCCGCTCACCATCCCCATAATCACGGCAATAGGCCCCAGCGATCTCCAGAGCCTTCGATATCGATTCACAGTTTCCTCCTACAAGGTAAACATCCAATTGCGCCAATCATGATCGGAGGAAGTTACAGTCACCTTACAACGACATTACAATTCTGAAACCTGGCGATCAGGGCTGTGGTTGAGGGAAAGAGGCAGTTCGATGGTGAACGTGCTGCCCTGTCCGGGCAAGCTTTGCAAGCGAATATCTCCCCCGTGCAGGCGGATCAACTGGCGCGCAATGTCCAGTCCGAGTCCAACCCCGGCCCGGCGGCTGTCCAACTGGACGAAGGGCAAAAAGATGAGTTCCTGCTGTTCTTCGGGGATACCGTCGCCTGTGTCGGACACGGCAATCCAGATCGAAGCCCCATGCCGGGACGACGCCAGGGTGATTTCACCCTGGGCGGTATGTTTGATGGCGTTGGCGAGCAGGTTACCGATGGCCTGCCGCAGGCGCACTTCGTCACCGTCGAAGGCGGGCAGATCGGGGGCCAGGTTAAGCTTCAGTAACACGCCCGCCGGGACGTTATGGCGCTGTTCATCGACGACCGCGGCACACAGGCCGTTGAGATCGCAAGACTTTCGCGTCAGCCGCAGATTGCCCGTCGCCAGGTGGGCGCTGTCCAGCAGATCGCTGACCAGCCGGTTGAGCAGTTCGCCCTCTTCGATGATGTAGCGCAGATACCCGGCCTGGGTGTCGTTCAATTCGGTGCGGCGCAGCACTTTGGCGAAGCCGAGCACGGAGTTGAGCGGCGTGCGGAGTTCGTGGCTCACTCGTGCCAGGAAATGGTGGCTCTGGTGGCGGACTTTTTCGGCCACGTAAGCGGTATTGATCTCCACCGTCAGGTGGTTGACGAAGCGCAGAGTTTGGAAAGTGAAGGCGGCCAGCAGGATATCGTAGCTGACCAGGATATAACGCGGCGGAGTAAGCTGTGCAAACGAGGGGGCGACTTCGTAGATCAGGCTGATCCAGAAGGCCATCACACACCACGCTTGCACGATCACCCGCTTGCGTCCGGCCAGCAGCGTCCCGGCAAAGGTATACGGGATCATGAAGGACAGGGCCGTGACCGCGCCCAACCCATCGACCAGCATCCCCTGGATCATCAGCAGTCCCACGCTGCCGATTAGCCAGCCGACGGTCAGCGATGACGGCAGCAGTCCCAGCCCGTACACCAGCGCGATCACTCCGGCGAGAAAGCCATACGCGCCCACATGCGGAACCTGCCAGCGGTAGGCCGCCGCGCACAGAATGATCTCGCCCATCACCAACTGCCAGCCGCGCGAGCGCCAGTAATTGTAAATCTGGCGCGTCGCCTGCTGTTGAACAGCCAGGGGCAGGATCGAAGCCTCATCCGGCCAGGGTGCGTTTAATTGCCTGCGCCACATCGTCGGGATCAAGGGGCTTAGCAAGATAGATATGATCGAGCAGCTCCGGGTCCACCGCCTCGGCGTAGGCCGACACGATGATCACCGGGGCAGGGTGGACGGCGTTCAAGCGCCGCGCCAGGGACAGCCCATCACCATCGGGCAGATCGAGATCGAGAATGTAGAGGGCGGGGCGCTGGTCGGCGGCCATGTGCAGCGCCTCCGCGCTTGAATTGGCGACGACCAGGGTATGCGGCGTCATCTCGCTGATGATGGCGCGCATGAGCAGTTGCGCCGGGGGATGATCTTCCACGTAGAGAATCGTTGCCATGTCAGTTCAGCTCGTCAATCAGGCCATCCAGCCGTTCGGCTTCGAGCACAATCTGGTGCAGCAGTTCGAAATCGCCGGGTTCGAGCTGTCCACCCCGGTCCCACTTGGCTTCGAGCAGCCGGGCCAACCCTAACAGGGTGTGCAGGGGAGTGCGCAGCTCGTGACGCAGGCTGGCGCCGGGCTTGGGCAGCTCGCGCAGGCTTTGCGCGGCGCGGACGGCGGCTTCGCGGCTGTCTACGCCCAGCTTGGCGTAGATATTCGAGATATGATTCCGGACGGTGCCATGCGTGATGCCCAGCGATTCCGCGATCTCGGGATTAGCCAGCCCTTGCGCCGCCAGCCGCAAGATCGCGCGCTCGCGGGCGGTCAGCGTGTGCCGCTGGTGGGCGGCTGACAGCCCGACCGCTGCTGAAGGCGACAGAAAGGTGCGTCCCTGCGCGACGGTTCGCACGGCTTCGGCCAGTTTGAGCGAGATGGCTTCGCTCTTGGTTACGTAGCCGCGCGCCCCGGCGTGCAGCAGTTCTTCGATCCAGAGCGGATCGTCCTGGGCGGTGAGGATCAGCACCTGCATTTGAGAGAAGCGCGCCCGCAGATCGCGCACGGCGGCGACCGGCTCGAAGGGCTGGCCCGCGAAGGACAGGTCCAAGATCAGTACATCCGGGACCTTCTGGGCGATCCGTGCCACCATCTCACCGGAATCAACGCATTCCCACAGGATGTCCAGATCGAGTTCGCGGCCCAACTCCTGGCGCACGATCTTGAGCATGAGCGGGTGATCGTCTACTAATGCCACACGAATCACAAAGCAGCACCTCGGCTAACCTGATCCGTATCTCACTATAGCCGGATTCCGCGATGGAGGAAAATGGGCTTACCACGACGGCTCGCGCAGGATTTCGTCCAGGACCAGGGCGACCGCGCCCATCGTGCACGCGTTGGCTTTGATTTGCGATACCTTGATTTCGGCGATGCCATCCGATGGGACCGTCACCTGCCCGTTGACGATGGCTTGCAGGGACGGGAGAAACGGCTCGAGCACCAGGCCCAGCGATCCGCCCAGGATGACCAGTTGGGGGTTGAAGATATTGATCAGGTTGCCGATCCCGATGCCCAGCACGTTGAGCACCCGGTTCATGCTTTCCACGGCCAGGGGATCGCCCTCCAGCGCCGCGGCCAGCACCATCCGGTAGGTGATGGCGGCGGGATCACCCTGGGAGAGCTGCGTCAGGAGTGACGGTTCGCCTTTGAGCAGCCGCTGCCGGATGGGGTGCAGGCTGCACGCCTCGCGCAGCACAGCTTCCCAGCAGCCCCGTTTGCCGCACGTGCAGCGCGTCCCCGCCGGATCGAGCACGGTATGTCCCACTTCGCCGGAATAGCCATGAATACCCTGGTAGAGCTTGCCGTTGATAAATATCCCGGCGCCCAGGGCGGTAGTGCTGACGACCAGGTAGATGAAGTCGCTGTGGCCGATGGCCGCCCCGAAATAGCTTTCGCCCAGGGCGGCGATGGTGGCCTCGTTGCCGACATGGATCGGCAGCCCAAACCGCTGCTGCCACATCGCGCGGAAAGGGATGTCGCGCCAGCCTTCCAGGTTCGCGGCGTATTTGAGCACGCCGGTTTCGATGTTGACCAGCCCGGCGATCCCGATCCCGATGCCCAGCAAGCGGGTGTTTTCGGTGGTCGTGTTATGGCGGAGCGCTTCGTCGATCAGGCGTTCTGCCTGGGGAATGACGACCTCCGGTTCGCTCGAATCCAGCCGGATTTCCTGCTGCCAGCGCGGTTGGGCCAGAAAATCGGTGAGCTGCACCAGCACGGAATGGCTGGTGATCTCCAGGCCGATGGCGCAGCCGCCGCCTGGGTTCAGTTCCAGCAGCGTGCCGGGCCGTCCCCCGCGTGAGGGACCAATCCCGGTTTCGTGGACGAGGTTGGCCGCGATCAATTCATCCACCAGGCTGGACACCGTGCTGCGCATCAAGCCGGTGCGGCTCGCCAGGTTGGCGCGCGATTGCGGCGACGACAGGCGCAGGTTGCTCAAGATCAACGCGCGGTTGATATGGCGCATGAGATTGTGATCGGCGGATTGGCGTTTTGAGTTCATGATTGTTTGTTTGTATTGACTACGAACAAAGTATAATGTACAATGAAATTGGTGTCAACGAAAGGACCTGAGGTATGTACCTGGAACAAGAAATTGCCGAACAGCCTGCCGTTCTTCAACGCCTTTTAAGTGAACAGACCGAGACTGCCCGCCAGATTGCCCAAGCTATCCGTGCCTTTGATCCAGCCTTCATCAGCATCGCGGCACGTGGTACCTCGGATAATGCCGCGCGTTATGCCCAATATCTCTTTGGATCTTATGCCCGCCTGTCGGTGGCATTGGCTACCCCTTCGCTCCACACCCTCTACCAGGCCCCGCCCAATTTGTCGCGCGCGCTGGTGTTGGGCATCTCGCAGTCCGGCCAGGGCGCGGATGTGCAGCAGGTGCTGCTGCATGCACGCTCACAAGGGGCGCTGACGGTCGCGTTCACCAACGACCCGGACTCACCCGTCGCGCAGGCCGCCGAACACCATCTGCCGCTGCTCGCCGGAAAAGAAATCAGCGTGGCGGCCACCAAGACCTACACGGCTCAATTGACGGCGATTGCCATGCTGGTCACGGCGCTGGTCGATGATCCGGAACTGTCACGGACGCTGGCGCACCTGCCCACCTACGCGTCTCAGACTCTCACTCAGTTTATTTCCGGTCCGCTCAGCGCGCCGGACTGGGTCGAGCGGTATCGCTATATGAATGAGTTTGCCACCATCGGACGCGGCTATAACTACTCTACCGCTTTCGAAGTTAATCTGAAAGTCAAAGAACTGTGCTATATCACTGGCGATTCCTATAGCGAGGCGGATTTCCGGCACGGGCCGATTGCTGTTATCCATCCCGGCTTCCCGGTGATCGCGATTGCTCCCGCGGGCAAGACGCTCCCCGGGATGCTCGATCTGCTGGAGAAACTGCATGAAAAGAAAGCCGAACTGCTGGTGATCTCGAATGATGAGCAGGCTTTTGCCCATGCCCGGCAGACGATGCGGCTGCCCACCGACACGCCCGAATGGCTGACCCCGATTGTGGCCGTCATTCATGGGCAGGTGTTTGCGATGCGGCTGGCGATGGTGAAGGGGCACGAGATCGACCAACCGCGCGGGTTGACGAAAGTCACGGTCACGCGCTAAGGGCGTGTTGTCACGAAAAATCGGAGAATAACTGATGCAATCCTCCTTTAAACTTATCGAGCCTCGTTTTGTGCCACCGCTTGATCCGAATTTTCGCCCGGCGGTGCTGGCGAACCACGCGTTTCGGCGCGAAGTCGAGCAGTCGGGGGTAGGGGTACCGCTGGTGCTGGGCGTGGAACGGGTCGGCGGATCGCTCTCGCGCTTTGAGACGTTCGTATTCCCTGAGGGTCATCCCCGGGCCGAGGCGAATCTGGTCTACGTCGAGCGGCTGGTCAAATTCCTGCTCTGGCAGCGCGGCGGCTGGAAGGTCTACGTCGGCGGTCCGCGCTCGGTCGGAGACTACATTCAACAGTGTTATGCGCCGGAGGGATCGCGTGCCTTCGACTATCATTTCATGGGCGAGAAAGTCTACCAGCACCCCTTCACGGTCGTGTCATGCGCGGCGCACGAAGTGCCGCCGGAGCATGAGAGCGAGAAATCGCTGGGCCGCCACCTGGAAGGCTGCCGCATCGGCTTCGACCTGGGCGCATCCGATCTCAAGATTTCCGCGGTGGTGGACGGCCAGGCTATTTTTAGCGAGGAGATCGTCTGGGAGCCGCGCAAGCACACCGATCCCCAATATCATCACGATAAAATCCTGGACGCCCTCAAGCTGGCCGCGTCCAAAATGCCGCGCGTCGATGCCATCGGCGGCAGTTCGGCGGGCGTGTACGTCGATAACCAGCCGATGGTCGCTTCACTGTTCCGGGGCATTCCTGAAGATCGCTACGGTGAGATTCACACCCTGTTCCACCGCATCCGCCGGGAAATGGGCAGCGTGCCGCTGGAAGTGATCAACGACGGCGAAGTGACAGCCCTCGCCGGGTCCATGTCGCTCGAAGACGACAGCATCCTGGGCGTGGCGATGGGCTCCAGCGAAGCCGCTGGCTACGTGACTCCCCAGGGCAACATCACCGACTGGCTGAACGAGTTGGCGTTTGCCCCGGTCGATTACCATCCTGATGCCTGGGCTGACGAATGGTCTGGGGATCGCGGCGTGGGGGCGCTCTATTTCTCCCAGCAAGCAGTGTTTCGGCTGGCTCCCAGGGCCGGGATCACGATCCCGCAGGATGTCACCGACGCCGACAAGCTCAAGTTCGTGCAGAACCTGCTGGAAGCCGGGCACGATGGGGCGGTCAATATCTGGCGCTGCATGGGCATTTACCTCGGCTACACCGTAGCCCACTATGCTGACTTCTACGCGCTCAAGCACGTGCTCATCCTGGGGCGCTGTACCTCCGGGCGCGGTGGTTCCCTGATCCTGGATGGTGCCAACGACGTGCTCAAAGCCGAGTTCCCCGAACTGGCGGCCCAGATCAATATCCAACTGCCGGACGAAAAGAGCCGCCGGGTCGGCCAGTCGATTGCTGCTGCGAGCTTACCGGAGTTTTAGTTGTCAGTTTGGGGCCGTTTTCCGGTAAAATGGAATGTCAATAGTTTAGGGAGTGCACAACATGCGATTCAAATTGGATACGGCACAAGTTTTTGTTCCTGATGGTCTACCCGACGAACCGGCCCTGGCCCGCACGACCCATATGGGAATCAGCGCCCACCAGGATGACCTCGAGATCATGGCGATGGATGGGGTTCTGCAATGCTTCGGGCGTGAGGACCACTGGTTCACGGGCGTGGTCGTGACGAATGGCGCTGGCTCTCCGCGTAACGGGCTGTACGCCAACTACACCGACCAGGAAATGCAGTTGGTACGGATCAAGGAGCAGAAGAAAGCCGCGGTGGTGGGCGAATACGCCGCGCAGGTGCTGCTCGATTATCCGAGCTGGGCCGTGAAAGACGCCTCGAACAAGAGCGCGGTCGAGGACCTGGTCTCGTTGTTCCGGCTGGCCCGGCCCGAGATCGTCTACACTCATAACCTGGCCGACAAGCATCCGACCCATGTGGGCGTCGCCCTGAAAGTGATCGAGGCGCTCCGCCGTCTGCCTGCCGAAGAACGGCCTGCCCGCGTGTTCGGGTGCGAAGTCTGGCGCGACCTGGATTGGATGGTCGATGACGACAAGATCGCCTTCAATCTGTCGGCGCAAGAGAGCCTGCAAATGGCCCTGGTGGGCGTGTTCGACTCGCAGATCAGCGGCGGCAAGCGCTACGATCTCGCCACGATGGGGCGGCGGCACGCTCACGCCACCTATTACGCCTCACACGGCACCGACGAAGCCGCCCGGATCAACTTCGCGATGGAACTCACCCCGCTGATCCAGGACCCGTCCAAAGACATCGTCGCCTTCGTGCAGGAACACATCGACCGTTTTGCCCAGGATGTGCGGCGGCTCCTTTCGAGCGGCCTTTAGCAGCGATTCTCTCCATGACAGGCCCTCTTTTCGTCTTTCAGATCGAAGAGGGCCGAAAGTCTTCACCCTTTTGTTTTCCTCGTTCTAATTCCTCGTAGTTTCGCACGAGATCAGACTGAATCACGGTCAGGATCTTCAACAGCCTGCAACATGATTTCCCTCACTAGGGCGGTTCGACGCAAAGACTTACTATCACTTGGTATTTTCCATTTGTGAAAGGTATCACAAATGCTCTATGCTATATTGTTGTTAGCCGCATTCCTCTGCGCGGTTATGGCTATCCGCGCCCGGCGTCTGCTCACTGCGGCTATCTGGTTGGCTGCCGTGAGTGCGCTGGTGTCGATCGTGTTGTACCGCCTGGGGGCGCAGCAGGTCGCCGTCGTGGAACTAAGTGTTGGGGCAGGGCTGGTCACCGTCCTCTTCGTGTTCGCGATCAGCATTGCTGGTGACGACGCCATGAAGGAACGTGAGTTCATCCCGAACTGGCTGTCCATTGGGCTGCTGGTGGTCTTCGTCGGACTGCTGGCCCTCATGGTCCTGCCGGTGGACAAGTTGGATGTCTCTCACGCCCAGGATGAATTCACCCATATCTTCTGGAAAGACCGCGAACTCAATACACTGCTGCAACTGGTCTTCATTTTCACCGGCGTGATCTGTCTGCTGGGCCTGCTGGCGGACGTGAAAAAGCCGGTTCGCTTCCGCCAAAAAGGGATCACCGTTCCTCAGGCCCATCTCAGTACGGCGCTTGGCAGCGACAAAACCACACCCCAGCCCATTCTGCCACCGTCCGATTCCAAAGGAGACCGAGTTCCATGACGACGCTGAATATCGTGGTCGCTGGCGCGCTGGCGATCTTCGCGGTCGGGCTGTATGGCCTGCTGGTCATCCGAAACATGATCAAGGTGGTGGTCGCGCTGCAAATCCTGGTGAAAGCCGCGCTGCTGACCCTGGTGGCGGCGGGCAAGGCCAGTGACCAGATCAATCTCAGCCAAAGCCTGGCGATGACCGTGATCGTGGCCGATACCGTGGTCGCGGTGGTTGGGCTGGCGTTGGCCGTCCAGATCAAACGGGTGTTAGGTACGCTGGATCTCTCTGAACTCTCCAGGCTGCGAGGGTAGTCATTCATGGCCGAATGGTTGATTGTCTTGACGATTGGTATCCCCTGGCTGGGGGCGCTGGCCGTCTGGCTGGCGGGTGACAGCCGGTCGCGCCAGCAGCATATCCTGGCCGTGAGCTTTTCGGTCGCGGCGGGGGTGGTGGCGCTGGTCATGTTGTTTTCGGCCAGTGATGCGGTCGAGTTGAAGATCAAGATGGGCAGTGTCTTCGGCGATTTCACGTTCGTCCCGGATGGCCTGGGCGTCTTCCTGGCCGCGGTGGCGACCGTGGTCGGCAGCCTGGCGGTCATCTTCTCGGTCGATTACATGCACGGCGAAGCGCAGTTGGGGCGCTATTACGCCCTGGTGCTGATCTTCATCGGCGCGATGGCCGGGCTGGTGCTCACCGGCAGTATGCTGGCGATGTTCATCTTCTGGGAAATCACGGCGCTGTGCTCGTACGCGCTGATCTCGTTCTACAACGACGATCCGAAAGCGGTCGAAGGCGGTATCAAAGCGCTGATCATGACGCAGTTCGGCGGGCTGGGCCTGCTGGCGGGGACGCTGGTTGCCTATGCCTACTTCGGCAATACTCAGATCAGCAGTCTGCTGGCGCACCCGGAGGCGCTGCCGCCCAACATGCTGCGCGTGATGGCCTTCGGCTTCCTGGCCGCGGCGGCGGCGAAATCCGCGCAGGTGCCATTCCACACCTGGCTGCCCGGCGCGATGGAAGCCCCTTCGCCCATCAGCGCGCTGATCCATGCCGCGACGATGGTCAACGCCGGGGTCTACCTCCTGGCGCGTTTTTACCCGGCCTTCGAAGGCGTTTCCGGCTGGAAGACGGCGGTCGTGATCGTCGGCATGACGTCGGCCTTCCTGGCGGCATTGATGGCCCTGGTCGCCCAGGACCTCAAGCGCGCGCTGGCCTATTCGACCATCAGTCAGTTGGGCTACATGGTCTATTCCGTCGGCACCGGTGGCATTTTCGCCAGCCAGTTCCACCTGCTCAGCCATGCCGTGTTCAAGGCGCTGCTGTTCCTCAGCGCGGGTGCCGTGATCCACAGCGTGGGCACGCGCGACATGCGCCAGATGGGCGGCCTCGGCAAAAAGATGCCGTTCATGCGCAATGTGTTCATCGTGGGCGCGTTGGCGCTGGCCGGACTGCCGATCTTCAACGGCTTCTGGAGCAAAGAACTGGTGCTCGAACACGGCCTGGACGAAGGCCCGATCTGGGCATACGTCGTGATGCTGGCCGTGGCCGGATTGACGGCGCTGTATACGGCGCGCATGGTCTGGCTGGTCTTCTTCGGCGAGGCGCGCGGCACGGGGCACGTACACGAGGCCGGGCGGCTCATGAAATTGACGACCGGTCTTCTCGCCCTCGGCACGTTGACCACCTGGCTGCTGATCGGCTGGTTCGGCGAGCTGCTCGAAGATACGCTGCCCTTCCATCACCTCGAAGTGGACTCCGCGGCGACGCTGCTGAAGGATGTGGTCACGGCTCCGGCGACGCTGCTGGCCCTGGGCGTGATCGCGGTCGGGCTGTTGTGCTGGCGTTTCCGCACGGCCCTGGCCGGGATCAGCGCGAGCTTGCAGCCGGTCGGGCAGGCGGCGTCCAACGACTTCGGTTTTGAGTGGATCAACCGCCGCATCGTGGCCTGGACCAAAGACGGCGCGAACGCGCTCCGCACCACCCAAACCGGCTATCTGAACTGGAATGTGTTTGGGATTGTGGGCGGCTTGATCGTCGTGCTGGTCGTTCTGGTGTTGGGGGCGTAGTCACATGGAAACTTTCTGCTGGATTATTCTGCTGCCCCTGCTGGCTTCTCCGGCGATTTACATGGTGGGGCGTATCAGCCGCCGCCGCAACTGGGATGTCGGCATGATTTCCCACTGGCTGTCGGTGTTCGTGCTGGGCGCGACATGGCTGCCGTTCATCCTGACCGCCATCGACCTGCACGATCACGGTCCCCAGTCGTACACTGTCGGGACGGTGGCCCTGCGCATGGACGACCTGGGGCTGCTGCTCGCGGCGCTGTCGTTGGGACTGGGCACGCTGGTCGTGCTGTATTCCGGCCCCTATATCACCGCCGAGCATGGCCGCGAGAAGTACCACGCCCTGCTGGTGGCGATGGTGGGCGTCATGGTCGGGCTGGGCTGTGCCAGCGATCTGTTCAACCTGTGGGTCTGGTTCGAAGCGATGGCGATTTCCTCCTTCCTGCTCGTGGCGTTCTACCACGAACAGGCGGCGTCGTTGGAAGCCGGGGTGAAATACGTCGTGCAAAGCGCGGTCGGATCGGCTCTGATCCTGTTCGGCATCTCCATCGTGCTGGCCAAAACCGGCACGCTCGATCTGGCGCAGATCCGTGTTGCCGCGGGCGATTCACAGATGCTGCTGGCGGCAGGTGCCTTGTTCGTGATCGGTTTCGGCGTCAAGGCCGCGATGGTGCCGATGCACACCTGGTTGCCCGATGCGCACTCTCAAGCGCCCAGCGGGATCAGCGCCATGCTGTCCGGCGTGGTGATCGAGGCCGGGTTGATCGCGCTGCTGCGGGCGCTGTCCGCCTTGTCGGGCGTCACCGGATCGTGGGGCGAACTGCTGATGGGGTTCGGCGTGCTCAACATGGTGTTGGGCAACCTGATGGCGCTGCGCCAGACGCAGGTCAAGCGCCTGCTGGCGTATTCGAGCCTGAGCCATATCGGCTATATGCTGCTCGGCCTGGGCATCGCGATCTACGCAAAGGATGCCTCCGGCGCACAGGGCAGCCTGTTCCACATGCTGAATCACGGCCTGATGAAGGGCCTGGCCTTCCTGGCGGCGGGATCGCTGCTCTACACTTTGCACGTGGCGTCCGGCGATCACAGCCCGCTCACCATCTCCGATCTGGATGGCGCGGCCCAGCGTTATCCCTTGATCGCCCTGGGCTTGAGCCTGGCCGTACTGGGCCTGGGCGGACTACCTCCGCTGGCGGGCTTCATGTCCAAGTGGCAGATTTTCGCGGCGGGTTTCGAGACCCGTAACGGCTGGATCGAGGCGTTGGTGGTGTTTGCCGCACTGAACAGTGTTCTCTCGCTGGCGTATTATGCGCCGTTGGTGAACGCCCTCTACCGCCGCACGCCGTCCGCCGCCGTGCAGCACGGTCAACCGCTGTCGATCTGGATGTGGCTGCCGGTGAACGTGCTCTCGTTGGCCGTGATCGCGGTGGGCGTCTGGCCAGGGCTGCTGCGCTGGCTGGCCGAACCGGCGGGACGTGCGCTGATGACCGCGTTTGGGTTCTAGGGGGAACTGGCAATGAAGGAAATCCTACTCGCTCCGCCCGTAGCATTCGTTTTTTACCTGGTGTTCGTGGGGCTGCTCTCCGGCCTGGGCCGGATGATGGCCCCCAAAAGCTCGAAGTCGAGCATCTACGCGGGTGGCGAAGCCTCCCCGATCCGCCCAGCCGTGCCCGGCTACCGCCAGTTTTTCGTGGTGGCGCTGTTCTTCGCGGTCGTGCACCTGGGCGTGCTGGTGCTGGGCAGCGGCGATCTCTCCGCGCCGATGGGCATTTACCTGGTGGGACTAATCCTGGCGCTTTTGGCCCTGATTTTAGGATAAATGTCACTGTAATCTGGAG
>CAYRWY010000057.1:0-18897 GCA_964427955.1 uncultured Anaerolineaceae bacterium
ACCGGGTTACGTGGCCGATACGGACGTTGCCGCGCTGTATAGTGGCGCGCTGGGGTTGGTTTTTCCGACCCTGCACGAGGGGTTTGGCTTCCCGGTGTTGGAAGCCATGCGCTGCGGCACGCCGGTGATTACCAGCAGCACGTCGTCACTGCCCGAGGTGGCTGGCGACGCGGCGTTGTTGGTGGACGCGCGAAATGTAGAGGCCATCGCAGACGCGATGGGACGGTTGGTGACCGATCAGGCCCTGCGGTCTGATCTGGTGGCCAAGGGGTATCGCCAGGCGGCGCAGTTCACCTGGCGGCGCGCGGCTGAGCAAACGCTGCACGTGCTGGAAAATGCGGCTCAGCGTTAATTGCCCGGACCATAGATTTTGCGGGATGTTCTACCGCCCTCTATAATTCGGGCGCAGTGTTCTAGTGAGAAGGTAAAACAGGCAGATTTAGGGAAAGCTATCATGCGAAAACTGACCATATTGGGCGTAATCATCGCCATGACAGCCGTGATGGTGCTGGGTGTGGCCCTTGTTCCGGCGGTACCGGTGCGGGTGGCCGAAGCGAATCCCGGCACGCAGTGGAATGCGTCCTACTACAACAGTATTGATCTGTCGGGCACGCCAGTCACCCGTGTTGATGACCAGATCAATTTCAACTGGGCCTCCGGTTCTCCGGCTACGGGCATAAATTCTGACAATTTCAGCGCGCGTTGGACCAAGACCGTCAATTTCCCGACGCCGGGCAAATGGACGTTCCGCGTGGGGGCCGATGACGGCATTCGGGTGTGGATCGATGTTACTCAGATCGTCAACGAGTGGCACGGCAACGCCGAAGGCTATCGCACCTACGAAGTATCGATTGATGCGCTCACTGCCGGTAATCACGATTTGAAGGTCGAATACTACGAAGCCAGCGGCAACGCAGGGGTCAAGGTCGAATGGTGGTACGGCGGCAGCAGCGGCACCGGCACGGGCACCGCGGGCACCGTCTACGGCGCGGCGACCTGGAATGCCTCCTACTTCAATAACAAAGACCTGTCGGGCAGCGCGGTGCTGACCCGTACCGACGGCGACATCAATTTCGACTGGGGCAGCGGATCGCCGGACTCGAGCAAGGTCCCTGCCGACAATTTCAGCGCGCGCTGGACGACGACCTTTAACTTCCCGGCGCCGGGACGCTGGCGCTTCACCGTCGGCGCGGATGATGGTATCCGCATGTGGATCGACGTCACCCAGATTGTCAACGAGTGGCACGGCAACGCCGAAGGCTTCAAGACCTACGAGATGGATGTCTACGCCTTGACCGCCGGAAACCACGATCTCAAGGTGGAATACTACGACGCGACCGGCAACGCCAAGGTGTCGGTGCGCTGGCAGCAGGTCGATGCCACGACCGGCACGTCGGCGACCGCCGTCCCGACGTCCACTCCTCGTCCCCCGACGGTGGTCTGGGCTGCCGTGACGGGCAACAGCGTGAATGTCCGCTCCGGCCCGGGCGAAGGCAACCCTATGATCGGTCGGATCGACTATCCGAAGAATTATAAGGTCCTCGGCGCGGTCGGCGATCTGTCCTGGCTGATGATCGACCTGGGCGGCGGCGCGACGGGCTGGGTGAGCAACGAATGGGTCTGGCTGTACGCCACGCCCGATGATCGCAACCAGGATACGACCGGCGGCGGCCAGCCTGATTTCGTGGACGATATTCCGCGTCTCAACGTCTCGGTCGCTCCGCCTTCGGCGCCCATCGCGGGTTCCCCGATCAAGATCTTGCAGGGCCAGTCCAGCGATGTCCTCAACATGCGCAACGGGCCGAGCATCTACACCGGCGTGATCATCGCCTCCGTTCCGGCGGGTTCGTACTTCGATGTCGAGGCCCTGAGTCCCAACTATTCCTGGTTCCTGATCTCCTACCAGGGTATCCGGGGCTGGGTGAACGGCTCCTACGTGACCCTCATCGGTGGTACGGCAGACGACCTGGTCACCAGCAGCGAAGTGGTGCCTTCGCCCGCCAGTGGTGGGGTCTTCGTCCCTGAGACGACGCAGGGTGCCCCGGCGGTGACGGTGCGTGGACGGGCGGGGGCTGACCTCTACATCCGTGATGCGGCCAGCCTGCAAGGTAACCAGATCGGTTCGGTGCCGCTGAACGCCGAGTTCGTGATCGAAGGGCGCAACACGAACGGCGCCTGGTACCTGCTCAGCTACGACGGCGTGCACGGCTGGGTCAACGCGTCGTACGTGACGCTGATCGAAGGCACGGTCTCCGACCTTCCGATCCGCTAAGCGGTCATTGTCAGGTTGAGGTTTCACCGCCCTGCGTCTGTCTGGATGCGGGGCGGTGTTGTTTGGGATGAGGCGCATGGGTGCTGATTACGTCGTACATTACGACTGCGAACCGAAGCAGGCGTTGACCCTCGAAGGGATGATGGGGCGCCTGAAAGGGCGGGATCGGGCCGAGAAGATCATCCGGCTCTACCGCGAGCAGGGGGATCGCCGTTCCCCGGCGCAGATGGGCTTCGAAATGGTGCGGCGGCTTCCGGATGGCACCGAGGAGACCGAAGTGATCGTCGTGCAAAGCTTGCTCGACTCGGCGGCGGAACTCACCCCCTGGGAGGCACACTGCGCAAGCTGTCCAGCCAACCTGACGGGGACGCCGTTCGGATGCGTTGGGGCCATCAACTACCCGATTTCGGTCGCCGCGGAGCGCTGGCTGCTGAGCCAACTGCCCGGCGACGATCATCCCCTGGTCTTCATGCTGCTGCAAAGTGCGATCCGCGAGATGGGCTACATCGGCCAAACGGTGGCACCCCTGCGCGCACAGGATGGCGTGTTTCTGGAGAGTCCCGACGTGTTGGAGCGCAGCCTGGGGCACGTGGTCGTGAATGGCAATCAGGTGTTCGAGATGCTCTTGCTGTCGGGACCGATCTACCCCGCGCACGGCTCGCTGCTGCTGCAATTTTTCGGCGCCATTTCGCCCGATCTCGAAGCCGACGAGATGATGCAGTTGGCCAATCCGCCCTCGGACCAGTGGGTGGAGGAGCACGTGCCTTTCCGCCACGCGCCCGCCCGCGCCGATGACAACTCGATAGCCGCGCTCAAGGACTTTTTCCGGGCCGTCTACCGGGGCTTCCGGCTGGGTGTGCCGGTCCTGCTGGACGTCTGATCCTGGAGCGGTCGCCCCGCGTGAGGTATACTTAGCGCCAGAGTGGTGAACCCATTGCGCCGCTATGATAATCGAGCATCTCTCTCTTCAAAATTTCCGCAACTACGCCCGGTTGGAGATCACCCTGCCTACCGGGCCGATTTTGTTGCATGGCGCTAACGCCCAGGGTAAAACCAGCCTGCTCGAAGCCATCTACTACCTGGCGACGGCTCGTTCGCCGTATTCCACGTCGGACCGGCAGTTGATCAACTGGGATGCCGACCGGGATATTCTGTCCTTTGCCAAGATCGGGGCGGAAGTCGCGACGGCCAGGCGAATGATCAACCGGGTTGAGATCACCCTGACCGAAAACTCGGATGGCATGAACGGAACGCGCCTGAACAAAGAGATTCGGATCAACGGTGTGTCGCGTCGCGTGATGGACCTGATCGGCCAGATCAGCGTGGTGATGTTCATGCCGCAGGATCTCGCGCTGATCGAAGGATCGCCCGCCGAGCGCCGCCGTTACATGAACGTCACCCTCTGCCAGACGGATGCCGACTATTACACGGCGCTGAATACCTTCGAGAAGGTGCTGGGCCAGCGCAACGCGCTGCTCAAGCGCATCGCCGACCGCGAGGCCGGTCCGGATCAGCTCGACTACTGGAACGACCAGATCACCACCTCCGGCGCGATTGTCGTAGCCGGACGCCAGCGGCTCTTGCGCGAGATCGAGATCAAAGCACGCAAGGTCCATCGCGATCTGACCGGTGGGGACGAAGACCTGGAACTGCACTACCAGCCGGGCTTCCTGGCGACGGCGCACAACTCCGGCCAGCTTTCCTTCGACGTGCCGGGCCTGGACCTGAACCGCCAGCTTGATCGCAAGGAGATCGCCGCCCAGTTCGGCGCGCGGTTGGTCGAAATGCAGGGCGAGGAGATCGCGCGCGGTATGACGCTGACCGGTCCGCAGCGTGACGAACTGCGCCTGACCGTGAATGGGCGCGATCTGGGGCTGTACGGCTCGCGGGGTCAGGCGCGCACGGCGGTCATGGCGCTCAAACTGGCCGAACTGGAATGGATGCGCGACGTGATCGGCGAATGGCCGGTGCTGCTGCTGGACGAGGTGATCGCCGAACTGGACGCCAGCCGCCGCGCCTACCTGCTCAACCGGATCGGGGACGTCTCGCAGGCACTGCTCACCACGACGGAGCCGGATATTTTCACCCCCGAATTTCTTCAGAAGGCGTCCCGCTGGCACATTCGCCAGGGACAGATCGTCGCTATCTCCGATTCGACCCGCTGATCAATCCAGGGGGCGCTTGGTAGGGATACCGGGCCGCCGGGGGTACTGCGGGGGAGTAGCGGCTGTTTTCTGGATCACCACCAGGTAGTGCGTTTCGACGACTTTGGGCAGTTCGACCGGGATGATTTTTTCCAGTCGCCCCCCCAGGATGCGCAGAGCATTTTCGGCCCGCTGGGTTTCTGCCGCCGCCGTCTCTCCTTTGAGCGCGATACACCGCCCGCCCACCTTGCACAGCGGCAGCATATATTCGCCCAGCACCGGCATCGGGGCCACGGCGCGCGCCAGCACGAGATCGAACTTTTCCCGGTGGGCAGCTTCCTGTCCGGCTTCTTCGGCGCGAGCATTCAGGATGCGGACATTGTTCAGGTTGAGCAAGGTCGCGATGTGCTCCAGGAACCTGATCTTTTTGGCGGTGGCTTCCATCAGCGTCAGGTCGAGGGTGGGATAGACCAGCCGCAGTGGCAGACCGGGAAATCCGGCCCCCGTGCCGACGTCGATCACGCGCTGTCCCGGCAGGCTCAAGCCTGCCAGCACGACCGACAGCGAGTCGAGGAAATGGCGCATCTCGATGGCTTCCGGATCGGTGATCGCCGTCAGGTTGATATCTTCATTCCAGCTCAGCAGGTGATCAGCGTAAATCCCGAAGCCCCGCTGGGCCTCCGGGCTGAGTTCTAACCCGAACAGTTCGCGACTGCACTTGGCGAGGTGATCGACCTTCATAACAACTCCGAGCTGGCTGTGGATAGTGAGGCTCATTATAGCAGGAAATCGTCCACAGCCACGGGACTGGCCATTTTCGGCGTGCGGCGTTGCGCGTTCGCCGGACAAGCGTGGGCCGGGCGTCTGTCGCCGGGCGGGTGATTCCTTTACAATGGACACAGAAAGGAGTCAGGGTCTATGCAACACACGCTGAAAAAGCTTTGGCTCACCTGGAAGCATCGCCGCCGCTGGCAGAAGATCGCCCTGTTGATCGGGGTGGTCGTCATCGTCGCCGGGATCGGCCTCTATGAATGGATTTTCGCGGGTCTGCCCGATCTCGGCGCATTGGAGGCGGGTATGGCGCTGCCCAGCACCCGCATCTACGACCGGCAGGGGCGGCTGCTGTACCAGATCGCCGATCCGGACACCGGCGTCAACGAGCTGATCACCCTGGACGATCTGCCGCCCTGTGTGGCGCAGGCCACGCTGGCGACGGAAGACGCTAATTTCTACCGCCATCCTGGGGTGGATATTCAGGGCATCACGCGCGCGTTGTGGGTGAATGTCAAAGGCGGCGAGGTCGTCGCCGGGGGCAGCACCATCACCCAACAGGTGGTCCGCAACCTGCTGTTCGATCCGGAACAGCGCGCCGAGCGCACCCTACAGCGCAAGCTTCGCGAGAGCGTGCTGGCCGTGGAACTCACCCGGCGTTATTCCCGCGACCGTATCCTGGAAATCTATCTGAACCAGACCTACTATGGCAACCTGGCCTATGGGATCGAGGCGGCATCGCGCGCCTATTTTGGCAAGGGTGCGGCTGATCTGACTCTGGCCGAATGCTCCATGTTGGCCGGGCTGCCCCAGGCGCCGGCACGCTACAATCCGCTCACTGATCCCACTGCTGCGCGAGAGCGGCAGCAGGTCGTGCTGGACCTGATGGTCAAGCATGGGTATATCAGCCGGGTAGAAGCGGATCAGGCTTACGGCGAAGAACTTCAGTATGCCTCGACCTCTTTTCCCATCGACGCTCCGCATTTCGTCGCCGCTGTCTGGACCCAGCTTGAGCGTGATTACGCCGACGAACTGCGGGAGGGCGGTCTGCAAGTGACCACGACCCTCGACCTGGATTGGCAGAACGTGGCGCAGGAAGCCGCCCAGCGCCATCTTGACCGGCTCAACCACCCGCCCACCGAGGAACCGGCCCATAACGCGCATAACGCCGCCCTGATCGCGCTGGACCCCTACACCGGGCAGATTCTCGCCATGCTCGGCAGCCCGGACTATTTTGACGAGAGCATTGACGGGGCCGTCAATGCCGCCCTGGCCCCCCGCCAGCCGGGGTCGGCGCTCAAGCCGTTTACCTATGCGGCGGCGTTCGATCCGACCCTGCCCGATCCCTGGACGCCCTCGACGATGGTCCTGGATGTCGGCACGCCGTTCGTGACGCGCCGCCTGGAAAGTTATACCCCGGCGAACTATGGATTGGTCGAGCACGGCCCGGTCTCGATTCGGGAGGCGCTGGCTTCGTCCTACAACATCCCCGCCGTGGTGGCGCTCGATCATATCGGGCTGGATGCGCTGGTCCGGCTGACCACGCGGCTGGGGATCAGCACCCTGACCGATACCAGCCGCTTCGACCTGTCGCTGACCCTGGGCGGCGGCGAAGTGCGTCTGCTCGAACTAACGGCGGCCTACAGCGCCTTTGCCAACGGCGGCTACCGGGTGAACCCGGTCTACATCCTCGAAATCCGTGACAGAAACGATCAGGTGATCTACCAGTGGAAGCCGCCGGTCTTCGATCAGCCGGTGCTCGATCCGCGCGTGGCCTTTCTGATCACCAGTATTCTCAGCGACAACAACGCCCGGACGCCCGCCTTTGGCGCGGGCAGCGTGTTGAGCATCGGGCGCCCGGCAGCAGCCAAAACCGGCACCACCACCGATTTTCGCGACAACTGGACGGTGGGCTATACCCCTAATCTGGTCGTGGGCGTCTGGGTGGGCAATGCCGACAACACGCCGATGGTCGAAGTCAGCGGTATCAGCGGCGCGGGGCCGATCTGGCACGAATTCATGCGGCGCGTACTGGTGGGGCAGCCAGAACTGGAGTTCAACGTCCCGGATGGGGTGGTGCGGGCGGAAGTCTGTGCCACGTCCGGCCTGCTGTCGACGGAATACTGCCCCAGGACGCGGGTGGACTGGTTTATCGACGGCACGGTCCCCACGGAAGAGGATAACCTCTACCAGCCGTTCGTGATCGACCAACGCACCGGCCTATTGGCGGATGACACCACGCCTGCCGAGGATCGCGAGGAGCGTGTTTATCTTGTGCTGCCGCCCGAAGCGCGCGAATGGGGCATCCGTCAGGGGATTCCCCAGCCACCGGTGGGTGCGCAACTCGTGGGCGGGGAGACCATTCCTGCCCGGCTGCTGTCGCCCGATCCCTATACCATGTTCCGCCTGACGCCGCTGCTGCCGGTGGAATCGCAGCGGATTCATTTGACGATCTCGGTGCCCACCCATACCGAGCAGGTCGATTACTGGCTCGACGGGAGTTTGCTGACGACCGTCACCGCCAGCCCGTTCGACCACTGGTGGAATCTCTCTCCTGGCGACCACGAGTTGTACGCCGTAGTCACGCTCGCCGATGGCAGCACGATCACGACGGACACGATCCCGTTTCGCGTGGGGGCGTGGATTCCGCCCGACGAGCGCCCGGCGTCGGGTGCGGCGGAGTAGCCCATTGGCTGGGAGGACACTCCTGGTTATACTGGAATCATCCAAGAAGCTCACCACGAGGACAAGGATCTATCGATGAGCCACCTCCCTCCTGACGACGAACCCGAAGATCTCGGTTTGCCCGATGACTATGATCATGAGCGGGATTCGCGCTACATTCCCTCGCCCGAGGATCTCAGACAGGCGGCGATGGATGCGCTGGATCGGGAATTCTCTTTTCTGATCTTGAACAAAGAACGGCCCGAAAGAATCGTCGAGCGGTTGGACGAAATTACCGACATCGTGTTAGCGGCCTCTGAAGTGACCGGCAACCATCAGGAGCGTGCCATCCGGTTAGGGCTGGCTCTGGAACTGCAATACTGGCTGGCGAGCGGCAAGCTGGTGGCCTGGAAGAGTCTGGTGACGAGCTTGCTGATGGCGGCGCTTCGGCTCAGGAATTATGAACTTCAGAGCCGGATCTATCAGGCCTGGGGCATGTATTCGATGATCGTTGGCGAAAGCAGCCGGGCCGATACCGCGCTGCTCAATGCCCTGGAGTGCGCGGACGATTCGAATCGCGAAGACATTCGGCTGCTCATGCAGGCGGAATACTTCAGGCTCAAGTCGTTAGGGATGGGGCTAGACACGGCGTTGGCTGAGGCCCAGAGTATCCTGGCGGAAGCGCGCCGTCTGAAATACTACTACGTCCAGGGGCAGACCTATGTCTCGCTGGCGCACGTTTGCCGTCGTGCTTCGTATCTCGAACAGGCTTTTGCCTACGCCCAACAGGCGTTGATTTTCGGTGCCCAAGAAGAGGACTTCGTTCTGCAAAATCAGGCGACCAGCATCATGCTCGGAATTCTGATGCGCCTGAACGATCACTCCCGATCCTATTGCGCGCGCCTGCTGGCGAACCTGGATACGCTGACCCAGCGCACGGTGAATCCCTGGTTAAAGTTTCTGGTCCAGCATCAGAACGCGGTCGATTATTACCATCGGGCGGAATATGATCAGGCTCGCCGGTCCGCGCTCCGGGCCTGGGCGATTGCTCGCCAGGTAAAAGTCGGCCTGGAAGGCATCCGGTCCAAACACATGTTGGGACTGATCCAATCCAAGCGGCACTGCTGGCGGTTGGCCCAAGACCACCTGGAGGCTAGCCGGGTGTGGTACGAGGGCAGGGGCCGGATCGGCGCGAGTTTTGACGTGAGGCACGCTCAGGAGTTTCTTCTGTACGAACAGGGGGATGCGGCGGGCGCCGTCGCAGGATTAGAAAAACTGCTTGATGATGTGCAGAAGTGGGAGGACGGTGGTCAGGCCCGCGAACTTTTGATCAGCAACATCCAGCACGACATTGACAGTATCAATGGGCGTTGAAGGCCCGGCTTCAAAAAATAAAGGGCGAGCACCCGCGCTCGCCCCCAACTTCCCCCACTCGCCAGCTAACAGCGGTCGATTAACAGCCCCCAATCGGGCCTGCATCCGGGCACGACGGCGGGTGGAAGGTCCGCCCCGAGTCGAACGCCTTGAGCATCGCGATGGTGTTCACGCCCTTGACCGTCGGGGCCGATTGCACGCTGGGCATCACGGCATACGCCGTCAGGGAGAAGACAAACAGCACCGCTAAGGCAATCAACAACACTTTCTGTTTCATTTCCCATGCTCCTAGAGATAGCTTGGGCGGTATGAGCAGCCTGGCCTGGGCTGCTGACGTCCCGCCAGTCATCGATAGACGTGCGCACCGAGCTATCTATAGAATGCCAGGGTGGGGGGGTGTTTCTGGAGGGCGTGAATGCCAATTCCCGGACAAAAACCGGTCAATGGTTGCATTAGCGACTGGAATTAAAAACGCACCGGAGAACGGTGCGTCGGGGGGGCTGTCAGTGGGTCTTGGCGGCGGTCTCGAGTTGGCCGCGCGCCGCGCGCAGGGCATCGCGCGTGCGCACCGTTTCGCTGCTGATGCTGATCTCTTTCATGCCATGCCAGCCAAAGGTGGTCATGTACTCGACCGTCAGCGCGCCGCGATAGCCCGCATTCTGGAGGTCTTGTAGAAGCTGCTGAAGGTTCATCGTCCCGTCTTCGTGGCGGGTTTGCAGCACATTGCGTTTGGCCTGCCGGATATGGACGTGCGCGACATGTTCCAGCAGCGGCTCGACCTCGCGGCGGACGGTGCCCTGGCAGATGAAATGCGCATAGTCCAGCGTGATGCTGAGTCCGGGCACGGCGTCGAGCAGCAGGCGCGCCTGCTCAGGTTTTTGAGCCACGGAGTCCAGGTGCGGCTCGAAAGAAATGCGCAGATCGGTGTCTTCGGCGGATTGGAGCATTCGGAGCAGGGCCGGGACGGCGCGGGCCAGGCTGTAATCGGGGCCATCTTTGTGCACCAGACCGGGCGAGATGGTGATCCCCGGCGTGCCCAGGGCCACTGCAAAGGGGATCAGCCGTTCGAACAGGGTGATCTGCGTTTCGCGCTGCGCCGGATCGGGGGCATTCGTGTGGGGCAGCATCAGGTAAAGGTCGGTCAGGGTTAGCTCGAACTTTTCGAGCAGCCGCAGGATCGTGGCTGCTTCGGCCTCCGGGTAAGCTGCCGCGCGTCCGGCGTCCAGGTGTGGACCGGTCCCCAGGTCGATGTAGCGAAAGCCCAGGCGCGCAATCGTCCCGACCGCGTCCTCGAGGGGCAGGGTATTATAGGCCCAGGCGTGACACGCGATACGCATACTCTGCATTTCAGCTTCTCCGGGGTACAGCCCTGATGTTGTTGTACATGATTATAGGCCCGTCCGCCTGGCGAGGCTACTGGCGATCACGGCGACGCGACGCTGACGTTCAACCGGTAGCCCTCCGGCGGGCGCGGGATCGCGATCAGCAGGGGTTCTACCAGGTCGTAGGGACAGCCGGGCAGGATCTCGAATTGGAGACTGAGCGTTTGGGTCTGCGCGGCGTCGTCCTGGGTCAGGCCGGTGACGCGGAAGGCGGCATCACAGCCGGTCCCGGTGCCGACCACCCCGGCCAGCGCGTTCCCGTTGAAGTCGAACGGGCTGCGCGTGACCGCATGGGGGCAGCGTTCGGAGCTGTCCACCTGGTCATAAAAAGCCAGCAGTTCCTCTGGCGTGATCCACAGCCACGTCTGGCCGCTCATCCCGGTCAGATAGTCGAAGCAGACGCTGTCCAGCAGGGTGGTCAGGTTCGGGTAGGGATCGGTGACGGCGTCCAGGGTGGGGGGAACCGTAGCGGCTGCCGGAGGTGCGGGCGTTTCCGGCGCAGCGGTAGGCGTAACGGTAAGCGGTACCGGGGTGGGTGCCGTCTTCTTGTCCGCTGAGCATCCGGCTAACATGAACGCCACCATAAGCCAGACCAGGCCAAGCCACCGCCGCATCATTTCTCCCTCACAGGTCAATTTCAAACCCGATTGTAACGCAAAAAGTCCGGACTGTCGCCTGGGTTGGGACGGTCTGGAGGTGGACAGTCGGAAGTGCCCGGCGGTATACTGGACCCCAACTATCCCTTCGCAGCAACGGACAAGACACATGAGCACTATTCGGGCCTATATAGCCATTGAAGGCGTGATCGGGGTTGGCAAGACGACGCTGGCGCGGATGTTTCAGCGCGAGGTCAACGGCCAGTTGGTGTTGGAAGTCTTCGAGGAGAATCCCTTCCTTTCCAACTTCTACGCCGACCGCGCGCGCTACGCCTTTCAGACGCAGATCTTTTTCCTGCTCAGCCGCTACCACCAGCAGCGCCAGCTCGCGAATATGCCGCGCCCGCTGATCAGCGATTATATGTTTGACAAGGACCGGTTGTTTGCCCAGGTTAATCTGAAGGGCGACGAGCTTCAGACGTACTACAGCGTGCAGGAGGCCCTGGCCGAGAACGTATGCCGTCCTGATCTGGCGGTCTATCTCAAGGCTGATACCGACACTCTGATGAACCGGATCACGGCCCGCGACTGGCCTTATGAGCGCAATATGGAAGCCGACTACATCGACAGCCTGCGCGCGGCGTACGACCAGTTTTTCAGCACCTACAGCGGGTCGCCGGTGCTGATCATCGATACCAACGCGATTGATTTTGTCCAGAGTTCCGAAGACCGCGAGGCGATCTTTGCCCAGATTCGCGGCGCACTGGGCGAGGGACCGCGCCAGCCTGCCCTGCCGGGGATGGATACCGGACCCGCCGCTGCGCCGGTGGTGGCGGCCAGCGTCCACGCGCCCCTCGACCAAACCTCGCGGCGGCTGGGCGATTTCCAGCGGTTTCACCAGCAGCTTGACCGTGAAAAACAGTTCTCGACCGATCCCTTCTTCAATTTCATCCTGCTCCAGGAGGAGATGGGCGAGCTGGCGCGCGCGTTCAGGCAGCGTTGGCGTGCGTCGGCGGCTGGATCGCTGGATGACTCCGGGATGGCGATCCAGGAAGAGCTGGCGGACGTGCTGGCGTACGTGATCAAGCTGGCCAACTATACCGGGATCGATCTCGAAGAGGCATATTTGCGGAAGATGCAGTTGAACGAACGGCGTGAGTGGTCGGTCTCTGCCACCCCAGAAAGCGAAAACTCATGATGCAGCCCGTGAGTGCAGGCAAAAACTTCGTCGCGGTGGCGGGCAACATCGGGGTTGGCAAATCGACCCTGACGGGGATTTTGGCCGGAGCGTTTGGCTGGAAGCCCTTCTATGAGGCCGTGGACGAGAATCCTTATCTGGCCGATTTTTATGCCGATATGCAGCAGTGGAGTTTTCACTCCCAGGTGTTTTTTCTCTCCCGGCGCTTGCAGCATCACCGCCAGCTCGTCGATCATCCTGGCTCGGTCGTGCAGGATCGCAGTGTGTATGAAGATGCCGAGATCTTCGCGCGTAATCTCTACGATCAGGGCCAGATGACCGCGCGGGATTACCGGGCCTATCGCGATTTGTATGACGGCGTGCGCGCGTTTTTGCCTCCGCCCGATTTGTTGGTCTACTTGAAAGGGAGCGTGGAGACGCTGCTGGCTCGCATCCGGCTGCGCGGCAGGGATTTCGAGCGCGAAATCTCGCCCGACTATCTGCACCGCCTCAATGGCCTGTACGACACCTGGATCGCGCGCTGGGATAGCTGCCCGGTACTGGTCATCCCGGCGGATGAGATGGACTTCCAGCACGATATAGAGGCGCGCCAGTTGATCGTCGAAGGTGTGCGCGAAAGCCTGAAGCCCGCGCCCATCCGCTACCTGAAGCCGCCGGTTAGAGTATCATGAGGCGTGCCCCCGCAGCGTTTGAGATGTGTTAAAATAAGGCTAATTATCCGATTTGAGGGTTACGATGCGCGCGGCACCGGGTTTGCAGGCCAGGCTCAGTGAAACGCTCCGGCTGGAATTGGTTTCCCGGCTGGGGCGGGAATTGAATGCCGAAATGTCGTCGGCGGAAGTGGTGCGCCGCCTGCTGCACGCCGCTGCCGAGGCGCTGGGCACTCCGCACGCCAGCCTCGTGGCGCTTCGCAACCAGGAATTGCAGGCGACCTATGCGCTGGGCGCGGGCAGCGATCCTCGCCCGGTCATGGAACGCGTTCTGGCGAACGGGCTGGCGGGTTTTGTCGCGCATAACTATCGCACGGTGATCGTCAACGACCTCACGAATAACCCGCTGTGGATGCCGCTCCCCGATGAGCCGCTTTCGCCGCAGTTCGGCTCGGCGCTGTGCGTGCCGCTCATTCATTCCGGGGATGTGGTCGGCGTGCTGACTCTGGCACATCCCGCCCAGGGCTATTTCACGGCGGATGCGGTGAATTTTACGGCGACGATCAGCGAGATGGGCGCGGCGGCGTTGTCCGCGACACTCTTGTTGGAAGAGAGCCGCAAAGCCGCCCAGCGTTTTCGCTCCTTGTTCGATGACGCGATCGTTCCGATCATCATCACCGACCTGGAGGGCGAGATCCGGGCGGTGAACAAAAGCGCCTGCGAGTTCCTGGGCTATGCCTCCGAGGAACTGCTGCGCCGCAATATCACGATGATTCATCGCGCGGGGACCGGTCCGATCACCGGTGAGAGTCTCGATCATCTCAAGCGTGGGCTGGAAATACGGTTCCAATCGTCAGCCTGGACCAAAGGTAACGGCGAGCGACCGGTGCAGGTCTATGCCAAGCGGCTGAAAAATGGCACGGAAGGCGATCACGTCCAGTGGATCGAACACGACCTTTCTTCTCAGGTGGCGCTGGAGCAGTTGCAGCGCGATCTGAGCGCGATGGTCTATCACGACATGCGCAGTCCGCTGGGCAATGTGGACATGAGCCTGCACGCGCTGGCGAAACTGCTGGGGGATCACCCGAATGCCAGCGTGCAGAACCTGCTCGGCATTGCCATGCGCAGCGAGCGCCAGGTCCAGCGCATGATCAGTTCGCTGTTGGATGTACAGCGTTTGGAAGAAGGCAGCAAGCTGCTGAATCGCACCACTTCGATGGTCAACATGGTCATCCGCAGCGCAATCGAACAGGCCGAGCCGCTGGCCGCTGAGAAGCATGTGCGGATACGCCAGGCGTTGGTCGATGATCTGCCCGCCTTGTATATTGATGCGGACATGATCGAACGGGTGGTGATCAATCTGCTCGACAATGCCATCAAGTATTCGCCCGACTATGGGATCGTGACGATCAGCTCCTCGGCCAGCGGGAAAGAGGTCTTTATCCGGGTGAAGGATACGGGACCAGGGATTCCGCGCGAAGCACAGAAGATGATTTTCGACAAGTTTTCGCGTATCAAGAAAGAGAACATGCCGCGCGGCGTGGGGTTAGGGCTGGCTTTCTGCAAGCTGGCCGTCGATGCTCATGGGGGACGCATCTGGATCAAGAGCGACGACAAGAACGGCTCCACCTTCACGGTGGCGCTGTTGGTCGATGCTCCGGCGACGAAGGAACTCCCGCTGCTGGGCGCAGCCGTCCCTTGAGCGGTGTCATTGATTATTTCTCCGGACCGAAGTGAAAGCGAGTGATCCGTGCGACGCTGGCAGCGCATCTGGCTGATACCGGGTTTAGCAGTGGTGGGGTTGGTAGCGGCGGCCTGTGGAGGCAACGCGGAGCCGATCATCGTCACGTGGGAGCCGAGCGCCACCTTCACCGCCCCGGCAGTTACCGCGGTCACTCCCACCACAGTGAGCATGGTGCTTCCCAGTCCTACGCCTTTCCCGACCAGCCCGCTGGTGTCCCCGACGTTCGGACCTTCGCCGACCAATCCGCTGGCGCCCACGCAGTCTCCGGCCCCGGCCACCCTCACGGCGACGTTCATCCCGACCCTGGCCGGGTTGTCGGTGGAGTATTTTACGACGGACGTCGAGGCGGCGAAGCCGGGATCGAACGTGACCCTGTACTGGAGCGTGCGCGGGGCGGACGGCGCGACCATCTACCGCGTGGATGCCGACGGCGAGCGCCTGTGGCGCTGGGATGTCAACAAGACCGGGCAGATCACGGTATCCACCCGCGCGGGCGATCGCGACGTAGCGCGTTTTTTGCTGGTCGCCGAAGCCTCTGGAACGACTGCCGAGCGGCCTCTGCTCATCCCGCTGTCCTGTCCGGAGATCTGGTTCTTCGATCCGGCGCCGGATGCCTGCCCGGCGGCTGCATCTCAGATCACGCTGGAGGCCGAACAGACCTTTGAACATGGACGCATGATCTGGGTAGACAGCCAGGATCGAATTTACGTGATATTTGAAGACGGCAGCACGCCTGCCTGGGCGCAGTATCCCGACAATTTCAATGAAGGCGATCCGGATCGCGACGATTCGCTAGTTCCTCCGGCGGGTTTGCTGCAACCGGTGCGTGGGTTCGGGTTGGTCTGGCGCTCCAATTCGCGTGTCCAGGAACGCCTGGGGTGGGCGACCGGCCAGGAAGTGGGCTTTGATGGCATGTTCCAGGCTGATTCCGCCGAGTTGAGCACCGGTACACTGTATTTGCGCTCTCGCGAGGGTGGTATTCTGGCCCTGAATGGCTTGACCGACGAGTGGGAACTGCTGCCGCTCGCACCTGCTGAGAGCGGAACATCGTAGCTGATTGAGGAAAGTGGATGTTAAACGAACCGTCTGTATTGTCAACCGGGCAGGCTTCGCCTGCTGCTGTGGAAACTCCTGCTGCTGCCCGCCCGCAAGTCGCGGCCCACGAGCCGTTTGCCGCGGCGGTGGCGGAGGTCATGACCATCGCTCACGTCGATCATCAGCCCGCTCCCCCTGCCAGCGTGAGCTACGCGGGCAAGCTCAAGGTAGACAGTGAAACGGCCTACGAGCAGTTGGATCGCGTGTTTGCGCCGCAGGACCATCACGTGCTGCTGACCACCAACGAGCAGGGCGAGCACGTGGTGATTGCTTTGAAAGGGCGGGTGAATCCCAAGCCCCGCCCGGTCTGGCCGAACGCGGTGCTGCTGGTCTTGACCGTCCTGACCCTGTTGTTCACCGGGGCCGACCAGAGCTTCGAAATCTGGCGCGGCCTGCCGTATGCCATCAGCGTGCTCCTGATCCTGGGGGCGCACGAGATGGGCCATTATTTCGCCGCCCGCCGCCACCATGTCAGCGTGACGCTGCCCTACTTCATCCCCATGCCGCTGAGCTTCTTCGGCACGCTGGGCGCCTTCATCCAACTGCGCGAACCCATGCGCAACAAGAAGGTGCTGTTCGATGTCGGCGTCGCTGGTCCATTGGTCGGGATGGTCTTCGCCGTGCCGATCCTGATCCTCGGTCTGGCGACCTCGAAGGTCGAACCCCTGCCGAAAGACGAGCCTTACGCGATGGAAGGTAATTCGCTGTTCTATGCCGCCGCCAAGTACACCATCTTTGGCGAGCTGCTGCCGTCCAACGACAAGGACGTGTACATCAACCAGATGGCGAAAGCCGGGTGGACCGGGCTGTTCATCACCGGGCTGAATCTGATCCCGCTGGGGCAGTTGGACGGAGGGCACGTGGTCTTCACCCTGTTAGGGCGGCGTGTCCAATACCTGTATTTCCCCATTGTGACCGTATTTCTGATTCTTTCGTTCGCCAACTCGATGTGGCTGCTGTGGACGCTGCTCTTGTTTTTCCTGGGACGGCTCTATGCGGTGCCGATGGACACCGTGACCGAGCTGGACCGGCGGCGGCGCTGGATCGGCTACGCCGCGATGGTGCTCTTCGTGTTAGTGTTCGTGCCCAACCCGCTCCGGCTTGTGAATCCCTGATGAGCAAGCAGACGACGCGCCAGCGGAAGCAGCCTGAGCCGCCGGCTGTCCCTGCGCCGAAGTGGCGCCGATGGGGAATAGTAGGGGCGGTCGTGGTTCTGGTGGTGGTGGCATGGCTGACGGTGCTGCACCGGTGGCCTCTCGACAGCGGGGCCGCGGAGCAGTCGATCACCGATCCGGATGCTCCCCTGGCGTCGTTTTTTACGCCTGAGGCCAGGCATTGGAAGCCTCAGATTCTCGACTGGGCCAGGGTCTACGACGTCAATCCGAACGTGCTCGCCATCGTGATCCAGATCGAGTCGTGCGGCGACTCGACCGCTATTTCGGTCGCCGGGGCGGTGGGTCTGATGCAGGTCATGCCTTTCCATTTCGAAGACGGCGAGAATATGCTCAACCCGGATATGAATGTCCAGCGCGGGATGACGGTGTTCTACGAGTGCCTGACCCAGTTTTCCGGGTGGGATCTGGGGCTGGCGCTGGCCTGTTATAACGGCGGGCCGAGCGTGACGCTGAGTGATCCCAGCGCCTGGGCATTGGAAACCCAATATTACTACCACTGGGCGACCGGGTTGTGGGAGGACGTGGTCGAGGGCCGCAAGACCAGCGCGACGCTGGACGAATGGCTGGCCGCAGGTGGAGCCAGGATGTGCAATAGCTCGGCGGCACTGCTTGCGGAGTGATGGTTACTCGGCGCTGCGACCAGGAATATAGTCTTCGTAGACGATCACCGGCAGCGCGTTCAAATAATGGACGACGATTTCGCGCGCGGCGGGCCAGTCGGACGGTTCTCCCAGCCGCAGCAGCGCCAGAGAGCGCAGCCCTTCGTATTCCCAGCTCTTGTAGAGATTGAGCACCGCTGCTTCGATGTGGCGCAGCCGTACCGCCCCCTGCGGGGTTTCCTGCACGATCAGCGCCGCGAGCCAGGGTGTTCCTTCGCGCCAGGTCCAGATCGTGCCCGGCGGCTGGAGAGCGCCGCGTCCCCGCTTGCGGTGTTCGCTGACGAATACCGGGTAGCGATCGTGCAGCGCCGTATACAGCGGCGCGACACCCAGGTGGCCGTTGGCGCTCAGTCCGATCCCAATCGCCTGCGCCTGGGTGAGAAAAATATCGCCGCGCACGAATTCCATAGCTTGTCCCTGGACAAATAAAAAACCGGAGGTGGTGAGACCTCCGGTTCATTGTATACGGGTTGCGTGTGAGTTACGAACCCAGGGTAATCGTCATGGCGGCGTTGGGATCGATGCGGATGCCCGGACCCATCGTCGTGGTGAGGACCACGCGACGCATGTAGGTGCCTTTCGCCGACCCCGGACGAGCGCGGCGGATGGCATCTAGCACGGCGTTCAGGTTACCGCGCAGTTGTTCTTCGCTGAAGCTGGCTTTGCCAATCGGGATGTGCAGGTTCGCCGTCTTGTCATTGCGGAATTCCACGCGACCGGCGCGGGCTTCTTGAATGGCGCGCGGCAGGTCTTCGGGCGGTACGAGCGTCCCACCCTTAGGATTCGGCATGAGGCCCTTGCGGCCCAGTACCTTACCCAGACGAGCGAGCTTACGCATCGTGTCGGGCACGGCGAGTGCGACGTCGAATTCGGTCCAACCCTCGTTGGCAATCCGGGCGATCACTTCGTCGTCCGCCACGATGTCGGCCCCAGCTTCTTGAGCGATACGAGCGGCTTCACCTTCGGCAAAGACCAGGATGCGCACCGTCTTGCCCAGGCCGTGCGGCAGGATAACGGTGGTGCGGATCTGCTGATCGCTGTGCCGGGGATCGATGCCCAGACGCATGTGCAGCTCGACGGTCTCGTCGAACTTGGCCACAGCAGTCTCTTTGGCGAGCTTGATCGCTTCTTCGATGCTGTAGAGCTTTTGCCGGTCGACTTTCGCGGCAGCTT
>CAYRWY010000058.1:0-18687 GCA_964427955.1 uncultured Anaerolineaceae bacterium
AGCACGCGATGATGGCGGCGACAGTGGCCGATCTGCGCGCCGCCGATCTGCTGATCGCGGAAGTCACCTACAAAGCGATTGGCGTGGGGATCGAAGTGGGCTACGCCGCGGCACTGGGCAAACCGATCGTTTACCTGCGCCGCGCGGAGGCCGAACCCTCGACCACCGTCGGCGGGTTGGCGACGCATAGCATCGTCTACCACTCGCCGGATGATCTCTATGATCAGCTACTGGTGGGAATCAAGATCGTCGCGGCAGGAGTACGGATCAGCGATCGGGGAAAATCACTGAATGAAGAGGCTCTCAAAGCCTTCGAACGGGATCTCGGTGCCATCCTACCAGCCAGCTACCGGGCATTTTTGATGACGAACAATGGGGGTATTCCGCAGCCGAATATCGTCGCCTACCACCGGCCCTTTCATCCCACCCCGATGAGAGATGCGGTGGAACGGTTTCTCGATCTGAGCGACGATCCTGCTACCAGCATCGCACAAGCCAGGCAGAATCTCAGAAACAGCCTGCCCCCTGACCTGCTGCCGATAGCCGACACATTGGGCCAAAGCGTCATTGCACTTTCGATATCCGGTCCCGACACCGGCAAAGTCTACTATTGGGACTACGAGGCCCTGGTGGATACGGTCGGCTACGACAATGTCTACCAAGTGGCCAACAGCTTCGATGAGTTTCTAGGCAGTTTGACGAGCGATCAGGCGGAGGAACAGGGCTGACCGCAGACGATGCGCGAGCAGAACTCACAATGCAGTTCGAAGGTTGACCGAGGAAAATAAAGGCCCGCCGATCAGGATCTCTGCCTCTTAGTGAAAAGAGCTAATGCAGACTGGTTCGTCATTGAGCGTGAGGGCTACGGTGTGCGCCTGATCGTCGGTGAGCAGATCGAACTGCTTTCTGCGGGCCATGCCAGTTATTGGGTATTCACACACAGCCGTACAGAAAAAACCAAAGCGGTCGCATCTATATAGCGACATCAAATACGTATAACTATCCTCCTTCACCTCAACATATCCCAAATAATAAACGTGGCCATTTGCCCTAGTGGTTGCCAAATGATACGGACCGATGGTCCTGGGCAACCCCACTCCTGCTATATAGACTATCCCTATCGCCATTAGAACGAAGAAATTGGCTTTCGAAATGTGAGAAACCCAGTATTGATGGGTTCTTCGAATCCAGATAATCGGTGCGAAGTAGCTGAAGAGCAGAGCAAGACAGAACAGCCCTAGACAAAAAAGGCGGGAATATTCAAAGTACCAAAAGACTTCAATCGCAAAGAGATATTTTAGCCCCACCTGAAGAATGGGTAGTGCTATCAACAACATCCATAGCATCAATGTCCACCGAAACGGCCTGAACCGCCAGCTCAACCAGCGCTTCGCCTTCTTCTTTTTCTTCTTCACTGCCCTTCAGCCTGCCCCTGAGACGACAGATAAACTCATTGTGCCATGCAATCCAAGTCACGAGCGCACAACGTCAGTTGAACGCCTCAGTATCAGCGGGCAACCGGAGAATAATCTCCGGGTTTCACGACAACGGGGCGCAGCTCTGCGCCCCATTTTTCCAGCAGATGACGAGCGTTACATGAAGATATGGGCTTTGATCTGCCCGGCGGCGGCGATGTAGGACACAGCGATCATCAGGAACACGCCGACATAGAAGAGAATCTCGCCCACCTGGGCCTTGTGCGCGGCCTTTATCGGGAGGAATTCGATCACGTAGGGGAAGATGAGCAGAGGCAAGAAGGCGATGGCCAGGACGGCCACCATCGCATTCGCCCCGAACCAGTTTTCCCCCTCGATCAGAAAATAGATAGGCCAGGGCGGCTTCGTCGCTTCGATCCCTGTGACCGTCGGCCCGCTGGCCGGTCCCTTGACAAATGGCGCTTCCACGAGCACGCTTTGAACGATCAGGAACAGCGTCAGCGCCAGCGAATACGCGACCGCCTTCTTCCAACGCCGCGTGACCAGCACATGCACCTTGCGCATGAGCACGTGCAGGGTCAGCGTCAGCGCGATGATGAAGATCGTCACGCCGACGTGCAGCGCCGTCAGCTTCATCAGCGTATATTCGCCGGAGAAAAACTCGGAAATATAGCGACCCAGCGGCACGAGTGTGAAGGAATACATCATGTGCTCGAAGCCTTCCAGCGCCTCCTGGTCGCCCCGCATGAACGTCCCTGACAGGAAGGCGATCCACCCGACGATCAATGCCAGCGCGCCCAGCACCCAGATCAGCTTCCGGTTGCCCAGGAAAGTCCGGGTCGAGACGGCCCGCGCCGCGTGCAGCAGTGACAGGAAAATGAAAATCTCACTCGACCAGTTATGCAGATTCCGGAAGAACGCGAGCACCGGCTGATCCGTCATATCCTTGACGCTGGAATAGACGGCGGTCGAGGTCGGCATATAGAAGAACGTGATGATCACGCCGGAAGGGATGACGATAAAAATCAGAACGATCCCGGAGACCGTCCCCAGGGTATACCAATCAATCGCGTTTTTGAGGCGCTCGCTGAGGTCAAAAGTCTTGATTTTGGCGAACGTCATGAACACCAACACAAAAGCCGCGCCGAAAACGATGAATCTGATCTTGTCCTGGTGGGCTTTGTCGTATGCTTCGGCCTGGACCCGGTCTACAAACCGGTCCAGTTCCTGCGCATCAAGGGGTGTCGTTTCTTCCAGACCCAAATAGCCGATGGCCGGGTCGCCATGCCCATCTGCCTCGGCGTGGCCATGCTCCGCCTCATGGTCATCTTCTGCGGCGGTGTCAGCCGTGGTTGGCATATCAGCCATACCGGTCATGTCCATGCCCGCCATCGACGAGCTTTCGGCGCTGGCCTCCTCATGCGTCACCTCGACCCCATGATTTTCAGGTGTGCCAGATTCCTTATAGGCATTGAATAATACTGCGGCGCCAATCGACAACCCAACGGCCACCAGGAAAACCGCCATCTTCTTCATGTCACGCTGCGCTCCTTCGATGCCAACAGATGGGCGGAGTGTAGCGGCGCGACTTCCAAGCGGATATACGCCAAATGGCGTATTAAGAAAGGCTTGTGCTCTTACGGGGAAAAGATGCTTAGGCGGCGAAGTGCTCCCCGAACCAGGTATTGAAGGTCGCCAGCGTGAGCGCGTCACGCCGGACATCCTCCGGCGCGGGGATCGTGCGGTGCCAGGCTCCTGCCTCAAACCTGCCAACACGCAGATCGATAGGCTCCATCATGATCTCTTGAAGATCACTGCCGCGCCCGCCGCCACCATGATCATGCCCAGCCCGGCGATCAGGATGATCGCACCGAGCAAGATCGCATCATTGCGCGAGCGATCCTTCGACGAGGCGCCGGACGTAACCTGCGGCGTGAGGAATGGAGTCGAGGTCACGGTCGGAGCCGACGCCGTGAGCGTCAGCACTGCTGCCATCGTCAGCACGGCAGTCGAGGTGCCGGACGGCGGGGTGATCGTCGCCAGATCGGTCGGCAAGGGGATCGTCGCGCTGACGGTGGGGCTGGGCAGCGGGGTATCCGATGGGACCGGCGTCAGACTCGGCGTCAAAGTGGGGGTGTCGGGCAGCGGCGTCAAGGTGGGCGTGGGAGTCGGGGTTTCCGTGGCGGTCGGATCGGGCTGGCGGATCAACAGCACGTCGCCAGGGTGCAGCACCTTCGAGCGGTCGATCCCGTTCAGGGCGAAGAGTTGATCCAGCGTCAGGCCGTGCAGCGCGGCAACGGTCCAGGCCGTTTCGCCTTCCTGGACGACGTGCGTGGTGGGCGGGGTCGGCGTGGGCGGAGGAAGCTGCCCCTCGGCCAGCTTGACGATGATCTGATCGCCGGGGTGGACAATCCGATCCGTCCCAATGTTGTTGAGGCGCTCGATCTCGCCCAGGTCCGCGCCGTACACCGCGGCGATGTCCCACAGCGTCTGCCCTTCCTGCACGACGTGGATAATCGAGCCGTCCGCGTTGGGCGCCGCGCGCGAGACAGGAACCACCACCGGTCCGGGCGTCTCGGTGGGGCCATCATCGCCGCCCACTGGCGCGCCCGTCGTCCAGGCCATCAGCAGCACGTAGACGCCGTCATTGTAGCCCACGCCGATGTCCACGGCATCGGGCAGGCGCAGCGTCGCTTGATGGATCGGGCTGTGATCCCACCAGTCGAGGGCATTTTCGGGCGATTGGGCCGAGACCCAGTTCTCGTACACGATCCCGCGCGGATACCCGGCGGCATAAGCGCGGTCGGTGGGCGTCGATCCCCCTTCCCCGGTGTGGCCGTAGGAGTTGGTCCGGATCATCCAATCGACATGTCCCTGGGCTGCCGCCACCAGCGAGCCATTGGTCGTCAAGGCGGGCAGGCCCAGGTTGGCACGGTACTGGTTGACCAACTGGATTACCTGGCCGGCGTTGCCGTTCTGCGCCGAGGCCCGCGGGAGGCTCACCGGCAGCACGATCCCGGCCACGATCAGAGCGATCAGGATTCGCGTGATGCTGCGCATAGACACCCCCCTAATAATCGTTCGCCCAGCCCCGGAACTCTTTGCAGCCTTCGCCGGAATTGCCACCATAACAGGCGGTCGGCAGCGGATCGCCGTTGGCGTCCAGGCGATTATGGTTAATGTCGTTCAGATCAACATCTTCGGCGGAACGGTAGGATACGCACTGGATCGCGGTCAGGGAATGGATCGGCGTGCGGCGCTGGATCAACGGTGTGCCAGGATTGAAATAGTTATAGGTCAGGCGACTGATCTCTTCGATCACTTCCCAACTCAGGATCGTCGGCAGATTGTTGGCGTCGGTGTCCAGTTCCCAGGTGAAAACCACCAACACGTAATCACCGCCCGGCGTAAACACAATGGCGGCGTCACCGCTGGTTTCGCCACCCCAGCCGTTCTTGTGCGCGACTTTGGTGCCCGGCGGCACACCCAGCTCGATCATGCGGTCGATCCGGTTTCCGCTCAGCAGATTGATCATCTGCTGGCATTCGGTCTGGGTGATGTCGTCGGGATAGACCGCGGCCAGGCCGCTGCCGTAATTCGCGCAGTCGTAAATATTGGTCAGCAGCCGCCCCATATCTTCCGCCGTCGTCTGGGACCATTGATCAGGAGTCGCGCTATACGAGGTATCGCCGGGCGTGGTGGGACGACACACCGGCGCTTCAAAGACGTAATTCGGATCGCCCACATCCAGGGGGGCACTGATGAAAGTATGCTTGGCGCCCAGGTTCTGCGCCGTACACGAAACCTGGTTCAAGCCATCGCCCATTTGGGTTTTCATCGCATCGCCCACCCCCGCCGTCTGGATCAGCAGGTTGGACGACGAGTTATTGCTGCACATGATCGATTCAGCCAGCAGGAACGCCTCTTCCTGCGACACCACCAGTTCCTTGCGGAAGAGGTTGATCATAATCGGAATTTTGATGGTACTGACCGCGCTGTACACCACTTCCGGCAAGATCTTGACCTCGGCCCCCGTCTTGAGGTCCATGATATAGACGGAAGCAAAGGACTGGTTCACGTTATTCGTAAAATTCATGTTCTGCATCAACTGCAAAATCGCAGCGCGCAGCGTGGTCATGTCCTGCCGGGCCGCATCGGAGGCCACGGTTGGCAGGATGACGCGGCGGTTGGCGGGGTCCGGGTCGTACAGCGCGGCGTTGATCAGCGTCATAGCCGCGTCGATGTCGAGCTTACGCCCCACCGTGCCGGACGTAAACGTCAGAGTCGCGAGATCGACGCCCGCCGCGTTGGGCCGGGCATCGTAGCGCGCGGCCAGGTTTTCCAGGTAGACGCGCAGATCGCTGGCGGGATAGTCGGCCTGGAGCGGAACGCTCACCGCCGCGACCGGGCGGCGTTCCAGGTAGTTCCAGAACCCGGCCCAGAAGTTCTTCTCGCGGCTGCTCTGCGCGCGCGCATCGGCCAGCATCGCCTCGCTGCTGACGCGGAAGTTGATCTCTTCCGGGTAGAGCAGGATCGGGCTGCTTTCGTAGTACAGTTGGATGGGCTGCTGCAAATAGATCGCCTCCCAGCGCGCCTGCGCCGCCGTCTCGCTCAGGCCGCCGACGGCGATCCCCGCGACCGTCAGATCGGTCGGCAGCGACTCTTTTTCGTTGCTGTAGGCGACCAGTTCCAGCATGAACAGCACAATCGCGCCCAGCAGCAAGATCGAGGACGCGATTTCCAGGAAAGGCAGTTGTAACCCGCGTTGGCGTTCGCCTAAACGTCCGTAGTCCACGTTTTACTCTCCGTCAGCACTCCGTTTCAGGGCGGGCGTGGTCGCCTGCCGCGCGGCCTCGATCCCCAGGCGGTGGAATTTGACCAGCGTGGGCAGATTATCACATGGGGTCCAGCGATAGTCGAGCAGTTCGGCGCTCAGCGTCAGCGGCCCGGCGCTGCCCTCCAGTTCGACCAGGTAGGCCATATTGAAATGGCCGCGCATCTCGGTGGCCAGTTCCACGAGCAGCGGGCGGACGGCGTGCACGCGCAGGCCGGTTTCCTCGAAGAACTCGCGCTCGGCGGTGTGCGCCGGATCTTCGCCGCGATTCATCCACCCGCCGGGCAGCCCCCAGGGGCACAGCGCGTGAAAGACGTGCTCGACCAGCAGCACCTGTTTGCCCGACTCGTCGAGCAAGACGCCCACCACCCCCGCGGTAAACCGGGGCTGGACCACGCGCATCGTACTCTGCACCAACCGCGCCAGCCAGGGATAGCGCCGGATCACGTGTGCCAACCGCCGCCGCCACGTCAAGGCCGGGGCGGTCCTGGCCACCTGGTTTACGTCGGGCATGAGAGTTTGTCCATTTCGGGTCGAGAGCACAATGATCAGTTATCAGTGGTTAGTTTTTATTTGTTAGTAAAAGCGGCGGGGATGCGACCTACGGGCGGTATCCAGGCACTACATCTGCTGCGTTTTACCTCACCCCCCGCCCCCCTCGCCACCGCGTGGAGAGGGGGAGAGGCGCGGTGGAACCGTCGTCGTAGGGGCCACCGGACTAAGAACTAACCACTCGTCTTCAATACCAACAAAAAAGGCCCGTGCCGCCCTCGTACTGGCAGCAGCGAGGCCCCCCTCACGGCATCAGTTGCGCGGTAGTGTACCCTGCGAATGCCAGATTTGCCAAATCGAATTATAATTCAACTGCTTTCTTACCCCTGCCTCATGCGGCCACCGTCGATCCGCCGCGCAGCCGTGCTATACTCAGTTAGGGGAATCTTACCGGGGATAATTATGGACTCTGCGCCCGAATTTCTCAACCTGTTTGTCGAACCGACCGGAGAGCTGATCTATTTCCTGGCGGTGATCGCGATCAGCCAGTCCGCCATGCTGATGGCCCTCGGCCAACGGCTGCGCGGATCGTCGGAGACCGCCGCCGGGCGCTATACGGCGCTGCTGGGCGGGACCGTGCTGGCCTGGCTGGCGATGGGCGTGGGCGGGCTGTACGCGCTGATCTCCAACACCCCGGACGAGGCGATCCTGCCGCCGCTGGAACGCGCCGTCAACATGCTGGTGATCCTGTACGCGGGCGCGGCCCTGCTGACCGCTGACAGCCCCAAACCGGAGCGCCCGATCTGGCGGGTCCTGCTCATCATCACCGGCTTGACGATCCTCGCCTATCTCTACACGGCGATCACCTGGCGTCCGCTGGCCGACGATCACGACTTCAACCGGCACACGCTGGGCTTCATCTGGACGTTCCTTCCCGGCCTGCTAATCATCTGCCTGATGGGCCTGCTGGTCACGCGCTACAAGCAGACCGCGGATATTCCGCTCAAGCTGATCTTCTTCGCCGTGCTGCTGCTCGGCTACAGCTACACCACCGCCCGGATCAGCAGCGATAAGCTGGGCGGGCATACGTCCGGCGCGCTGCGGCTGGCCTTCCTGACCGGGATGCCGATCCTGGCGATCATCATCTACCGGCTGGTGCTCGAACGGCTGAACGCGGCCATCGACGAGGTGTCGGAATATGCCGAGGCGGTCTCCCGCCCGCAGGCCGCCGTCAAGGCCCCGGAGCCGCCGCCGCGCGTCACCACCCGCGCGATGGGCTACAGTTCGGCGACCGAGCCGGTGACGCTGCTCAAAGCCATCGGGATGATGCTCGAAAAAGAGGAACCCGAACAGATCCCGCGCCAGATCGTCACGGCCATCGCGACCATCTTGCGGGCCGATATGGCGGTGCTGGTCACGCACGATCAGAGCGGCTGGGCCGACGTGCTGGCCGCCTATGACCACATCCAACAGCGGTTGATCCCCGGCCTGGCGCTGAACCTGGACGAACAGCCGACCCTGCGCACGGCCATCGAGCGCAAAACGCAGCTTCGCATGAGCGCCGACCGCAACCTGGACGAACTGATCGACCTGTACGCCCGGCTGGACATCAGCCAGATCGGACCGGCCTACATCCAACCCCTGACGCGCGCCGGGCACATCATGGGCGTGACCATCGTCGGCCTGCCCTACACCAGCCGCGAACTGAACGACAGCGAGACGACCCTGCTCGAAGGGCTGGCCCCGGTCGCCGCGCGCCTGCTGGGCATGAGCCGGGCCGCGCTGCACCTGCAATCCGACGCCGAACAGCAGGCCATCCAGGCCGTGGTGCGCAGCCCCTCCCCCGAAGCAACCGACGCCCAGAGCGTGCTGGCGGTCCGGCAGGAGATGCAAGCTAGCCTGGCATTGGCCCAGGACCAGATCGCCGAACTCAGCCGCATGGTGCGCGAATTGCAGGTCGAACTGGACTTCGAGCGCGGGCGGCTGGCTACGCTGGCCGAAGGCGGTGACGAAGCCCTCTCGATCACGCAGCGGGTCGAAGTGCTCTCGCAGGAGCGGCGCCAGTTGGCGACCGAACGCGAGCGGCTGGCCAAGGCGCTGCAAGATGCCCAGGCCACGCTGGGCAGCGCCCAGGGTGACGAAGACGTCTTCAATCACATGATCGAAATGCTCCGCCACGAACGCGACGAACTGCAAGTCCAGAAGACCAAGCTGGAACGCCAGCTTCAGGAAATTCGCGACAACCGGGAGCCGGTCGTCCCGGCGGCCCTGCGCGACATGCTGACCGAACTCGGCGAGGACAAGACCCGGCTGTCCGGCGAACGGGATGCCCTCAAGCAAGAACTGGACGACGTCCACATGCAGCTCAAGGCGATGGGCCTGGAGGGCGGATCGCTGGGGACTGCCCAGATGCTCGGCCAGCTCACCGAAGAACGCAGCTACTACAAGAGCCGCGCCGAGAAGATCGCCAAAGAGCGCGATCTGCTGCTCGCCGAACGCCAGGACCTGGAAGACAAGATCGCCCGCGAAAACGAGCGCGAAACGCAGCTCGCCGCGCTCGAAAGCGATCTGCGCCGCCTGGCAACCGACCGCGAAGCCCTGATCAAGCAGCGCGACTCGGTCCGCGCCGAACGCGACGACCTGCTGAGTCTGCGCGAGGAATGGTTCAAGCAGCGCACCCGGCTGCTGGCCGAAGGGACCATGATCCAGGGCGAGCTGGAAGACATGATCTTCAAGTTCAACCAGGTCAACGCCGACCGCCAGCAACAGAGCGAAGCGCGCGCCGCCCTCGCCGCCGAACGGGATCGCTTCGCCGCCGAAAAGACGGCGCTGCAAACCGAGCGCGACCAACTGCTGGCCCGCGCCGAAGGCAACCGCGAACTGCTGCAACAGTTGGGGGCGGACGGCGTCGGGGCGCTGAAGGTTATGATCGACGACCTGACCGCCGAGCGGCAGACGCTCGAAGCGCAGCTCTTGCAAGCCCAGCAGGACTTCGTCCTGTTCCAGCAGCAGCACAGCCGCCCGCCGAGCGGATCGACTACCCAATCCACCCAACCGATTGCCCCGGCTAACGCCGAGGTCGTGATGTCGATTGCCCAGGAACTCCGCACGCCGATGAGTTCGATCATGGGCTACACCGACCTGCTGCTCAGCGAATCGGTGGGCATCCTGGGGGCCTTGCAGCGGCAGTTTTTGGAGCGCGTGCAGGCCAACATCGACCGGCTGGCCCACCTGGTCAACGATCTGGTGAGCGTCACCCGGCTGGATTCGGAGAACTTCGAGCTTCAGCCGGTGACGATGGACATGCTCGAAGTGGTCGAAGACGCGATCACCGCCGCCGGGAACCAGTTCCGCGAGAAGGGGATCACGCTGCACATGGCGCTGGACGACAGCCTGCCGCCGCTGCGCGCGGATCGGGATGCCATGCACCAGGTGATCATGCAACTGCTGTCGAATGCTTACCTGGCTTCGCCTGCCAACGGCGAGATTGCGATCACGGCCAGCTACCAAAGCCAGTTCGTCGCCCCGACCGTGGACAACGCCGATCTCCGGGCGCTGCCCGCCGACGTCGTGCTGGTCTCGGTCACCGACCAGGGCGGCGGCGTGCCCCCGGAGGAACAGCGCCGGGTATTCGGACGGCTGTACCGGGCGGACAATCCGCTCATCGAAGGCATCGGCGATACCGGGGTGGGGTTGTCGATTGCCAAGGCGCTGGTCGAAGCGCACAACGGCACGATCTGGCTGGAAAGCAAGCCCGGCCAGGGCAGTACGTTCCATTTCGTCATCCCGCTCCCTGCCACCACGCGCCCGTAGAGGAGGGTTGAGCCATGCAGCGCCGCCGCGACCGTAGTAACGAACTGATCGTCGCCATCGCCGTGATCGGGACCCTGGCGTTGGCCCTGACGTTTGGCATCATCCTGACGTTGAGCAGCAATGCCGACAATTCGTCCCAAGAGAAGAAGACCAAGACGGCTGAGGCCCTGCTGCCCACCACGGCACCCGCCGCCACGCCGGAGTCCAGCGCGACCTGGACGCCGACCAAAACCCCGTCGCCCACCCGGACGGCTCCCCCCACGGACACGCTGATTCCACCCTCGATGACGCCGACGTCGTCCAGCACCCCCACGGCCTCGCCTACCCCGGTGATCACGGTGGAGCCGAGCAGCACGCCGACCGTGGCCCAGGTGGCGCTGCTGCCCACCGCGACGTCGCAGCCTTCGGCCACAGCAACAGCCACGGTCACGCCGATCCCGACCACCGCGGCGCCCACCGCCAGCCGCACCCCGACGATTACGCCGTCGCCCACGGCCACGTTTACCGCGACCGTGACTTCATCGCCCACCCGCACGCCGACGGCGACCATCACGCCGTCCCCCACGCGGACCTTTACGCCGACCCATACACCGACGTTTACGGCCACCGCCACGCCCTCGGCCACGCCGAGCATCACGCCCACGCCGACGCTGCGGTTCACGATGACTTTTACGCCCTACCCGACCCTGACGCCGAGCATCACGCCCTTTGGCGGCGAGCGCACCCCGACGCCGGTCCCCAGCGGCTGCACCATCCCGCGCGGCTGGATCGCCTACACCATCCAACCGGGCGATACTATGTTCGCGCTGGCGCTGCGCTTCCGCCTGACGGTGGACGAACTCGCTACCGGCAACTGCCTGACCAACACCGGGACGATCACCGCCGGGCAGTTCCTCTACGTCCCGGCGGGCAGCAACGTCACGCCGGTGGCCGGAGGAGCCGCGCCGAGCGGCACGGGGGGCAACTACACCAGTCTCAACTGCGACAATCCGAGCGCCACGATTTCCCAGCCGGTCGCCGGGACGGTGCTGCGCGGCACGTTCGCCATCTACGGCACGGCCACCCATCCCAGCTTCCAGTTCTACCGGCTGCAAATTTCGGGCAGCGGCACGAACGACAGCGATTTCGCCACCTTGCAGGTCTACCAGAACCAGGTCTCCAACGGCGAACTGGGCGCGGTGAATACGGCGGCCTTTGCGCCAGGCGATTATTGGCTGCGCCTGACGGTAGTCGATGTCACGGGCAACTACCTGCCGCAGTGCACGGTGCGTGTGCGGTTCGGATAGCGCCGCCATGCCGCTCAATCTGCCGATCCTGGACCGCCTGACCGGGTGCAAGAGCATCCTGATCGCGGGCGCGGGCGGCGGCTTCGACGTATTCGCCGGGCTGCCGATCTACTTCGCGCTGCGCGAGGCGGGCTACACGGTCCACCTGGCGAATTACTCGTTCTGCGATTTTGCCGTGGCCGAGATTTTCAGCCAGCCGATTCCCCTGCACGAAGACCTGGTGCTCGGTGCGCGTCCGCCCGAAGACAAGCCGATCCCGTACTATCCCGAAGGCTTCCTCTCCACCTGGTTCCGGGACGTGCGCGGCGAAGACGTGACGATCTGGATGATGGCCAAAACCGGCGCGGCCCTGCTGGCGGAAGGCTATACCGCGCTCATCAAGCACCTGGGCACGGACGCGCTGATCCTGGTCGATGGCGGCGTGGACTCAATCATGCGCGGCGACGAGTCCGCGCCCGGCACGCTGATCGAGGACTCGATCTCGCTGGCCGCCGCGAGCACGCTGGACCTCCCGGTCAAGCTGCTGGCGTGCCTGGGCTTCGGGACCGAAGTCGAGGAAGAAGTCTGCCACCATCACGCGCTGGAGAACATCGCGGCGCTGGCCAAAGATGGCGGATTCCTGGGCGCGTGCGCCCTCACCCCGGACATGCACGCCTTCCAGCAGTTCGAGGCCGCGTGCCGCTACGTGTGGGAGCATCCGCGGCACGCCAAGAGCCACATTACCACGCGCGTGATCCCGGCGGTGCATGGCGAATTCGGCAATTACCAGATGTACCCGGAAGATCGCCACCGCGGGATCGTCATGATCTCGCCCCTGATGAGCCTGTACTGGTTTTTCGACGCGGAAATCGTGATCCGGCGCAACCTGTTGATCGATCAACTGCGCGAAACGACCAGCACCCGCGAAGCCATCGCGCGCTATTTCTCCCAGCGCAACCGGTTCAAGATCAGGCCGAAGCGAACACTGCCCTACTAGGAGACTCCACTATGGCCGCCCACCGCTGCATCGTGTACTACCGCTCGCCCATCGGAATCCTGGAAATCACGGGGACGGATCAGGGCGTGACGGGGATTTACTTCCTGAACGCCGAGCCGGAGCGCCCGGCGGACGTCCCTACCCCGCCGCTGCTGACGTGCCTGAACCAGCTCGCCGAGTATTTCGACGGCAAGCGTAAGGAATTTTCGGTGCCGCTGCAACTGGAGGGGACGGCATTTCAGAAGCGCGTCTGGGACCATCTGCTGACGATTCCCTTCGGTGTGACGCGCTCGTACCTGAGCGTGGCCGAGGCGCTGGGGGATCGGAATGCCGTGCGCGCCGTGGGGACGGCCAACGGCCAGAATCCGATCTCGATCATCGTGCCGTGCCACCGCGTGATCGGCAGCGACGGCAGCCTGACCGGCTACGGGGGCGGACTGTGGCGCAAGGAATGGCTGCTGAATCACGAGGGGCACGCCCGCCAGCCGCGGCTGTTTTAGGAGCTTTGAGCACGCGAGAATTCGCGGTGTTTGACCTCACGCCTGGCCCCTCTCCCCAGTCTCGCGATACTACTCCGAAAATAGAAGAGCGATTCAACGCGGAGAGCGCAGAGCACGCGGAGAATCTTAGGGGGAAAAAGAGAGAAGAACATTTTCGTCTCTTTCTGGCGAGACCTGGCTCATGGCAACTGTTGGCGAACGACGTGCCAGAGCCTACCTCACCCCCGGCCCCTCTCCAAAAGACGTGGAGAGGGGAGAATACGGCGGACGCCCTCCCCTTCTCCCTCTCCAGGCAAGTTGGAGAGAGAGAAGGGGGTGGGGGTTGAGGGTGAGGTAAACCGCTGAACGGCGAGTTTAGTTATCCATGCCAGGATCAGCCCAGCACCAGGCTGATCCCGGCAATGACGACGATCATCCCGATCTCGGCCCGGACCACGCGCCAGCCGCCCGGCAGAGGTCTGAAGGCGGCGACTCACCGACCATCGCGCCATTCTGCACCGTTTCCCCACGGTTCACCGCCGGAGACTTGCCAAGCGGCCATCGTGCGCTACACTTGCCCCCGAAGTCAAGCCAACCCGCTGTGGAGATAGCGATGTCCAATCGTTCGCGTTTTCTATTGCTTGTCACTCTGCCCGCCAGCCTGGTCGTGATCGTCGCGCTGGGGCTGCTGCCCGCGGTGCACGGCGCCTGGGCCGCCCAACAGGCCACCGTCATCCCAACCAATACGCTGCGCGCTACGGTCATGCCGACCAATACGCTGCGCGTCTTGCCGACGCTGGCCGCGCCGACCGCCACCCTGACGGTCACGCCCAGCGAGACGCCAACCCCGCTGCCGCCGACCGAAACGCCGACTCCCACGCCGACGGAAGTGGTCTTCCTGCCCACGCCGACGCTGTACTATCCGCCCGACTTCGAGCCGAGCAAGCCGCAGCCCACGGCGATCCCGACGGCCATGCCGCGCCTGCGCTCGACGGATGAAAATGGCACCCCCTACGAGATTCTCAACGTGCTGCTGCTCGGCAACGATGGCGAAGTCGAACCCGGCCAGCCGTTCCATACCGACACCATGATCGTGGTGTCGATCAATCGCAATACCAACACCGTCAGCATGATCTCGCTGCCGCGCGACCTGTTCGTCTTCATCCCCAATTGGGGCATGGCCCGGCTGAATCTCGCCTGGGGCTACGGCGAATCCATCGGCTGGACGGACGGTGCCTGGGGCATGATGCGCCAGACGATCCTCTACAACTTCGGGATCGAGACGCACTATTACGCGATGGTCGATTTCGACGGCTTCGAGCAGATCGTGGACGGCGTGGGCGGCGTCACCATCGCGGTAGACTGCCCGATCCAGGACCTGAAATGCACCGTCGGGGCGGCCTGTAAGGATGGCATCGCGGGCAACGAGACCGATGCCGATTACACCCTGTTTACCCAGCCGGTGGGCGTGTTCCACATGAACGGCGAGGACGCGCTGTGGTATGCCCGCAGCCGCCATAATTCCATCGACTTCGACCGGGGCCGCCGCCAGCAGCAGGTCCTCCGGTCCATCTGGGCGCAGGCCAAGTCGCAGGGCATGATCACCCAGATTCCCGACCTGTACAGCCAGATTACCTCGGTCGTGCAAACCAATATGCCGCTGGAAGAAGTCCTGCCGCTGATCCCGCTGGCGCTGAGCATCCAGCCCAACGACATCGAGAATCACTTCTTCCGCAAAGGGATCGAGACGATTGCCTGGTCGCCGGACGGCGTGACCAACGTGCAGCTCCCCGATCCGAACGGCGGGATGCTCCGGCTGCTGGAAGACTTCCTCCAGCCGCCCACCCAAAACCGGCTGCGGCTCGAAAACGCCCGCATCGAGATTTACAACGGCACGCCCAACGAAACCTGGGACATGGTCGCGGCGGACCGGCTGATCTGGGAGGGCTTCGCGCCCGTGGCGATGGGCAGCGCCGACAACACCGCCTACCCCGACACGGTGGTCTACGATTACACCGGGAGCAGCAAAGGGAGCAGCCTGGGCGAGTTGGTGGACCTGCTCAACATCGTGCCGCAGAACGTCATCTCACAGCCGGACCCGAACCGCACGGTCGATTACAAGATCATCCTCGGCGCGACCTACAATTCCTGTGTTGGACGTCAAATCGTCGCGCCGGAATAGACGTGGTTAGGAATTTGTACAGAAATCGGGGCGAGGCATAGCTCGCCCCTTCCAGATCGCCCGCGCACCCTTGCACTCCGATTCGTTCGGACTTAAGCTACACGCACGCGCCATGATCCCAAAGGAGGCCGCTGTGAACCGACTCCGAACTCTGATCGTCATACCGCTCGTCCTGGTCCTGATCGCCACGCTCGCCGCGTGCGGGGACAGCAAAGACAAAAAACTGCCGCCCAGCATCGTGATCACGGTGGAAGCCGAGCCGGTGGCCACGCTGCTGCCCGGCTGCCAGACCACCGAAATGGTGTCCTGGTACGAAGTCGCCAGCACGCTGATCGGGACGTTCAAGGACGAAAGCCAGAAGGGGATGGACCTCTCGCCGCAGGAAGTGGCGACCCTGATCAACTACCGCCTGATCCCGCTGCGCGACCGCGTGGGCGGGCAGCCCGCCCCGGAATGCGCGGCGCTGGCGCACAATACCATCATGCTGTACATGCACCAGATCCTCGACGCCTTCCAGGGTTACGCGAACGGCGATCTCGACAAAAAGGCCATGCGCGAGCAGGTCGAGACGGCGATCAAAGAAATCGACAATACCATCACCCCGCTGCTGAGCGGGACGCAGGCCAGCCTGGAACAGCGCCTCCGCGAGGAGAACGCCACCCAGGAGGCCGGGGGCACACCGGTCGGGCCGTAGGCCGGCGAAATGGCCCTCACCCCTGGCCCCTCTCCCATAGAGCGATGGGAGAGGGAAAAATCGACTCTAGGTTTTCTCTCTTTCCCCAATTTTCCTCAACGCGCGCGGCGATCTCCGCGTTGAATCGTTTTCTCCCCCTCTCCACCCGGTGGCGAGGGGGGGGGGGGCTGCTTGCTGCGCCCTGTTTTTATTCGCATAAAAAACTAAACTTTGGATGCCCACGGTTGACCTCACCCCCTACCCCCTCTCCAATCATGCTGGAGAGGGGATTGAGGGGTGAGGTAAATCTCCCAGGCAAAAGTTTAGCTATTGGTGCAAGGATCAGTAATCTGTCCTTCAAAAACCTCCATCCCTGAACCACGCGCGTCACGCGCGCGTCGCCACGAACAGCCCGCCATCGGTGGTGATCGTGATCACGCCGCCATTGCGGGCCAACTCTTCGCGCAGAAACGCGATCAGCGGGACCGGATCGAACTCGGACCGGGTAGACAGCAGGTAGGCGGCCAGCGGTTCCGCCTCGGTGACGGCCAGGGAATTGGGAAAGCGTTCCATGCGCACGTCCTCGAAAAACGGCGAGAGCTGTTCGGCGCCATTTTCCAGCGAAAACGAACTGGAATTCCCCATGCGTTCGGGCAGATCGAGTTTCGAGCGCCGCACCAGGTCCGGCAGCTCGCGCAGATGCGAATCCCCATTCGTCGCGGCGTAGAAATAGCCGCCCGGCTTGAGCACGCGCCGGATCTCCGCCAGCGCGCGTGGACGATCCGGCACGTGGTAGAGCATGTGGTTGGCGATCACCGCGTCGAACGTCCCATCCGGGTACGGGATCGACTGGGCGTCGATCACCTCGAAGGCAAACTGCCCGCTCGCGCCGAGCGTCTGGCGCTGCTCGGCCACCATGCCCGCCGAAAAATCGGACAGGGTGATCTGCCAGCCCGGCGGGATACGCTTCAGGTTTTGCACCCACAGCCGCCCCGGCCCGCCGCCCACTTCGAGCAGGCGCGCGTCCGGCGGAACCTGGTAATGGTCGAACACCCAGCCGAACCAGGTCTGGGTCCGGTTGGTGCGAAAGCGGATGTGCAAGTCGGCGCGGGCATTCAGATTCGACGAATCACGGTACTGCTCGTTGCGCAGGTAGTCCGGGTCCGTGAAGCGAGACGAGGTCATGATTTTTCCTCCTGAAGAACAAATACGCCGCGAGTAAGGGATGATACCCCCTTCTGGCCCGCACTGCCTGACGGATGACCACCATCAAGCTGACACCGCGCCCTTGCTTGTGCTTTGGCGAGTCGGGTATAATCGAAGTCAAATTTACCAATCAGGCTCGCGTAGTGGTGTCGGAATTTTACACTCACGAAAACATGCCAATTCTCTCGAATTTGGAAAGGTCCAGAGGATGTCAGGTCACAATAAGTGGTCAACCATTAAACGGAAAAAAGGCGCCGAAGACGCCAAGCGCGGCAAGATCTTCACCAAGGTCGCCCGCGAAATCATGATGGCCGTGCGCGAAAGTGGAGCCGATCCGGATTCTAACTCCGCGCTGCGCATCGCCATCGACAAGGGCCGTGCGGCTAACATGCCCAAAGACAACATCGAGCGGGCCATCAACCGCGCGGCGGGCATCGGCGAGGATGCCGTCACCGTCGAGGAAGTCACCTATGAAGGCTATGGCCCGCACGGCATCGCCATCATCATCGAAGTCATGACGGACAACAAGAATCGCACCCTGGCCGACATCAAGTATGTGCTCACCCGTAACGGCGGCAGTCTCGCCGTAGCCGGGTCGGTCACGTGGCAGTTCGAGCAAAAAGGCTACATTGCCGTGCCCTCCAAGGGGATCAGTTACGATGACATCTTCCTCGTGGCCGCCGACGCCGGAGCCGACGACGTGCAGCAGGACGACGAAATGTTCGCCATCTACACCCCGCGCGAAGGCCTGGCCAGCGTCGCCAAAGCCCTGCGCGACGCCGGATACGCCATCGACGAGCGCGAGCTGATCTGGCAGCCCAAAAACGAAGTCGCGCTGGAAACGGCGCAGGCCGTCCAGACGATGGGCCTGATCGAAAAGCTCGAAGATCTCGACGACGTGCAGTCGGTCGCGTCCAACCTGGACATCACGGACGAAGTGATGGCCGCGCTGGAAGCTGCTTAGTCGGTTGGATTGATCGCTCAACTGGCCCCTCCCACGCGGAGGGGCTGGATCATACCTTCACCCGCCCGCAGTTATTCCCTGGAGCGCCCATGCTCGTACTTGGCATTGATCCCGGTACCGCCACGACCGGTTATGGACTGGTGCGCGAACACGACGACGGATCGTTCGAGGCCATCGCTTTCGGCGTGATCACCACCCCGGCCCATACCCCGATGCCCGACCGCCTGCGCCAGCTTCACGGCGAGATCACCCAACTGATCGCGCGCTACCAGCCGGATGCTGCCGCCATCGAGACGCTGTTTTTCGGCAAAAACGTCACGACGGCGATCACGGTGGCGCAGGGACG
>CAYRWY010000059.1:0-18623 GCA_964427955.1 uncultured Anaerolineaceae bacterium
GCGAGGTAAATCACCGCTTACTGCCGGGTGGACGGCGTGCCCGCCGGGCGGAAGAGGTCTTCGACCAGCAGCCGGATGTCGGACGGGATCGGGACCAAAATCTGGTCGCCGTCTGCCGTCTGGTTGGTATAGACCTCGTCGAAGGTGATCTGGCCCTGGCGGATGTTGTCCGACGACACTTCTTCGGCTTTGCGCCCCAGCTTGATCATGTCTTCCAGCGTCAGGTTGGTGCGCACGTTATCCTGCACCGACGACCACAGCGCCGGAGCTTCCGGCACCAGGGCCGTGACGCCGCCGGTGCTGAGCACGCTCTTGCGGATGTTGAGGATCACTTCCTGCTGGCGCGACGAGCGCCCGATGTCGCTGTCGCTGTGGCGCACGCGGGCATATTGCAGCAGTTTTTCGGAGCCTAATTCCTGGCAGCCCGGATCGAAGTGCACGGTGATATAACCATAGCTGCCGTCCGGGTACTTGTCATCGTCGATGGCCTCGGTGGGACAGACTTCGATGGGACCGACGGCATCCACCAGCTTGTAGAACACTTCGAAGTTGATCAGCACGTAATACTGAATCTTGATCCCCAGCACATTTTCGACGGTTTTCAGGGCGAACATCGGCCCGCCGCCGCCCGGGTAGCTGATCTCGTCGCCGACGATGTTGGCGGTGTTGATCCGCCCGGACCGGCCCAGGCCGGGATATTCCACCCACAGGTCGCGCGGTACCGAGAGGATCGCCGCCGTCTTGCCGCCTGGGTCCAGCGAGAGCACGATCATGGTGTCGGTGGGGAAGGTGCCGGTCTCTCCGGCGCGCTGGTCGATGCCCATCAACAGGATCGACACCCGGCGCGGATCATCCCAGATCGCGCTGGCTACTTCTGCCGGGGCGGTGGACTGGATCGTGTCCGATCCGCCGGGCGGGGGCGTGGACGGCGTAACGTCCGGCGCGGTGGTGGGATTGGCGCTGACCGCCGTGGTGGGCGATGGGGGAATTTCCGTGTGCGCCGCGGGCCGTTCCAACTGCGGCAGGTCTGGCAGCACAATTACCTCGTCTAACTCGGCGGCGCGGTCGCGCACGAACCCGTAGGTCAGCACGGACGCGCCGACAGCCAGGACGGCGATCCCGACGACCCATAACATCACGAACCATTGTGGAATACGCATCTAAAACACAGCCTCCGCGCCACGCTCGCTGCATGGTGCGGCGGGATTATAGCGCAAAACGCGGGGCTACCAACCCCGCGTTCCGTACGATTATGCTACGCCGACCTGGCACCGGTCAGGACTGTTTCGAGGGTTCCGAGTCGCTGCTCAGGCGTGAGCTGTCGCGCGAGGTGACGCGAGTGCCATAGATCACCGGCCCGGTGAACAACTGGTCTTCACCGTGCTTGGCCTTGTTTTTGACCTTGGACTTTTCCCCGCCGAGCAGCGTGTGCAGCCGTTCTTCGCTCATGCCACGCGTCAGCAGATAGAGGCCCAGCCCGATCAGGATCAGAGGCGCCCACGATCCCAGCCCGCCGCTGACGCCGAGGATCACCTCGGAGAAGAACGCGAAGATGAAGAAGCCGATCATCCCCACGCGGGCAAACCAGCGCCCGACGTTGTGCAGGCCCGGTTCTTCGAACTTCTGGCCCATCAACATCAGCCCCATGCCGAAGAAGACGGCGTACAGCGTCCAGGCATACGACCAGCTATTCCAATAGCCCGTGATATTCTGGACGAAGAGCAGGGCGCCGGTCCCGGTGGTAATCATGCCTGGGATCGACATCGACGCGGCCCCGGCCTTGCCTCCGGACATGGCAATCCAGAGCATGACCAAACCAGGCACCAGGACGAACATGGGCCACAGCATCCCCACATCCATCAAGAACAGCACCCCGATCAGAATCAGGCCGATGGCCGGGAAGATACGATCATTGTTTTTGGTGCACATGGCAGCTCCTTGTGGTCGTGATGGTTTGTATCTGCATCTTATTACGCGCAGGGTGTCCAAAAGTTGCTTTCACGGGCCTCCGGATGTCGGTGTATAATCTAGGCACACATGATCCGGCTGGTCGCGGCCAGCCCTGCATCCGGGAAAGGTTAGTCATCATGTCCCAAGAACGCACGACGACTCCGCCGACGGTTGCTCCCCCCAGCTCTATCCCCGAAGCCGGACCCGCCTATCCTGCGCCGCTGCATCCCTGGCAGTGCCCGCGCTGCGGCTCGACCGACCTGGCGTCGGCCTACCTGGTCGATTACAGTGACAAATTCCGCCAGCTTCAACTGGCTCCCCGTTCGCTCAAACTGGGCAAAATCTCGCGGATGCTGCGCCCCTTCAAGCGGCTGGTCAACGTGGGCGCGCAGGTCTGCCGCCACTGCGGCGCGGTGACACTCGAAGTCAATCCCGACGAATTTGCCGAGGTCGAGCGCAAGTACGGACGGCGTTAAACGAGGGTTGGATGCGCCAGAAGATCACGTATGATCCCGCCCGGGACTACTACACTGTGCTCGGGATCGAGAGCAATGCCACTGGCGAAGAAATCCGGTTGGCGTACCGCCGCTGCGTGCGCGAGGTGCATCCCGATCTGAATCCCCAGCGCGCGGACTGGGCAACGGAGCAGTTGCAGCGCGTGAACGAAGCCTACGACGTGCTGCGCGAGCCTGCCCTGCGCCGCGAGTATGATCGCCAGCGCTGGCCCCATGTTCCGAACCGGCCCGCTGCCGACGCGGCTTATCACAGCCCCTTCAGCGCTCCGTATTACGACCGGGATCGCCCCTGGTGGGATCAGGTCGCCCACTACGCGCCGGGCAGCTACCCCTTTTCCGACACCGCCCGCCGCCATCCCAACCGCCGCAGTGTGCCCGACCAGCCCTACTGGATGAAAGTCTCGACCTGGCTGAAAACGCACCGCCTCACGGCGCTGGAGCGCACCTGGCTGTCTCTGGTTGGATTGTGGCGCAGCCCTTACGCGGGGGTGCTGTCGGTGCTGGGCGTGGTCCTGTCGGTCAACGTGGCGGTGATTGTCTACGTCTTCATCGCGCCCGACGCCCACTTCGGCCTGTTCGACGTGTCGCTGTCCGAGGACAATCCCGTGATCGCGCCGCCGGTCTTCACGGCGATGCCCGCCGCGCTCGATACGGACTGCGAGCCGGACGTGCGCATCGAACAGCCGGGCGCGCTGGACGAGGTAGCCGACACCTTCTCGATTCTGGGCACCGTGAACCACGCGGAGCTGTGGGCTTACCAGATCAAAATGGGCTATCTCGGCGCGGGGTTTACGCGCGAAGCCGTCCCCACCACCTGGGAGGAAGTGCGCGCCGTCCCATATAACCAGAGCATCCCCGAACCGCCAATCACCGCGGGTCTGCTGGTCGATGTGCCGGTAGACCTGACCAACCGCCCCGCCGGGTACTACGTGATCCGCCTGGTGGTCACCACCCGCAGCGGCGGCACGCTGCCTGCCTGCGACGTGGTGGTAGTCCGGCGCTAGATCAGGCTGTCCGGATCTTCCCCTTGAGCAAAGGCGATCCCCTCGATGAAGCCCTGCGCGCGCTCCGCGTGTGGATAGCGCGCCAGGTACTCCCAGAACGCCGGGCTGTGATCCGGAAATCTGCGATGGGCCAGCTCGTGCGCGAGGATGTAATCCACCACGTAGGACGGCCAACGGCGGATGCGGTCGCTGAGACGGATGTCGCCGTCGGTTGTGCCGCCCTGCGAACAGCTTCCCAGGCGGTGCTGCATGTTGTTCACCCAGCGGATGGTATGCCAGCTTAGCTCGGAATCGAAGTAATTGGCGTTGAGATCGCGGGCGCGCTGTTCGAGATCGATGTCATGCTGCTTGCGCGCGCGGGACCGCTGCTTGAGCACGCGCGCGACAATGTCGTCCAGCAGCCGGTCAAGCTGGTCCGGCGAAGTGTGCGGTGGAACGCGGACCTGGATGGTGTCCTGCCGGGTGGTGAAGTGCGCCGCCGACTTGAGCCGCCGGTCCTGCGTCACTTCGACGGTGAGGGTATGCGGTCCATCCGGCACGCGCCGTACGATCTGTGGGTGAGCAGGCGTGGCGTGGCGTGTCACTGGCGATTGCCCCTATCCCCTAACCCCTCTCCACCGCGTGGGGAGGGATTTACCGACAGTTTAAGTGTGTAACAGGCGCTAATTATGCCCCAAAATGGGATGCGGCTGGTAGAGTTCTTCCAGGTAAGTGATCTCTTCCGCCGTAAGCGCCAGGCTCAAGGCTGCGACGGCATCTTCCAGGTGCGACATCTTGCTGGCGCCGACGATCGGGCTGGTGATGTACGGCTTGCTCAGCATCCAGGCCAGGGCGATCTGCGCGTTTGGGCGCCCGTGCCGGTGGGCCAGCTCGGTCACGCGCTCGACGATGCTGAAATCGTAGTCGTGATAGTACATGCTGTGCGCGAAACCGTCGCTCAGGCTGCGGGTGGTTTCGCCGCTCTTGTCGGTGCGGCGGCTGCCCGTCAGAAAACCGCGCGCCAGCGGACTCCAGGGCGTCAGCCCGATCCCCTGATCGACGCAAAACGGGATCATCTCGCGCTCTTCCTCGCGGTAGACCAGGTTGTAATGATTCTGCATCGAGACGAAGCGCGTCCAGCCGTGCTGGTCTGCGAGGTACTGCGCTTTGGCGAACTGCCAGGTGTACATGCTGGATGCCCCAATGTAACGGGCTTTGCCCGCTTTGACCACGTCGTGCAGCGCCTCCATCGTCTCTTCGATGGGCGTGGTGTCATCCCAGCGGTGAATGATGTACAGATCGAGATAATCGGTGCCCAGGCGGCGCAGCGAGGCGTCGATGCCGTCCATGATGTGCTTGCGCGACAGGCCCCGCCCGTTGGGGCTGTCGTTCATGGGATTGAACACCTTCGAGGCGATGACGACTTCGTCGCGGCGGGCGAAATCCCGCAAGGCCCGCCCGGTGACTTCTTCGCTGGCACCCAGCGAATACATGTCGGCGGTATCGAAGAAATTGATCCCCAGTTCCAGCGCGCGCTGGATGAAGGGACGGCTGGCGTCCTCGTCCAACACCCAATCGCGCCACTGGGAGGAGCCGTAGGTCATCATGCCGAGACAGATCCGAGAGACCTTCAGGCCGGTTTTCCCCAGATTAACGTAGTCCATGCTGTGCTCCTCACGCCCCATTGTAGGGCAAGAAACGCAAACACCACAAAGACCACAGTAGGGCAAGCGCTTGCGCCCCAGCCCGCTGTGTTCTCTGTGGTGCTAAAGTTCGCCAGCTTTTAAGGCTTAGACCGCACTGATCACGTCGAACAGTTGGCGGGTCTCTTTGCTGGGTTTGATACCAAACATACGATACAGTGTCTTTTCGAGCAACCGATACTGCTGGATGGCGTCGTCCCGACGGCCTTGCTGGTAGTAAAGCATGATCACGTCCTGGTGCACGTCTTCCCAGTCAGGTTTCTCGCGCAAGGCCCGCTGCAAATAGCCGAGCGCCTTATCCGGCTCATTGAGTCCCCGGTGATAGCGTCCCAGTCCGATCAGGGCCTGGGCGTATTTGTTCTTGATCGCTTCGCGCCGGGTTTGCGCCCAGGGCGTGCGTACGTTCGGCAAGAACTCGTACCGGTAGAGCTGGATCGCTTGATACCACAAGGCCGGGGCGTCCTGTTCGAACTCGATGGCCTGCTCGACCGCGCTTTCCAGGGTGCGTACGTCGTAATGCACCGTCAGACGCGGGGAGGGGACATAGAATCCGCCCGAATAGCTGGTCAGCTCGTAACCGAGCCGCTCGCTAATTTTACGCTTGGTGACGTGAAAGACATTAGTGGCTTCTTTCACCGGCATATTCGGCCAGAAGACGTCAAAGATCTCGTCGCGTGTGACCATCGGGTGATCGACGAAGTAGTAGAAGAGGTGACGTGGTAGAGAGCCGTCCCAACTGGTTACTGGACGACCATCGATGTAGACGTGACCTCCCGACAGGGCAAGCACTTCCAACTGCCCGCGCGGCTGTTCGTCACCATATATGCCACCCCCTAACGCCTGTTCGTTCCCCACGACTTCTGCTTGACCGGCGTGCAGAAGATCGTTCCAGGGCTGCAAGTCCAGAAGACGAGCATGGAACACGAGTTGGGCATGGCTGGGCATCTTGGCGGGTAGAGCGCGGAAAAAGCGATCCACCGCGTCGGACATTTCCAAACGGTCGAACATGTCCAGCAAGAACATGAAAGGCTCGGACCGCAGCATGAACAAATCCGCTCCAAAGGCGGCGGCCAGATCCTCTGGCGTAACCCCTTTGGTTGTTAATGCTGCGCGTGTTTGAGTCCCGAAATCGACCGGCAGGGCTGCGTCCTGGAGCATGTGTTTCAACCAGGCGGTCAGGGTATTATCATCTTCCGCGAGACTGTAATACACCAACCGGTCCTGGTAGACCCGCAAAAACATGGACACTAACGCGGCCTGACTGCGATGCCTTGGATAAATGATAACGAACGGTTTGTGGTGCAGTTTGTGCTCGAATAGGGGCAGAGTTGTTTCTGCGAGTGTGTCCACTACCGTGGACGACAAAGGCGACATGTTTCTCCTCTTTGCGAAAATTCACTTTCTGGCGATTAGAGGTTGCCGGCTGAACGCCACGAACCTAGGTGCGACACCCCCCACTCCCACGCCGAAGTGCCTTCCTGGTCTTTGCCTCTAGAAACAATAAAAGATCAACGCCGGTTGATCATTGTTTCTGGTCGCATGAACCAAGTTGTATTTTTAGCTTATATTATCCCTTAGAAATAGTCAATACTTTTTAATTGTACTTTAACATTTCTGGCATATTGTAATACTATCCGATAAAGATGAATTAATTTGAATAAACTCCTGTCCCGAAACTGTTGTTCATTGGCAATGCACAAAAATAGCATGATCGCGTCGTCAATGGGCGGCGGCTGTTCTCGGCAGGACGAAACGGCTATAATCCAGTCGTTTCAATGGCTCTAGTCCAGTGAGGAGGCGTTACCCTACTATGCGCCGCACACTTTGTCTGGTCGTACTCCTGATGCTGTTCGCCGCTGCCTGCAACCAGGCCCACGATGATACGGTCGTTCCGACTCTCGCCAGCTATGATACACTGCCCACGGCCTTATTTCTCACCCAGAACGCGCCCCCGGCAGGATTTGGCGACGTGAATTTCGATCCGATCGATCTGCACCTGTCGGATCACCAGGGCTGGGTCTATACGATCACCGGCCAGTTTGACGGCACCTTCGACGCGTCGGGACAGCCCGCCCAGGGTACGCTGGACATCCAGATCCAGGGGAACGAGTTGGGGGCCGCGCGCCGGGTGGTTTTCACCGCGGAGGGCCTGGCCTTTCTGGTCGATGAAGCTATCCTCAAGCTCGAAGGCGTGCGCTTCAGCAACGATTACTACCTGGTGGACGTGAATGGCCGCTGTACCTCCGATCCGGGCGGCAAGCTGGGCGGCGCCGAGATCGCCGATCTGTCCGCCGGACAGGTGATCGGCGGCATCCTGCGCGCGCAGCCGACGGGTCACCGCCAGGAGATCGAGGGTATTCCCGCCTGGCAGTACGGCTTCACCACCGACGCGGTACGGCTGCCCGCGGTGCACCTGGGGGCGGACAGCACGCTGTCGTTGCAGGCCGATCTGTGGATCGCGCCGCAGGTGAATGCCGTGCTGCGCTATGAAGTGACAGCCCAGGTGGCGCACGTGCACCTGCTGTGGGCGGACCTGGCGGCCTCCCCGGTGTCGGGCAAGCTGTATCTGCGCTACGAGCTGAGTATTCCTGACCTGGACGCGCTGCCCAATATCTCGGTCCCACACGGCTGCTGAGAGGCTTGGCTTAGGGGAAAAAAGAGTTATAATTATACCTAACTTTTTCGTCATTGTCTATGAGAATCGCCCCCTGACCATTCAGGAGAATGCTATGCGAGTATCGGTTTTGCAGGAAAATCTATACAAGGGCCTCGCGACGGTCAGCCGCGCGATCCAGAGCCGCCCTACGCTGCCAATTCTGGCTAACGTCATGATCGCCACCGACGATGCACGGTTGCAGCTTTCGGCCACGAACCTGGACCTGGGCATCAGTGCCTGGATTGGGGCGAAGATCGAGCAGCCCGGCGCCATCACGGTTCCGGCACGCACGCTTCAAGAACTGGTGGCGACGCTGCCGCCGGAACGGGTCGATATGGACCTGGACGTGCGTACACTGACCCTGCGCCTGCGCTGCGGTGCCAAATCCGCCAATATCAAGGGGATGGACGCCAGCGAGTATCCCCTTATGCCCACGTTCGATACCGAACGCGCCATCGCCGTGAATGCCCGCGTGATGAAAGAAATGATCGATCAGGTGGTCTTCGCCGCGGCGAAGGAAGACAACCGCCCGATCTTGACCGGCGTGCTGCTGCGCTTCGACGGCGACGTGCTCACGATGGCCGCGGCAGACGGCTACCGGCTGGCCGTGCGCACCACCCAGCTTGAATTCGGCGTGGGCGATCACCGGCCCGAACCGCTGATCGTTCCAGCGCGCACCCTCAACGAGCTGGCCCGTGTCATCGGCGAGGAAGACGACGAGGTATTGATCGGGCTGCCCGATCAGCGCGGCCAGGTGATGTTCAGCCTCAAGAGCGTGCTGATGATCTCGCAGTTGATCGAGGGCAAATTCCCCGATTACCAGGCCATCGTCCCGCGCGGCTACCAGACCCAAATCCTGGCCTACACCGACGATCTGCTGGCGGCGTGCAAAAGCTCGGAAGTCTTCGCCAAAGATTCGGCCAACACGGCGCGCATCCTGATCGAGCCGAGCGGCACGCCGAACGTGCCGGGCCGCATCACCGTCGCGGGCAAGTCGCAGGAAAAAGGCGACGCCGAAGCCCCGGTCGATGCCAGCATCGACGGGCAGGCGGTCGAAGTGGCCTTCAACATCCGCTACCTGATCGACGTGCTGAACGTCATCCGCGAGGAACAGGTGGTGCTGGAAACCAGCGGCCCGACGGCTCCCGGCGTGGTCCGTCCGGCGGGGCGCGACGACTTCACCCACGTGATCATGCCGATGTCCACCGGGCGGTGATGACGCCCGCCGGATAAGACCGGGATCAACAGCGGGGGCGTAGCATATACGCCCCTGCGAGTTCTATCGACGGTCGCTATTGATTAAGGACAGGACCCTGATGATCATCTTTGGAACGAAAGTCCGGCATTCCGTCAAAGGCGAAGGAGAATTTTACTGCCCCCGCTGCAAGGCTCAGCGAAAATATCTTCACAAGTGCGCGACCCGCTATTTCGCGCTGTACTTCGTTCCGCTGATCCCGATGGGCACCCTGGCCGAATACGTCGAGTGCCAGTCGTGCGGCACGACGTTCGACCTGTCCGTGCTGAACGCCAAAGCCCCGGCCAAGCCGCGGCTGGCCCCGGTCAACCTGCCTGCGCTGATCAACGATCTGCCGAGCCAACTGGCGACGGGCATCCCGGTCGAATACCTGGTGCGCGATCTCAACGCCGGCGGCCTGGAGCGGGACGTAGCGCTCCGGACAATTGAGCCGTACCTGGCGTCCGGTCGCAAAACCTGTCCCACCTGTAACCTGACGTATGCGGCCAACGTCACGACCTGCGCCGAATGCCACCAGCCCCTACCGTAGCGAGGATCGTCGATGCGCGTCGTGCTACAGCGAGTCAAGCAAGGGGCCGTGCGGGTTGAGGGAGAAGTCGTGGGCGCGGTCGATCACGGGTTCGTGATCCTGGTCGGCGTCGGCCACCAGGATGGCGACGAGCAGGCGCTCTGGCTGGCGCGCAAGATCGCCGGGCTGCGCGTGTTCGAGGACGAGGCGGGCAAATTCAACCGCTCGATCCTGGACGTGGGCGGGGGCTGTCTGGTCGTGTCCCAGTTCACCCTGTTCGCCGACGCGCGCAAAGGCCGCCGTCCCAGCTTCACGGACGCTGCCCCGCCGGAGATCGCCGAACCGCTGATCGCGCGGTTTGCCGGGATGCTGCGCCAGGCCGGGGTCGGGCGGGTGGAAACCGGTGTCTTTGGCGCGCGGATGCAGGTCGAGATCCAGAACGACGGACCGGTTACGATCCTGCTGGATACCGAGGACCTCTAGCCCGCGTTGGCTTCAAAATCAATTTCGCACTACACTACACCTAATCACAAACTTTCTTGAAACCGTTGGAGGACCCCTATGTCGGTGTGGCCCCTGCCCCGGATCAGCATCCGGGAACTGAATACAGTGCAAGAAACACGTCCCGTAGCGCTGCTCACGACTGCCGAGGCCTGGGCCGCGCTGAACACCCGTCTTGCCCTGCCGGTGGTGATCCAGGCCGAGCCTGCTCGCCTGGATCGCGAGTTGGTGGACTACCTGGCCGCGAATCTGCCCAGCCGGGTGAAGGCGATCTACGCCGTGGGCAGCGGCGCGCCGGTGGAAACGGGCAAAGTGATCGCGTCCCGTAACAACGTGCCGCTGATCGTCGTCCCCACGGCGCTGGACAGCATCCTGCCGCTGCTTCCGGTCGCGCTGGTTGATGAGGTCGTAGAAGACCGCAAGCGCCGTGTCTTGCTGGAAACTGGTCCGGCGGCGGAACTGATCCTCGATTGGGAAATGATCCTGGCCGCGCCGGAAACCCTGCGCGGGGCCGGGATCGCCGACGTTATGTCGATCATCACCGGCCTGCTCGATTGGCGCTTTGCCGCGCAGAAGGGCAAGAATCCCCGCGAGCAGCGGTTCATGCCCTGGGCGGCAGGTGTCGCGACCGATCTCGCCAAAGAAGCGATCAAGAATTCCGGTCCGATCGGCCAGGGCCAGAGTGATGCGCTGCGCACGCTGCTGAACCTGATGATGCTGGCGGTGCAGTTGAGCAACCAATTGGGGCACATGCGCGTCCAGCAGGGCAGTGAGCATTACCTGGGTCAGGTGCTCGGCGCCGAATCGGCGCAGGGCATGGCGTATGCCGAACTGGTCGGGCCTTGCCTGCTGTTTACCGCGGCCCTGCATGGCCAGGACCCCGCCCCGCTGCGGGATGCCTTGCAGCACGCGGGGGTGCGCCTGGATCAACTGCGCGCCACCGATTTCAACCTGATGATCGACAACCTGGACGGCCACCTGACGGATTACGGCTTCCCCTACAGCATCCTGAACGAAACCGATCCGCAGTCCGACGCCGTGGCCAAAGCCCTGGAATCGGCTGGACTGGCGATTCTGGCGGACACCTGGAAGAAACTGGAAGAAACACAGCCGCTCTCCGCCGTGCTTGAAACGCCTCAGGAAGCCCAGGCGGAGACGCCCGAAGAAGTCCCGGCGGAAGAGCCTGTCGCCGCCGCCGCAGAGGCTGAGGCCGAAACGGCTCCGGCAGCCGTGGCCGAAACCCCGGCGGAGACGGATGTCGAAGCGACACCCCAGGCGGATATCGAAACCCAGGCCGCTGCCGCGATTGCGGACACGGTCATCGAGGAACCTCCTGTCGCTGAGAAGGATAATACTCAGCCCACAGAAGGTACCGCCAGCCTGTCCCACGGCTAGAAGTACGCATCTGAATCAATCAGGGGCGGGGTTTGCTCAGCGGGCAGACGCCGCCCCGCTGCTTCCTGACAAATGTTAAGATTTGTTAAGGGACCACAAGTATTGTCATCAGATTGCGACGTTGCTCCCCCTAATGCGGTTTTTCCAACAGACACCCGATGAGATCTCGATCTTGGTGGAGTTAGATCTTCTTCTGGCTCCTCCGACGCGCTCAATCCTTTATTGGCTTTTGGAGGTCATAATCTATGGGCAATTACCGACTACGAAAGGTAGCCCACCGTCTGATCACTACCGTCGCACTGATGACGATTGTGATCACGACGTTCTGGACGGGCACGCAGACTCCCACGCGTGCTGCCCCGGCGTCGGACGTCAGCTCAGAACAGACGGCGAGCTATACCCCGGTCTCTGGCTCCACTAGCGACGCTTCCCCGTCGTCCAGCACGGTGCCTACCGAGCTGGCTCCGCTGAATGCGATGGTGATGGTCAGTCCGGATCACCTCGCCGCGCTGGAGAAAACCATCACCCGCGCGGGTGGCTATGTGTACGTTCAGCAGGGTGAGGCGTTGTTCGTCGGGCTGAAGGATCTGACACCCAACGATCTCATGCCGGTGGGCGCGCGCGCCGTCTATCAGTCCATCGTCCCCGACCGCGAGATCGCGGCCCTGTCTGCCGACGACCGCGCTGCCGTGATGGTCTGGAACCAGATGCTGAACGAAAGCACCCGGCAGGTGGCATTGTCAGCGGTCAGCGATGAAGACAGCTCGACCGTGATCCTCCCCACCGACCGGACTCAAGCGTCCCGCGCCCAGGAGGTGCCGACCCTGGACCAGCAGACCAGCGATTATATGGTCGGGTCGGTCGCGGTCCGGGTCTTGTTCGTTGAAAGCACGGGGGTAGGCACCGAAAACTGGACCGAAGTCGAAGTCAACAAGGTGAAGACGGAGATCGTCCAGGCGCTCGACTGGTGGACCACGGCGGCGACGGCTCCCGCGAATTTCGGTGGAGATCCCCGGCCCTCGGCCAACCTGGAATGGAACGTGAGCTACGTTTCGCCCTTCGAAGGATCGGCGGAGGATCGGCTCAAAATCCAGATTCCCTATGAACCGATCTCACTCACCACGGTTCAGGCTGCGGCGGATGGCGGCTGGATGTCGCTGGTCGCCCAGCATTTCCTCCCGACCATGCCCGCGGATGGCACCACCCTGCGCGAGTTGGCCAACAGTTCGCGCTGGAAGATTGTCAACAGCGAGCGCGAGCAAATCTACGACTGGGCTTTCACCCTCTTCGTCGTGGACAGCAGTACCGACGATAATGGCTACTTCCAGGACGGCAAGGCTGCCGGGGCGGCGTTGAACGGCCCCTATGCCTTCGTCAGCTTTGATGGTGGCAAAACCAAGGATAACGGCCTGGGAACCGAGAATCTCGAAATCCTGATCGCCAAGATGGTGGGTCATGTCTTCGGCGCCGGCGACGAGTCGTGGAGCGCCAGCTCCGCGGGCGCGGGCTGCCGTCCGGATGAAATGTACGGGTACTTCCGCATCGAACATTCTAACTGCGAATTTCCGAACGAAATCGCTGACCCATCCCTCATGCGCGCCGGTCTGGAAATGATCGATGCGTATCGCACGAACACCCTGTCGCTGCCCGCTCGCCAGCAGGTCGGGTGGTACGATGGCGACAACGACGGGTTCTACGATGTCACCGATACGCTGACCGATACCTTCACCGGTTTTTCCGCGGCTCCGGCGTGCCCGGTGCTGCATATCGCGAACCAGTTGGTCGAAAACAAAGACCCGCTGCCGGGTGATGTAACTGACGAAGGCCACTGGAGTATCTTCGTCTGGGACCCGGTGGAGGGCCTGGTGGAAAAAACAGCCTTCTTCATCCCGGTCAACATCAACTGGATCGGCTATGTCTGGGGACGCATCGGCCCAGGCGAATGGGTCGCTGGTGCTCCGGCTGGAACGGAGTACGGCGAGACGCGGGCCTGGACGCGGGATGATGAGGGGTACACCCTCTATCTGCCCGGCCAGTCGGGTGCGCTGAACCGGGTGCAGATCGCTCTCATGAACCGCTGGGAACAGCAGACCTATATCACCGAAAACCCGGTGAATGTGTCCGTCCTGGGCGCGCTCAACCAGCCGATGCTCTACGATACCTACGACGAAGAAGCGGTTGGGTTGTACGGCCCCACCGGGACGCTGCGTGGCGGTTGGTCGTTCTCGCCGCTCCCTGGCGCGTATGGGGACGCCACGATGTTGACCAGCGCCTTCAAAAGCGAAGCCTGTTTCGCCTTTGCCGGTCGCGAAGTCACGCTCTACTACAGCAAACAAACAGTAGGGGTGGCCGACGTCTACGTGGATGGCGAGCTTCATTCGACCATCCGCTACACCAATGATGCACAGCTCAAGGTCAAGCACGTCATCACCAACCTTGCTCCTGGCATTCACGTCGTACGGCTCGAAACCGTGATCGGGGTGATCGACTTCGATGCGTTCCAGTTGACCAACAGCGCCACCGATGCCACGCAGATCATCGACGCGCTCCCGATCGAGTCGGGAGGAACCGAAATCCCCGTGTCCGCGTCAGGCTTCTACGAGGACTTCGAAGCGAAACTGCACTATCTCGGCGTCTGGCAAGACAGCACGCTGCCGGTGGGCAGCGGGCCGGGCCCGGGGGCGGACCTTTCCGCGAAGCGCAGCTCGAACGCTTATGACCGCTTCTATTTCCTCTTCAAGAATGCCGATGCCGTGGCAATCTACCGGTCGGTCTTTCCGGGTGGTGGGTCAGCCCAGGTCTATCTCGATGGCGAAGAGATCGGCACGATGTACAACGACGCTACCGTCGCGCGCGTCATGCCGTTCTACATCGGCGGCGTCCTCTCAGGCTCGGTCCACACCGTAGAAGTGCGGATCAATCCGAACACGCCGTATTTTGAACTCGCCTCGCTGCGCTTCCGGCAGTTGGCCACTGAGAGCTTCCCGGCTCCCCAGAGCCTGTACACGCCGGCGTCTCCCGGAGTACCGTTGGATGTCGCCTTTAATGGCGCGCAGGACCCCAATAACGGCCTCTGGACCACCAAGACCAATTACCTCGCATCGAAAGATCAGGGTGCACTGCTGACCATGTTCTTCAAGGGATCGGCGGTGGCGGTCAACGTCGGGACCGGCAGCTCGGATGGCCTGTTGGAGATGTATGTCGATGGCCGCCTGATGCGCACGGTAGATACCAAGTCTGCCAGCTCGAAAGACCAGCCGATCATTGCTCACGGCTTTGATTCGGCGTTCCCGCATGTGCTGCAAGTGCGTCAGGTCAATGCCAAGCTGACGAAACCGAAGGTGATCCAGGTGTACGGCTATACCGTCTACACCTTCATCCCGGTGGGACCTGGCTCCTATGAAGAAAATACGTATGACGGCGCCGGGGCAGTCACCCAGTCCCCGTTCATCTACGAGCAGGCCTGGAAACCCACCAAGCTGATCACGTCCACCCCAGGGCCTTCGGCTCAACGTTATACGAACTCCGCGCATGATCAGGCCCGCGTCTACCTGTACTTCCAGGGCGCGGACTCGCTCACTATCTACGCGACGGCGGGATCGTACGGTGCCATCGACGTCTATCTGAATAACGAGTTGCAGGGCACTTTCATCCTGAAGCGGTCGCGCACGGCCTATCAGGTCCCCTTCACCCTCACCGGCTTCGACGCGGACGAAACCAACGTGTTGGAACTGCGTGTCAACACGACTCTCAAACTGTCCAAGAAGATCAACCTGGACAAGGTGGTTCTGTACAGCAAGCCCAAGCTGTCCGAACGGGATGCCGCCTACGAAAATGATGAGACGTTGAACGATGACGGCATCACCCCGCTGCTCCAGTTCACCGGGCAGTGGACCAGGGTGGCCAACGCCGCCGCTTCGGGCGGAAACTTCGAAATGTCCAGCGCGATCGGCGACCAGGTGGTGTTCGACGTGACCGGGGCGACCTCGGTGGTCATCACCCGCCGGTTGTACAGCAAGTATGGCATGGTCGAAGTCTACGTCGATGACGATCTGTACGGCGTGTTTGACAGCTTCACCAGCAGTCCCACCAATGGCGCTTTCCGGGAGCACTACGTGATCGCGGGGCTGGACCCGGACTTCGATCACACCATCCGGCTGTCGGCCCAACGCTCCGGAAAGAAGCTGGACAAGTTCAAGCCCTTCGACATCGATGCCGTCCTGGTACGGTCGGGCGATGTGGCGGGCGAGAACTACCTGGAAGATGGAAAATTCGAAAGCAACGATCCATCGGTCTACAAGCTGGTGGGGGGCGGCGCGATTGACTACCTGGGGGCGAGCTGGGTGACCGGTGCTTACAGCCCCAGCGGCGGTGAACCCTCGACCGCGACCACCAAGGGCGACAAGGCGATTGTCCTCTTCAAGGGCAATATCTTCCGCATCTACGTGAATATGAGCAGCACCAGCAACAAGGCGCTGGTCTACATCGACAGCCAGCTCGTGGGCACGATCGACTCCAAGCGCGGCACGACGGTAACCGAGATCCCCTTCACCTTCGTGGGTCTGTCCGACGAGCTGCATACCGCTGAGATCGTGATCCAGGGGAGGTTCGCCATCAGCGCCTATGAAGCGTTGGTGGCTGCGCCCAGTGAAGCTGGCAGCTATCTCACCGTGCCGACCAATACCGCTGTTTACACCTCCGGCTTATGGACCGTGAAGGGCGATATCCTGGAGACAAAGCAGTCGGGGGCCAGCCTGTTCTTCTATGTGACCAACGTCGACTCGTTGAACATCGAGCACGAAGTGATCAGCACGACGGGCAACATCGCAGTCTACGTCAACCAGGATCTGCACAGCACCATCGATGCGACCTACATCAAGTCGAAACTGCCCAGCACGTCTTCTACCTACCTTGTCAGCGGCCTTTCCACCGCTACCCAAGAGGGTGCCTGGGTCGAGATCCGCAACCCGAAAGCGAAACTGATCGGGATCAAGGGCTTGCAAGCGTTGACCCTGACGCATCGCCTTGTGGATACCAGCCCGATCGAAGAAGAAGCTGAGACGGTCGATCTGACTCGGGCGGTGCAGGCTACCGGGCTGTGGGACAGAAAACCCTCGTCGCCCGACAGCGCCAAGTATTCCGGTGGTTACTACCTGGAGAGCAAGAACAACTACGTCCACTTCTACATCCCGACCCAGTTCCTCACCTATGTCACGGTCTACCGACCGGTGAACAGAAGCTATGGGGATGCCACGGTGTATATCGATGGCGTCTACTGGGGCAAGATGCCTAACAGCGCCTCGTCCGCCCAGTACCAGGTGCCGTTCTCGATCGGGCCTATCCCGGACCCCGCGATCAACCATGTGATCGAACTCCGGGCGGCCTCCAAGAAGAAGTTCGCGGTAGACAAGGTGGTCGGCTATGGGATGCATTACATCGATCCCGGCTTCTACGAGGATGGCAGCGGGGTCTTCGTTGGGACCGCCGTCACCGGCGAGCAGGTGAATGGCAAGGACTACGCCCCGGCTTACTATGGCACCTGGAAGGTCGTCACCGATGTCTCGGCGTCGGGCGGCTCGTTCCACCAGACCACCAAACGCGGGTCCCGGTTGTCGGCGGTGTTCGTAGGTAACCAACTGACGGTGTACCGCCGCACGAGCAGTGGTGGCAAGACGATGTACCTGTATATCGACGGTGTGGCGTATCCTATCAACAACAAGTCGTCGATCAAGACCTACAACGTCCCGCACACCATCTTACTGGCCGACGAAGGGCCACACTCGTTCGAACTGGTGGCCGACTCGGGTAACCTGGACTTCGACGCCGTCGAGATCAAGAATGTGCTCCCGGCGAGCGAAGGGGCTTATCAGGAAGACAGCGTGTATGTGGCGCGCAACGGTGACTGGACGACAGTAAGCGGCGTGGATGTCAATTCCGGCGACGCTTACAACACCACCAAGCAGAAATACGCCAGCGCCTTCTTCCTGTTCAGCGGCAAGCAGGTCACGACCTACATGACGACCGGCAAGAACTGGGGCATCATGTCCGTCTACCTGGACGGCGTGTTCCAGGCCGATGTCAACCTGTATCTCTACGACAAGGTGGCGCATCCGACCGACGAGGCCTTCTTCGCGTACGACCTGTCTGGTCTGGAAGACACCGCTCACGTGTTGGAGCTGCGCTTCGAAGGCAAGAAGGATAAGAAGGGCAAGACCATCGTCAACTTCGATGCGATCACGGTCAACGGCTATCCGGTGCCGAAGCCGGGTGAGCACATCCTGCCGGAAGAATCCGACACAGAAGTCAACGTGCCGATGGTGGGCTGCTTCGAAGACATCAACCCTGCCTCGCCCGCGCCGATGCTCTGGACATACTATCACGGTGGTGACTTCGGCTGGCAGACACGTTTCACGGACTTCGCGTCGGGCGAGACGGACAACAGCCAGACCTACCACTTCGCGACGGGGAATACCGGCGAACAGATTTACGTCGAGTTCACCTTCAGGGCTTCCGGCTTCAGCCTGATGTACGTCAAGTATCCGTCGGGTGGTCAGGCCAAGCTCTACGTGGACGGCGTGCCGCTCGACCGGCCTGCCTCGCCGGGTGGCGTCATCAGCATGTACACCCCGCTGATTGACGGGCTGTGGCGGGCTGATGCCATCTATACCGCGGACGGGTTTGACCCGAATGTCACGCACGTCCTGCGCGTCGAATGGGTGAACTTCCCGGTGGGGTCGAATATCTACATCGACCGTATCGACCTGCCGGTGTACAACCCCTCCTGCGATCCGGCATGGTAGTGCACGGCACCGGGGGGGACAGGGTGACCTGCCCCTCCGTTCGTCCAACAACAAAAGACCCCGCTCCACCTGGAGGGGGGTCTTTATCTTTGTAGAGCCTGTTATGCCTTACTGATCCTTGCATTACTATCTAAACTTCCATGAAGTTCACCCCCTCCTGCACCTCCCCCGTGCACGGGGGAAGTGGGGTGGGGTGCTGTCTCGCAGACTTTAGTTTATTCTGCAAGGATCAGTAACTTACCGATATGGAATGGCGCGGGAGCCGCGCGCTTATGAGTCGGTGTCCGCTTCGGGCGTCTCCACTTCATCCTGCCGTTCCAGGATCGGGGCGCGGACTTCTTCCGCATAACTCAGCAG
>CAYRWY010000060.1:0-18538 GCA_964427955.1 uncultured Anaerolineaceae bacterium
GGTGAGGCCGGGACAAGACCCTGATAGCCTCATAAAGCCTTAAATTGACGCACATTGGGCGCCCCTACCCATCCCGAATGATCAATTTGCCTGTACTTACTGATTCTTGCATTACTATCTAAACTTCCGTGAAGCTCACCCCTCCTGCGCCTCCCCCGTGCACGGGGGAGGTGGGGTGGGGGTGCTGTCTCGCGGACTTTAGTTTATTCTGCAAGGATCAGTAGTCCGCCACCGCCTGGAGCACGCGCAGCGCGCGGTAGGTCACCCACGGGTTCGGGGCGTGGGGGAGGCCCCACTCGACCCAGGTTCGATCCGTGTAATCGTAGTCCAGCGCCCAGCGGCCCTGCGCATCCTGTTTGTCGCGGATGATCGCCAGCGTGGTCGCCAGCCGGGGATCGCGGCCATAGCCCAGCCCGGCCAGCGCCTCGACCAGTTGCAGCAGATCGGTGATGAAGAACACCGGGAAGCCGAATTTCCACCAGGCTTTGCTGGGTTTGTTCCCGCGCGGGGTTGGGTAGGCGGCGGTGATCGGATCGACGCTGAACAGAAACTCCACGCCCTGCTGAATGGCGCGCTCGATCAGGGGAGTGCGCCGCGCGGCAGGCCATTTGCTGAAGGCCAGCAGCACCTTGACCGCGCCCCAGGCACACGGGAACCGGTCGTTGTAGTGGCAGGCGAAGCCGGGGCCGCACTTGATCGCGTAGTAGTGCAGGGGAGCCTGCTGATCCGCCGCGGGCGCGACGCCCTCCCCGGTCACGCTGCGCGCCATCCACTCGTAAGCCGCGTCCAGACGGGGATCGTCGCAGCCCAGATCGACCAGCGCTGCGCACAGGTTGCCCTGCAAGCAGTCGATGGTGTGGGACGGCGCGCCGGAGGTCGAAAACTGCTGCCCTGCCGCCAGGGTGTAATCCAGCAGATACGCGCACGCCCGGGCGATCCGCTCGTCCTGCGCTGCCGAAGCCCCTACCTGCGCCAGCATGAGGATCGCCCAGACAGTGGAGCGGTACTTGCCCGTGTAGCCCGCGCCGGGCTTGACCCAATAGCCCGCCGGGTCCATCGCGGCCAGGATCGTCGCGATGGGTCCCGTGGCGTACGCTGCCTGCCGCGCCGCGATCAGGGCCGGATCGTCCGGCGGAGCGTCCACCAGGTCCCGCAGCGCCAGGTAGCGCACGCCGGGTATCTCGGAGTCGAGCAGCCAACGAACGGCCTGTTGTCCGGGTTGACCGTGCTGTGCCATCCTCCACACCTCCGCCATCTAGGAACAAATGGGATCGCGTTAATGGAGCGAGAGCGTTTGAATCGCTTTTTCGGAACGGGAACGGACGTGCGGGTCCTCGTCCTCCAGGAAGGGGACGATGTAAGGCACGGCGCGCGAATCGCCGATATTTTCCAGGGCGCGGATGATGGTGTGGCGGATGGTCGAGGAAAAGGTGCTTTGCAGGGCGTCGATCAGCGGGGTGATGGCGCGCGGATCGCCGAGCAGTCCGAGCGAAGTGGCCGCCCACATCTGGACGGTGACCGGTCCTTCGTTCAGGGAGCCGATCAAGGGCGCAACGGCGCGCGGATCGCCGATTTTGCCCAGGATTTCGGCGACGGTCTGGCGCACGATCACGTGTTGGGAGTTCAGCAGTTCGATCAGGGCGGGGACGACGCGCTCGTCCCGAATCTCGGCCAAGGCGTGCACCGACAGCCAACACTTTCGCCCCTCGGCGCGCCGGATGGTCTCGATCAAGGTCTCCACCGCTTGCGGGCCGAGTGCGACGAGTTGGTTATGTGCCCTGGCGCGCGTCTCGTGATCCATGCTGTCGAGATCGTAGATTAGCGCCTGTGCGGCGATATCCGCCATACATCCTCCCCTGGGTCAGTGCGTAATCCAGACCGATTCCCCCTGAAGAATCTGGTGCAGTTGTTGGGGGAATTGTATCCAGCTCAGCGGCTTGGCGAGACAACCGTCGAAGCCCGCCTGGCGCAGATCCTCCAGGGCATTATCCGCGTCCGCCGTGATGGCGATGACGGTGAGGTCGTGATAGCGGTCGTGCGCGCGCAGGCCCCGCAACACCTCATACCCGTTATGAGGTTCAACGTGGATATCCAGCAGGATGTGCGTGGGTGGGGGGGACAGTTGCTCGATGCGGGCGAGAAAGTCGGCGCTGTCTCGCAATATGTGCACCTGAGCGTAGCCCAGGGCGTGCAGAATCTGCTGCATGAGATCGCGATTGAGCTGATCATCTTCGATATAGAGAAAGATGGGCTTGTTGATCATGGTTTATCTGGCGAAACCAACCGATCTCATGTCCATTGCTGCCGATAGCTGTTGACAGTATAGCACCAAAGCGTGACAGTCGGCTATCGCCTGAATAGATATTCGTGCCCCTGTTTCGCTGAGGCTTCCTGAAAAGCGTAAAGGCAGGAGGCTGTGACTTGTGTGAAAGGTTAAAAATATTTTATAATTGACCTGCTTCTGTCAGATTTGTTTCAAAGGAGATAATTCATGAAAAAAATGTCCGTATTGGTATTATGCTTGTTGGCGGCGGCGACGCTCGTTCCGCTGCTGTCCTCGGCGTCCGTGACGTCGGCCAAGGATGATACGCTGACCGTGCTCTGCACCCCGCAGGAAGACTGGTGCATGGCGATGACGCAGGCGTTCGAGAAAGAGACCGGCATCAAGACCTCCTACGTGCGCCTGTCCTCCGGCGAAGCCCTGGCCCGCATCCGCGCGACCAAGGATGATCCGGAATTCTCGGTATGGTGGGGCGGCCCGGCGGATGCCTTCATCACGGCAGCCGACGAGGGCCTGCTCGAAGCCTATGAACCGGAACTGGCGTCCGTGCTGCCCGAAAAGGCCGTCGGCGAGGGCCACTTCTGGCACGGCGTCTACATCGGCGCGCTGGGCTTCTGCTCGAACGTCGATTTCCTCAAGGAACTGGGCGTCGAGGCCCCGACCTCGTGGCAAGACCTGCTCGTCCCTGAACTGAAGGGCAACGTCGCGATGGCGCACCCCGCCACCTCCGGCACGGCCTTCACCGCGTTCTGGACCCAGGTGACGCTCCAGGCGGACACGCTCGAAGCGGCGGAAGCCGGGACCGGCTACGATGAAGAAGGCTCGCCCACCCAGGCCGCCATCGACAAGGCGTTCGAGTATTTCGCCCAACTGCACCAGAATATCCTGCAATACACCCGCTCCGGCGCGGCGCCCGGCCAGATGGCGGGCAACGGCGAGATCGCGGTCGCGATCATCTTCTCGCACGACTGCGTGAAGCTCCAGCAGGAAGGCTTCGAAGGCAAGCTGGTCACGACCTTCCCCGCCGAAGGCACCGGCTACGAGATCGGCGGCATGGGCCTGATCAAGGATGCTCCGGAATCCGATGCGGCGAAGCAGTGGATCGAATGGGCGCTGACGGCGGATGCGCAGGCCATCGGCCAGACCGTCAACTCTTTGCAGCTCCCGACCAACCCTGAAACTCCGGTATCCGAACTGTCGGTGAAGCTGGATCAGGTGAATCTGGTGGACTACAACTTCTTGGCCGCCGGTGCTCACCGTAACGAGATCACCGAACGCTTCGACGCCGAGATTGCCCCGCAGCCGACCGAATAAGGCGCGTCGGATCGGTCATTAGGGCCTTATGCTCGTTTGGCCTCACCTCTCATCCCCTAACCCCTTCTCCCCTCTCCGGCGCAGCCAGCGAGGGAAGAAGGGGAGATCATTTTCCCCTTAACTCCGTTGGAGAGGGGCTCAGGGGGTGAGGCCGGGTGAAAAAACAACGAGCATAAGGGCCTGTTAGTCAGGGATTGTGCCGTGGGGGCGGGCTTCAAAACCCGCCCCTACGCAGCCTACAGGGGGTATCATGCGCGTCCGCAACCGTCAACTGGATGAATTCAGACGCATTTTTCAAGACCCGGTGTTATTCATCGGCCTGGTGGTCGTGGTGATCTTCGTCGTCGTCGCCATCCTCGCCCCGATCTACCAGATGGTCCAGGAAAGCCGGACCGCCGAAGGCCAGAAATTATTCGACCGCTATCTCGACTCGCCGGTCTACCGGCGCATCATCCAAAATACACTCGAAATGGGCCTGCTGGTTGGGGCGGTGGGCACGGCCCTGGGCTTTTTGATGGCCTATGTTCAGGTCAAAGTCGCCGTCCCATTCAAAAGATTTATGCATTTTGTGTGCCTGGTGCCGGTCATCTCGCCGCCCTTCGCCGTCGCGACGGCGGTGCTGCTGCTGTTCGGGCGCAACGGGATGATCACCAAGGGGATTTTCGACGTCCGTTATAACATTTACGGCTTGAAAGGGCTGACGCTGGTCCTCGTCCTCTCGCTGTTCACGGTGGCCTATCTCAACCTCAAGGGGATGATGCTGGCCCTCGATCCGGCACTGGACGAAGCGGCGACCAACCTCGGCGCGAGCAAGTGGCGCGTCTTCCGCACCGTGACCGTGCCGATGTTGATCCCCGGCATCGCCGGATCGTTCCTGCTGATCTTCGTGGAAGCCGTCGCCGACCTGGGCAACCCGCTGGTGCTGGGCGGCAACTACGAAGTGCTGGCGACGCGGATTTACGTGTCCATCGTCGGGATGTACAACACCACGGCGGCGGCGGTGCTGTCGGTGATCCTGCTGGTGCCGACGCTGGTGGTGTTTATGGTCCAGCACTACTGGGTCAGCCGCGCGTCGGTGGTCTCGGTGACCGGCAAGCCCAGCGGCACGCCCCAGCAGATCACCCACCCCCTGGTGCGCTGGGGGCTGTTCGGGGTGTGCATGGCGATCAGCCTGCTGATCGTGCTGATCTACGCCGTCATTTTCGTCGGCTCGATCACCGAGGTGATCAACGTCGATAACGCCCTGACGCTGAAACACTTCGATTACGTGATCAACGGTTACGGCTCGCAGGCGATGAAAGATACCACCAAGCTCGCCGCGCTGGCGACGCCCATCGCCGGGCTGCTGGGCATGGTGATCGCCTTCCTGGTCGCGCGCAAGAAATTTTTCGGGCGCAGCGCGCTCGACTTCGCGACGATGCTGGGCATCGCCGTCCCCGGCACGATCATCGGCATCGGCTACCTGCTGGTTTTCAACCGGCCCAATACGGTCGATCTGCCCTTGTTCGGCACGGTGACGCTGATCCCCAAGCTGACCGGCGGGCGGGCGATGGGCGGTGGGGCGCTGGCGATCATCCTGGTGTACGTAGTGCGCTCGGTCCCGGCGGCGCTGCGGACCGGCGTGTCGGCGCTGTCGCAGATCGATACGGCCATCGAAGAAGCCTCGATCAGCCTGGGCGCGGGCAACGCGGGCACCTTCCTGCGCGTGACGCTGCCGCTGATCCGCCCGGCCTTTTTCTCCGGCTTGACCTATGCCTTCGCGCGCTCGATGACGACCATCTCGGCCATCGTCTTTCTGACCACGCCGCGCACCAAGATCATGACCCAGCAGATTCTCAACGAAGTCGAAAACGGGCGGTATGGCAACGCCTTTGCCTATTGCGTGATCCTGATCCTGATCGTCGTGGCGGCGATGACAGTGCTGTCGGTCGTCGTCGGCACGCGATCCGGCGCGGAGCGGCCCATCCGAGGAGGTGCAGTCTAGATGTCCGAAAAGAAACCTGGAAGTCTGGTCCTGGAGTCGGTCTCGAAGGTCTTTCCACAGCGCGGCGGGCAGGGCGAAGTCCGCGCCGTGGATGACGTGACGCTGACGATCAACGAGGGCGAATTCCTGACGCTGCTGGGACCGTCCGGCTGTGGCAAGACGACCACGCTGCGCCTGATCTCCGGCTTCGAGCTGCCCAGCGCGGGCCGGATTTTGCTGGATGGGCAGGATATTTCGTTCCGCCCGCCGAACAAGCGCGACATGGCGATGGTGTTCCAGAGCTACGCCTTGTTCCCGCACATGACGGTGTATAACAACATCGCCTACGGCCTGCGCGTGCGGCATGTCTCGCGCGCGGACATCATGACGCGGGTCAAAAATGTGCTCGACCTGATGAGCCTGACCGGGCTGGCGGCGCGGCGTCCGAACGAACTGTCGGGCGGGCAGCAGCAGCGGGTGGCGTTGGCGCGTTCGCTGGTGGTCGAGCCGCGCGTGCTGCTGTTCGACGAGCCGCTGTCCAACCTGGACGCCAAGCTGCGCGTGCAGATGCGCGTCGAGATCCGCAATATCCAGCGCCGCCTGAACATCACCAGCGTGTACGTCACGCACGACCAGGTCGAAGCGATGGCGCTCTCGGACCGGATCGTGGTCATGAACGGGGGCCGGATCGAGCAGATCGGCACGCCGGAGGACATCTACCGCCGCCCGGTCTCGCGCTTCGTGGCGGACTTCATCGGGCGGGCGAATTTCCTCGACGCGGCAGTCGAAGCGGCGGACGGCGATCACGTGACCGTGTCGCTGCTCAAACAGCGCGTGGCGGCGGCCCCGATCTTCCGCCCCGGCGTTGGAACCACCGTGTCGGCGGTGCTGCGGCCCGAAGCCCTGTCGCTGCGCGACGATCCCGCGCTGGAACAGGTCGTGATCGAGCAGATGATGTACCTGGGATCGGCGGTGGAGTACGTCGTGCGGTTGGGCGATCAGCGCCTGACTATCGAAGAGACCGATCCGCGCGCCACGATTTTCGAAGAAGGCCGCACGGTCGGGATCACCTTCGCGCCGGAGACGGTGCACCTGCTGCCGGTGGGGTAGGCGGAAAACAGCCCTCACCCCCCGGCCCCTCGGTTTTCTCCCCCTCTCCATTGCGCTTTTGAATGGAGAGGGGGCCGGGGGGTGAGGCCGGGACAAGGCAGTGATGGCCTCACAAAACCTACTGATCCTTGCACAAATAGCTAAACTTTTTGCCAGGGAGATTTACCTCACCCCCTACCCCCTCTCCAGCATGATTGGAGAGGGGGTAGGGGGTGAGGTAAACAGTGGGCATCAAAAGTTTAGTTTTTTATGCGAGCCTCAGTAAAATTGACGCACATAGGGCGATTCATGAATTGCCCCTGCGATCTCGATCTGCCCCGCGCCATTCACGGCACCAGCGTCTGCACGCCGTCGGCGCGCTCGACGGCCCAGCCTTCGACGCCGTCCGCCGTGCGCACGCGCCACCAACGATACCCTTCGGCGTCCTGCGGCCCTTCCAGCAGCGTGACGACCGCGCCCTCGTCCAGCCGGGCCAGGATGTCGTAGGCCATGCCCGCCCCGGCGCGCACGTTCAGTTGATCATCCTTGATCACGTGCACCGTCGCCGGATGATCGACCAGCAGCGGCAGCGCCCAGAAATACGCGCCGTAGGAACTGGCCGTCACGAAGCGGCGGCTGTCGGGACTCCAGGCGAGATCGACGCCATCACCGTAGTACCAGGCGCTCATCTGCCAGGTCTGGGTGTCGTAGACTGCCACGCCATTTCCCGTCACCGCCAGGGATCGCCCGTCCGGGCTGAACGCGACCACGCTCATACTGTCACCGGGGTTGAACACGCTGGACCCGCTGGCCAGGTCATAGACCACCGATCCGGGCTTGAGTTCGCCGCACGCCCCCCACCGGGTAGCCGCCGCGAGGGTGCGGCCATCCGGGCTGAGCGCCAGATCGGTCCAACTGGCCTCCGGACAGTCGGCGTGGAAGATTTCCTGGTCCCCCTCCCACACGACGAGGCGGGGGGCGGTCATCGCGGCCAGCCGGGAACCATCGGCGCTGAAGCTCAAGGCCAGGATCGGCGCGTCCCCGCCCGCCAGCGAGTGGTTCACCGTGCCCGTCGCCGCATCGATCAGCGTCACCGCGCCGTCGCCATAGCCCAACGCGATCTGCTGGCCGTCGGGATGGAAGGCCAGCGCGCGGGCGTCCTCGAACGTTTGCAGCGGCGTCGCCCCGGTCACGTCCCACACGATCACCCGTCGCTGATTCTGGGAGCAGATTTCCGTCATCAGGCCGAGCGTCTGGGGCGACCACGCCAGCGCCAGCACCGTCCCGGACAGCGTATCCGCCTGGCGGCGCGCGCCGCTCGCTTTAGCGTTGTAAGTGGGTTTGGCACCCATCGGGCAGCCATCCAGAGTCAGTTCGGCGATCAGCTCACCGCTGGCCGCGTCCCACACCCGCGCGCCGTTATCGCCGCCTGCCGGAATCCACAACATGCCCGATTGGCGGTTGTCCACCGCGGTGGCGATCAGGCCGCCATCGGCGCTCCAGGCCACGGCGTCGGACCAGCCGCCGTGGGCGAGCAGGGTTTTTTCCGGTCCCGGCACGACTGAATGACTGCTATGCGCCAGCGAACTGGTGTCAACGTTGGCGGGCAGCGGCGCCGGATCGACGGCATAACCCGCCGACGTCAACTGGCGGTACAGCGTGCCATCGGCGGAGGCAATCGACCAGTGGCGATCCAGTCCCGATCCAGGAATCGCCACATTTTCCGCCAGCAAAACCAGGTCGGAGTCGGGCAGCCAGGTGGCTTTCGCATTGTACGGCGTCAGGGCGCGGTGATCCAGCGTGGGATTGGGCATCAGATAGACCGAGGTCTGCGCGGCCCAATCGTACAGGCAGTAGCCCAGGATCGTCGCGTAGTCGGTGTCGCAGCGCCCCAGGTAGGCCAGGGTATGCCCATCCGCCGACACTTCGTACCACTCCGGAAAGACGACGTCGCTCCGCTGGCGATCCAGTTTTTGGAAGGTCGTCACGAGTTTATCGGCGTCCAGATCGTAAATGGTGGTGACCTGGCCCCACACGACGAAGGCGTACACCCCGCGCCACTGCACGGCCAGGGGAATCCGCTGCTCGTCTTCGGCCTGGGGCGGGAAGCCGGTGTCGGCTAACGATCCGTCGGGAAACAGCCAGACCAGGGTGTGATCCGTGCGCTCGACCAGCGCCCCCTGCCCATCCGGCGACCAGAACTGCGACGAATATTTCGGGTAGGGGGAGGGGCTGCCATACGGATCGACGCGGTACGGGGGCCACAGATCCCCGGACAGCTTCTCCAGGGTCTGCGTGGCCAAAGACAGCCGCCAGGTCTGCGGGCCGCGGTCGTCGCGCGTGAACAGGATCGCCGGATCGCCGGTCGGATTCCACTCCACCGCCGTGACCGCCGCCGCCGTGAACGGGAATTCGAGCGCCTCGCGGGTCGCCAGATTCTCGATCACCAGCGTGTCGGTCCCCACCCGGCGGTACACCAGGCGGTGATCCGGGGTCCAGACGGGATAGCGCCCCCAGCCGGTCGCATCCTGGCCGAGAAACTCGGCGTCGAGCGTGAAGGGGGCGTCCCCATTGACGGGGATGACCCTGACCGGCACGTCCGGCGAGGGATCGAATTGCAGAATGAACTGCCCATCGGACGACCATTCGGCCAACTGGTAGAGCTGGTCGAAGGGCACCTGGAGCACAAAGTCGTCGCGCTCGGCGTCGATCACGTACACCGCCGGATCGTGCTCCGGGTGCGTGCGATCCGTCGTCGGGCGTTCCAGCGAACTCACCATCAGCAGGTCGTTTTCGGCGGGGGACCAGGCGATGTTCAGATAGTTGTTCCCGCCAAACAATTCCAGCGTGGTCAGGCGGCGGCTGTCGTCGTAGCGCACCGCGCACCAGCGCACCGGGCCGCTGGCCGGATCGCCAGAGGCGCTGTTCCACATCAGCCAGTGTCCCGCGCCGGACCAGGCGGCGTCGAAGTGGACCCCGCTGCACGGCGTGCCGACGCTCTGGGCCAGCCGGGTGCTGTCCGTCCCGTCCGCCCGCTCGATCACGAATCCGCCGTTCCAGTAGTAGATGAACGGCAGCGCCGACTCCGCTTGCCCCGCCGCCGGACCGAGTCCGCCCAGTGCCAGCGTGATGATCATGATCAAACCCACGATTCGCATAAACTCTATCCTCCCCTGGGGGTGACCAAACGCCCATGTCGCCCCGTGAAATAGCCCACTACAATAAGTTTGCGCGTAAATTCACTATACTCGGAACCTCAAATTATGCCTGTTCGCTCCTGCTACTACTCACCGCTGCACAGACGGTTTCCGGGACCTGGGATGAGGAGCAGTGGCGATGTTGAGAGGGCTGATCTGGATCACGATGCTGGCGGGCGTGGCGATCCTCGCGATCACGGGCGTGATCGCCGGAACGCGTGCCGATCACCTGGCTAACGCCTGGATCGTGCGCGGTCTGTTTGTCAACACCCCCAGTATTTTTCTCGAACGGTTCGACCAACGCGACCTCCGGCGCCTGACCGATGACGAAGGGTACGACGAAGATCCCGTGGTCTCTCCTGATCGGCAGTGGATTCTGTTTACCTCAGATCGGGAAGGATGGTCGGGTTATTACCTGATGCGCACTGACGGGAGCGATCCGCACTGGCTGGCCGAATTCGACTTCACCCGGCCTGCGGTGGCCTGGTCGCCGGACAGCCAGCAGATCGCGTTCATGTCGAAATGGTCGGGCGGGCTGGGTCTCTTCGCCGTCCGGCGCGATGGGAACGATCTGCGCCAGTTGACCGGATCGAGCCTCTATATGTCCAGCTTTGCCTGGTCACCCGACAGCCAGCAGATCGCGCTGGAAGCGCTCCAGATGAGCACCGGGCAGGGGGATGTCTATGCGATCCGCGCTGACGGCAGCGGTCTCGTGCAGTTGACCGACGACCGCCCCTGGGATGGGCTGCCCTACTGGTCTGCCGATGGGCAGTGGATTCTCTTTTCGTCTTTCCGCGATCTCGAAGGCTCGTCCAGCACCTACCGCATCCGGCCCGATGGTTCCGGCCTGGAGAGCGTGCCCTTCGGCGTCTCCAGGCGCAACGATCCGCCAGACAACCGTTTACCGGCTGATTTTCCCTTTCATCCCTTACTACCCATCGGGATCGCGCTCGCGATGTTGGGCGGAGCGGTCATGCCTCTAGCACGGCGAACGTTTTACGCTCGGATCGCGCCCCGTTGACCGGGGGACTATACTTTCTGGAGATAAGCCGTTTTTAGCGTCGAGGAAATACGATGGCACATTCCTCATTTGTTGAGTTTTTGGGCATTTATTTCCTGCGCCTGTTTAAACGCAAGCACTGCGTAACCCTCCTGCTGGGAGTGTTGGCGGTCGGCATGATGGAATTGCTGATCGCGGCTTACGAACCCGCCCCCCAGGCCGCCTGGGCGCTATCAGGTCCTCTTCGGACGCCCTTGCCAACCTCGGTGGCCGCTCCTACAAGCACGTCCACCAGCACGCCATCTGCCGACCTGATCGGCGTCATGCAATGGGAGCTAAGAGATACTCAAGTCGATCAGGTTTTAGGGAGGGGCACGCTCGAAATCCATCCCGGTGACGTCGTCGTCACCAGGCATACCGCGTACGATGGCGACGTGTTTTACACCAAGGATATTATGATAGACGAGACGGAGTTTTATCTCGGCTATTTTGCCGATCCAGAGGATACGCCTTCAAAAATGACCGGTTTTGGGATGTATCTGAATCGCACGGACATGGATACCTTCAGTTGGGAGTGGTTTACGGTAGCCAATACCCATCAAGCGATCAAACTGCAAGGCGCAGGCGACCTTGAGTTCGGGGGCGACGTGATCGATGGGGTGTGGGACATGACCCACCTGGAATTTCAGACGGATGTGGTGTTCCGTTGTCAGGTCATGGAAGGTAAAGGCGCTGCCAGCGACCTTCCGCGCTGGACCCTGACGATCTTTGCCGGGTCCTATATCGATTGGCCGCACTTTGTGTCTGAGAGCGAGGTAACCCCCTCGCCTACGCCCGGCTCGTGAGGGGGGACCTCTGGTCCCTCGCGAACGAGGGAGGTGGTCGTCACTCTCCCTGCACGGTGAAGGTTTTGCGCTCGGATCGCGCTCCGTTCACCTGGATTTCCAGCGCGTGCTCGCCGGGGTAATAACGGCGCGTCGTGACCGGCGCGAAACGATGCTTCCGGGTGAGGGTGATCGTCTCGCCGGGCGCAAGCGCCCGCTTGCTGAGCTTGAACACTTTTGGCGTATGCTGGCCGTTGGCGCGCATCAGGTGGATCACGTAGTCGATCACCAGGTTTTGCGGCTCATCGCTCAGCGACTCGATCTCGAACGAGAACGTGATTTCGCCGTGCATCGGGATCGCGGCGGGTTCCACCGCCAGATTCTTGACGGCACAGGCTGCGCTGCCGCCAAAGCCCAGCAGGCTCAGCGCCGCCGGATCGCCTTTTTTGACCAGGGTGCGCAGCGCGTGCGCGATCAGGTCGCGCATCTCCGGCGTGTCGTGCGCCTGCCAGCGCCGGGCCACCTCGATCACCACCTGCGGGTTATCCTTCGAGATGTCGTTCAGGTTGTTGGACACGCTGCGCCGCACATACTCGGACTCGTCCAGCTTCAACGCTTCCAGGATGGGCAGGATCGGCGCCGGATTGGCCTGGAAGGGCGGCAGGGTCATGCCCCAGGGCAGGCGCGGGCGGCAGCCTTCGCTCGCCAGCCGCCGGACGTGGACGTTGTCGTGCCGGGTCCAGGCCAACATCTGCGCCATCATACGCGGCGGATCGCGCAGGATGAAGGGCCGCACGGCGTATTCCGCGCTGCACAACGTCGTCAACTGCTCCAGCGCCGGGATCGAGGCGTCCCAATCGTCCTGGCCGTAGACCTGCACGAAGTCGGTGAAGATCATCGTGCCGAAGCCGGGCGGCACGTTGACCGACGCACGGCGGATGATGTCCAACGCCGTGCGGTAGTCGTCCGGCAGGACACTGTGCAGCACGAGCGCGCCATGCCGCATCCGCTCCTTCAGCTCGCGCGCGTCCCACTGATCGTCATACAGCCGGGCCAGGAAGGTCGCGCCGTCGAAGGCGGGATAAGCCTGCGTGAAGGCTGCAACCAGCGCGTCGAAAAATTCAGCGTTGAACAATGCGGTTTTGAGCGGCTCGCCCATGATGTCCTCCTCCGATCATTGCAGATAGCACGTATGTTCTGAGTATAACGAGAATTTCAAGGCTGTGCAAACGCCCTTTTTGATCTTAGAACATGCATTCGATAAAATGAGCGGCACGTCAAAACAAGGAGCGCACCGGTGAAGCACATCTTCTCCTACGGCCAGGGACAGTGTCTGTCGTTCAACGACTTCGGGAACCTGCACGGGCACCCGATCCTGATCCAGCACGGTCTGATCGCCAGCATCACCGACGAGGCGCTGTTCGAGCCGCTGATCGCGGCGGGCGCGCGCCTGATCGCCATCGCGCGTCCCGGCTACGGCGACTCGTCGCCCTACGTCCTGCGGAACATGGCCGAATGGGGCGCGATTGTCGGCGGGCTGGTCGATCACCTCAAGCTGGCCCGCTGCGACGTGTTGGGGATGTCGTCCGGCGCGCCATACAGCTACGCCATCGGGTACGCGCTCCCGGATCGGGTCCGCCGCCTGTACATTTTCAGCGGCATTCCGGCGCTGTACGATCCGCCCATCGCGGCCTGCTGGCCCCACCCGCTGAATCAAGCAGCCAGCCTGCCCGATCTACAGAAGCTCGCGCACGATCTCTTCTTCGCGAATCGGTCCGCCGAAGACGTGCAGCGCGACGATCTCCGGGATTCGCTGCGGAACGAGGGGTTTGGCCTGGCGCAAGATTTCAAACTCCGTGGGAACGATTGGGGCTTCACGCTGGCCGATGTCCAGACTCCGGTGGTGATGGAGCACAGCCGGGACGATGAGTCCGTACCCTTCGCCGCCGCCGAACTGACCGCGCAGCGGCTCCCGCGTTGCCGCTTCGACATCCGGGAGCAGGGCGGGCATTTTTCGCCGGAACTCCTCGCGGACTTCCTCGCCATGCTGGTCACCGAAATTTGATCTTAGAACGCGCGTTCAGTATAATAGAACATACGATCTAATTCGTGTGACATCTTGAGGAGGATGAGTCATGCCCGCGCGTTTTTGTTCGGCAGTGATTTTCGTCAAGCAGATGGCGGTCTCGCGGCGCTTTTACGAGGGACTGCTCAGCCAGCAGGTGGAGATGGATTTCGGCGTCAACGTGGGCTACGTTGGCGGGCTGGCGCTGTGGGAAGAGGCCGCGGCGCTGGACGTCATGTTCCACCGCGGGCCAGCGAGTGAAGCCCGGCTGGGCCGCGAGAATCTGGAACTCTATTTCGAGGCGGAGGATCTCGACTCGATGCTGATCGCTTTCACGGCGGAGGGCGTCGCCCAGGTGCACCCCATCGTCGAGCAGCCCTGGGGCCAGCGCGCGCTGCGTGTCTACGATCCGGATGGGCACATCGTCGAAGTGGCCGAGCCGATGCCGGTCGTCGTGCGCCGCATGGCCGCCGGTGGGATGGATGCCGAGGCGATCCGCGCCCGCACCGGGATGCCGCTCCCCGTGGTCGAGCAGATGCTGGCGGGATAGGCCGGCCCATTGGCGCTCGAATCACTGTGAAGATAAGCGTAATCTAAAGCGGAGGAGCGAGTCTGCTCCTCCGCACACTACATTAGAACGTCGATTCTAGGGACAGTTGCCGGGAACACTGGAGATGTCTGGAAGTGGGGACGTGGGATAGGGTTGGCACTTCGTTATGTCGTGAAAATTGGTGATATAGTCCTCATTGGTGGAAAAATCGTACCGGTATTGCATCATTTCGGTTCCACTGGAATTCGTGACCTGGTGCCATACGATCTGAGGGCGGCACGTTTCGTCAGGTATATCCCACGAGACGTTGCGACCTGCGGAGTAGGGGCACTTCGCAATGTAACCTTCTCCCCAGGTATCGCTCCAGACTTTTCTCCCGAAAGACCCGCCATCGCACTCAAGCTGAATCTTCCGGTCGGGGCAGGTTTTTTCCCAGATCACGCCGGTAGGCGTTCCTGCTCCACAGTAGAAAAGGGTGTTCCCGGTGGTCTGATTTTGCTGCTGTGTTTGCTGGACCTGGAAAGTGCGTTGGTCCGGCCAGGGATAAATGATATCGACGATAGGGGCAAACGGCAGATTGGTCACCGGCGAGACCGTAAAAGCATTCGGATCGGAGGAGTAAGCCGTGAAAACCGCCCAATCGAAACTTTCGCCGAGGCGTCCTGCTGGCACGGTGAGGATGAGTTGGGTTCCGGTGGCCTCGAAGGTGTCCGAAGTGAGGGGGGGCGCGACCGGTTCCAGATTGCTGGTGAGCAACCAGGTTCCTTCGGATGAGCTGGTCACGACGTAGTCGCTGATACCATCCCAGTCGATGTCCAAATAAACTCCTACCTGGGCAGCCTGGGGATTATCTCGCAGGATGGAACCAGCCCCATCGCCGGACAGTTCGATGGTGAACCTGTAGACATCCCCCTCGAGGGAGTATTCTGCTCTTTGGATGTAGAACTCTCTCAATAGGGCGTCATCCGGATCGAAATTCACTTCAGGAAATAATTCTTGAAAAACAGGCTGGTTGAGGAGCATCCAATGCTCTTGGGGTTCGATCTGCTGCTGTTGCTGGCCCGGTTGGGGAAGGGAAGTCTGTACGACGCGCTCGACACAGGGGCACCTCAACTCCCAGAGATGTTTGAGGATCTCATCGATTAGCTCGCGATTCTCTTGCCAGAGCGGGGTATTCATCAAGACCAAAGTTCGGTAGTTCCCCGACTGGATGCCGATGACACGTCCCTCGAACTCAAGCGGTTGGAACCCGGATTCCTGCCATGCCTCGGGGACTTCATTCAAGTCGAAAATATCACCAGGGAGTTCTTGAGCCACAGCAAGCGCGGTTCGAGTCGGAATCTCGGCAACATCGTATTTCGAAATCATTTCCAGCACTTGATTCGGCTCGACTTCGAAAATTTCAACGGGGACATCTACGTTTTCCCACTGCCAACGATATTCGGGCAGCAGCAGCACACGGGCATATCCCTCTTGATAGGATGCTGCTCCGGTAGGCGACAGTGCCAGGGTCAGCACGGTCCCAACGAAAACGACGATCACTAAAAACCTGGACTTGGCTTTCATCCTAACATCTCCTCTGCTCTCGAACATTGAACGATCCACCGACAGGAATAAATGCGGTGGGTGCGGTGGAGATGAAGTCCCAATGATTTTTTCTTGCGAGGCGAGAGATAACATCAAAAGATTTCTGGTTTCTATTTAATCATATAATATATTAAATGTGTAGTTAAAATTGTTAAGGAAATTTTTTTACTGAGTGATAAATATAACCTTTGCGTACGTGGATTGCTCTCACCTGTTGCCCCTCCCTCAATACGCTTGAGGGAGGGGTGCAGTGTATTCATCAGCACACGGGAATGTATTTCTTGTTTTTCTCTGCGCTCTCTAAGTCACCCGCTCGCCGCGAATGAACGACCAGTGCGTATGCAGAATCGCCCATTGGCCGCCGGTCCGCGCGAAGACTTCCGTGCAGTTCCACGGCACGCGGCTCCGGATCGATCCGTCAGGATTCAGCCGGGTGGAGAAGAAGCGGTAGAACAGCACCGCCAGGTCGCCCTGCACCTGCACCCGCGGATCGACGAAATCCATCACGTCGTAGAAGATCTTCCCCTCGCGCTGCGCGTACTCCGCCCGTAACGCCTCCCGCCCATTGATACGCTGCGGCGTCCCGGTGTCGAAGTAGGTGACGCGCGGATCGCTGATCGCGATAAAACCCCAGGGATCGCCCCGCCGCCAGCGATCCATCGCTGCCGACTCCAACGCCATCAGTTCGCCCCGCACGCCCTCATACACCGTATCGGCCAGCGCCACCGGGACCGGCACCTCGACCTGCGCCGGGCGCTGCTGGTGGACGAACGACCAGTGCGTATGCACGATGCGCCACTGTCCGTCGCGGCAAAAATAGACCTCGGTGGCATTCCACAGGGTTTGCTGCGGGCTGTCCGGGGTGGGGCGCGAACGGTAGTTGTAGCTCAGCACTGCCGCGTCCCCGACGATCTCGATCCGCGGATCGAGAAATTCCGAACTTTCGTAGTGAATCTGGCCCTCAAGCTGTTTCAGAAAAGCCGTATAGGCCTCCAGGCCGACAATCGGCGCGGTCAGGCCGGGATCGACGTAGGTCACGTCTTCGGCGCTGATCTCCGCCCAGCGCAGCGGATCGCCCCGGCGCCAGCGTTCCATCGCGTCGTGTTCCATTGCCAAAATGACGTCTTTCATCGGGTCACCTCCTCAGACAGTATACCACCGCCAGAACGTATGTTCAAAAAATCCCAGGCCCACAAGCCAGATTGCGGCTTGCGTTAGTACAAAACAGGTGTAGACTATAGTGAGGTTTTTAAATATGATAAAGGGTCAGAAAGGTTCACATGACACAGACTGACGTCCCCACCCTGGCCGAGCTTGAGCAGCGTGGGCGATCCGGCACCGCTGCCGACGTGGATTATTTGATGGAGCAGCTTGATCGCGACGAGGCGCTGGTGATCTGCAAGCTGGTCGATTATGCGCTGGGGCTGATCGCGACGCGCGAAGGGCGCATCCGCCTCCAGCATTTTCTGTTTCATGGCAGCCCGATCCAGCGCAATTACGCGGCGCTCTATTTCAAGCGGCGCGAATGGACGGACGTGCTCGACGAGGCGGTGCGCTGCGGCTGCATCGACGAGACGCAGGCTTATTCGAAATAACTTTGAGGAGAGGATTTTTTGATGACGATGCCATCGGTTTTCAAATCGCCCGAAGGGGAGCGCGCTGTCATGGCGCTGTACGACCAGGCCCTCGCGCAGTGGCCGGTCCCGTACCAGACCCGCACGGTGCCCACCCGGCACGGCGACACCTTCGTGATCGCCAGCGGGGATGAGGCGGCGTCCCCCTTGGTGCTGCTGCACGGCGCGGGGACCAGTTCCGCGATCTGGGGCGCGGATCTGCCCACCTACTGCCGCCAGCACCGCGTCTACGCCGTCGATCTGCCGGGCGAAGCGGGAAAAAGCTCGCCCAACCGTCCGCCGTGGGATACCCCGGCTTTTGCCGAGTGGCTGGCGGATGTGCTCGACGCGCTCCAGGTCGAGCAGACGGCGCTGCTGGGCGTGTCGCAGGGGAGCTGGACGGCGCTCAAATTCGCGGTGGCGAACCCGGCGCGTGTCTCGAAACTGGTGCTGATGTGTCCTGGCGGCGTGGTGCCGGATAATATGGGCTTCTTCGTGAAGCTGATGTTCTGGGCCATGCTGGGACGGCGCGGCCTCGACCGGGTCGCGCGCCTGATGTACGGCGACCAGCCCTATCCCCCGCAAGCCGTCGAGGTCATGGCGTTGATGATGCGCCACTTCAAGTCGCGTGTGGGCAAGCTGCCGATCTTCACCCACGACGAACTGCGGCGGCTGACCATGCCGGTGCTGCTGCTGGGCGGTGACGAGGACGGGATGCGCGATGTACATCAGATCGCCGCGCGGCTGGGATCGCTGCTCCCCCACCTGGACGTGATCGTCGTGCCCGGCGCGGGACACGCCCTGCTGAACACGAGCGCGAAGATCGCGCCGTTCCTGGAGATCGTCTGAAAAGTTGTTCAAGTCCCTCCCCGCAGGCGGTTCAGGGGCGGACAGGGGGGTGAAAAGCATTGAGCACGCGGGAATTCGCGGTGTTTTACCTCACCCCCCGACCCCCTCTCCGAGGGTGGCGAGGGGGAGCACGGGCAAGTCCCCTCTCCAAACTTGGAGAGGGGATTGAGGGGTGAGGTATGAATTCGCCAACACTATCGCTCGCG
>CAYRWY010000061.1:0-18502 GCA_964427955.1 uncultured Anaerolineaceae bacterium
GCCCGTACATCGCGGCAAAATCCGGCGCGTCGAACTCGGCGATCAGCACGCGCTGGCCGTGTTGGCGCATCCAGGCGAACGCGCCAGGACGATCCGCGGGCGGCAGCGATTGTAGACTCCAGGTGGCCTCGATCACGTCCCAGCGGTCGGCGGGGCGCTGCATGAAGGTTTGCAGGGTGCAGTTAGTGGCCTGGTAGGGGAGGCCGCGGGTGCGCAGGGCCATCGCGGTCTGGCCGAGCATGGCGGTAGACGGCTCGATCAGGTCCAGGCGGGTGACGGCGGGCGTCAGCGCGGGCAGCAGCGCCATGCCATCCCCAACGCCGACGTCCAACAGGCTCAGGGTCGTATACTCGTCGTACACCGTCCGCAGCGCCGCGCTGGCCGCCGCGTACAGCCCCACGTTGCCCCCGCCGCGAATGAAGGCCGCGAAGGCCGCGCCATCGACGTACACCCCGGCTTTGCCCTGGTCAACGACGCGTTCCAGGTAAGTGACGGCCTGAGCGAATACGCGGCGGTCCGGCTGCTGTTCGTGTGCCAGCCGGGCCGAGGCCAGCGCGTGGTCGAAATCCTCGTCGCCGGAGGCCAGGATCGCCAGGTAGAAGTGATCGAGCGCACCGGAGGGGCCAGCCTGGCGGGCGCTGGCACAGCCCCCGGCCTGGTAAGCCTGCCAGAGTTGGTCAAGAGACATCTCTGCCTGCCTTTGGGGTGAGGGGCGCGGATCGTCGGCTGCGCCCAGGGGACCAGATTGTACGCCCCTAGACTGGAATAGTAAACCAGAAGGTCGCCCCCTGGTCGGGTTCGGTCTCGACGCCGATCTGACCGTGGTGCGCCTCGACCACGCGCCGCGAGATCGCCAATCCCAGCCCGGTGCTGCTCTCGCCGCCGGTAGGCCGGGCGGACAGCCGCGCGAAGTCCTGGAAGAGGCGCGAATGATCTTCCGGAGTGAGACCCGGTCCTTCGTCTCGCACGCTGATGTGCCAGTAATCATTCACCCGGTTCGCCCGCACATAAATGGTGCTTTCCGCGGGGGAATACTTGACGGCATTGGAGATCAGGTTATCCACCACCTGGCGCATCCGCAGCGGATCGGCGAACATGATCGCGTCAGGGGAGAGCGTATTCTCCAGGCGAATCTGGGTGCCTTTGGGCGCGGCGATCTTGGCGTGGCGCGCGACGGTTTCCACCAGGAAGTCCTGGATGATGAACGTTTCGGGCTTCAGTTGGACGTGGCCCGCCTCGATCTGGCTCACGTCCAGCAGCTCGTTGATCAGGACCAGCATGTGCCGGGACTGGTGCAGGCTGTCGTTCAGAATTGTCTGCGTTTCCTGAGCCGTGAGGTTCATCTTCGGGTCCAGCAGCAGGCTGAGGGCCATTTCGATCACGCCCAGTGGGTTACGCAGGTCGTGGGCGGCGATGCCGAGAAAGGTGTTCTTGAGGTCGTTCAGTTGGCGGAGTTCCAGGTTCTGGCGCTCGATGGCCCGCTTTTGTTCGGCCAGCTCTGACACCAGGCGCCCTTTTTCGACGATCACGGCGAGTTGGGCGGCGATGCGCTGAAAGACCGTGACGTGGGCCGCGTGGTAGCTGTGGGGTTGGGCGCTGGAAAAGAAGAGGAAGCCCACCGGCACACCATTCGCGATGAGCGGGCAGGTGAGCGAGGATCGGATGCCTTCTTCCATGATGAGACGGCTGGATTCGGAGGACGGCTTGCGATCCAGATAGTCGGCCAGGTCGTTGAGAATGCGCGGCTGCCCGGTCTGGATGATCGTTTCCAGGCTGCTGCCGGCCAGCGGAGCCGAATAGCCGCGCCGGAGATAGATGGGCGGGTGATCGGTCCGGTTCCAGCGGGAGGTGACGGTCCGCCCGTCATTTTCGATCAGGGCCAGCCCAATCCGGTCATAGGGGATCAAGGCCCGAAAGTCTTCGTACACGTTTTCGAGCACTTCGTCGAGCAGCAGTCCGGCGTTGATGCGCGCGGTGATCTGATCGATCCGCTTCGTTTCCTGATCGCGGAGCGCCAACTGCCGCGCCAGATCGTACAGGGTCGAGCCTAACTGGGCGAGGGGCATATCGCCCGCGCCCACAGGCCGCTCAAGATGATCGTATTGTCCTTGTTTCAGGTGTTCGGCGAGCTTGATATAGTGGGCAAGTTGAGCTTGATCGGCGTTCTGCTCGTTCGATGTCATCGGCGATTCTCTGCGCTGTTGAACCGGGTCCCATGCCAAAATAGTCGACTTTCAGCCGCTTGAGAAGAATGTACCGGTAGTTTAGAGCTTAAGGCCGAATGTAGTAGATTGACCACCCTGGTCGTCCGGGATGCCCGCCTCTTGCTGCCAGCCAGAGGCGGGCGCGGTCGAGATCAAATCACAGGGGTTTTTCAGCAGCGAACTCTTCGCTTCCCAGGGCGATGATTTCGCCCAACTGCTCGAGCGGGCTACGGGCGGGGTTAAACCCGGACTGGAACAGGCTGTTGATCCGATCCGAGAACAGGGTCGGCTGTAGACCGTTGTGCGAGCTGACCAATTCGACGATGCTGGGATGAATCGTCGGGATCGTCATCTCACTGTCGCTGTGCAGTTCTTCATTAAGTTTTTCGCCGGGTCGCACGCCGGTGAACTGGATGGGGATGTCCTTATACGGTCGCAGCCCACGCAGCCGGATCATGCGCTCGGCCAGATCGACGATGCGCACGACCTCCCCCATCCGCAGCATGAACAGATCGTCGCCCGTGGTCAGGCAAGCGGCGTGGATGACCAGGTTGACCGCTTCGGGAATGGTCATGAAATAGCGTGTCATGTCTTTGTCGGTCACGGTGACCGGGCCGCCCTCATCGATCTGGCGATTGAACGTGGGCACGACGCTGCCCCGGCTGCCTAACACGTTCCCAAATCGAACAGAGGCAAAGAGAGTCGGATTGTCTGGCTGCTGCGACATGGCGTGCATGAGCAGTTCGCAGATGCGCTTGCTGGCGCCCATCACGCTGCTGGGATTGACCGCTTTATCGGTGGAGATCAAGACAAACCGTTCCACACGATAGTCCCGCGCCAACCCAGCGACCTGCTGCGTCCCGCCAATGTTTACCCGGATGGCTTCGTGCGGATAAATCTCCATCATGGGCACGTGTTTATAGGCGGCGGAGTGGAAGATAACCTGGGGCTGATAGGTTGTGAAGACGCGGATCAAGGCACTCCGGTTGGTGATGTCTGCCAGAAATGGCACCAGCTTCTCACGCTCGGTATCGGTGCTCAGCTCCGTGATCAGATCGTGCAGCCCGCTTTCGTTGTTATCCAACATGATCAGACGTGTGGGATTGAACGAGAGCAACTGGCGGCACAGTTCTGATCCGATCGATCCGGCGGCGCCGGTGACCAGGACGACCTTGTTTGCGATGGGGGAGGTGTCCACGCCTTCATGCCAGACGACGGCGGGCCGTCCCAGCAAATCTTCCGGCTGGAGATCCCGCAAAAGGGACGTATTCGTTTTGCTGTTGATGACTGCAAAAACATCCGGGATCAATTTGATCTGGGCGTTCGTGCGTTCGCAGTAGGCCAGCACTTCCCGAAACTCAGGCCCCGTAATATTGTGGATGGCAAAGACAATCAGGTCGATGGCGTGTTTTTCGACCAGATGCGGGATGTCCACACGGGTGCCCAAAACCGGGCAGCCTTCGATATACATCTGCTGCTTGGCCGGATCATCATCCACATAGCCGACGACACGGTACTTGTAATCGCTGGGATTGCGATGCTTCAACCGCCAGGCGGTGGTCTGCCCGGCATCGCCGGCCCCGATCACCAGGACGCGCGTGATTCGAGCGGGGAATTCTTGGTGCCAGACGGCACGCCAGCGCCAGGACAGCCCGCTGATCAGTCGGGAGCGGTAGCGCACGGCCACGAAGCCGCTGAGCGCGATAATGTTCATCACCACGGCCACGCTGATCGGCAGCGGACGATTCTTCTTGAAGAGCAGATCCAGGCTTACCGCCGCCGTGAGCGTCACCAGGACGGCATAGACGATGACTTTGACATCGTGGCCGCTGGTCCGTGACCAGATGCGGTTATAACCCCCGAAATAGTATAAGGAGATAAACGCAATAAAGCAGTTGACCACAAAGAAGAGATTGGAGCGAAAATCAAAGTGCCCAGGGGTTGTTTCCAGTCGCACGCTGTGAGTCACCAGGTAGGCAATCAACATCACCAGCATGTCGCTCGACGCTAGCGGTAGGACATGTTTTGCCCGCTTGACGAACCGTCGTCTGAATGCATGATTCTCTGTAATCGGATTTGACATCAATTTTCCCCCACCTCAAAGCTATCTATCAGGAGGTTGCCCCTAGTGAGAATGAATAGACGATGCGGGCAACGTGACGCTGGCTACGCATTGGCACGCGTACCATAGTACCCCTCCCTATTGTACACTCCTATCTGTTTGTAGTCGATAAAACACGACAAAAAAGTTCGGTGCAACTCAACTGTTTTTACATTAAAGAAAAAACCTGGTCCTGCCACATCAGTCAGGACCAGGTTTTGAAAGAGAAATATCACCTATTGAGTGAAGATGACCTCAATCGTCTGGTCGGAAGTGAGATCGACTCGAAATTCCAGAATGGGTTGGTCCAGGCTGTAGCTCGCGTCTGCTTGCGGGGATGTGTGGACAACGGACGCTCCCTGCGGCAGTGTGACCTGGACACTGGCCATCTCGCTCTGCGTACCCGGCTGTTTTTGCAGCGTCAACTTATAGCGCCAATAGCGGCCTGTCTGCTGAACCAGAGGGGGCGTCGTGTACTGGAATTGGAAACGCTCGCTCTGGTTATAGTCGATCCCAATCTGGGCGACAAAGCCGGTATGGGTGCTGGAAGTGACGACAGTAGGCTCGTAATGCAAGTTTTCGGTATTGGTCAACGTGCTGTTGGCCGGAACAAAAACCTGGAGCAGGCTGCGATAGTTGAGGCTGCCGTTTTCTGGACGCACTGCCGGATCGTTTTCGGCGACGCGCGCTGAATAATCGTAGTCAATCGCCAGACGGCTGTTCAGGGTTCCATCGGGCATAATCTCGACATCATACGTGAACTGGCGCAGCACTGAATGGTTGGCTTTGTTGCCTAGATTCGCTTCCGCCGCCAACAGGTAGTCGGACGTATCGCCTGACTTTTGGATTCCGGACCACCCCAGGACGTTGATCGCGTTGTTGAGCTGGTCGTCGGTAAAGTGAATCATGATGTGCTTTTCGGTCAAGGCTCGTAACAGCGCCCCGCGCACCTCGCGATTGGTGGAGGTATCGGCGCTTTGCCAGTCGGTGAGGATCTGGCGGTACACTGCCGCGACAAACCGCTTATGCGGCAGATCGCCTTCACCTTCGGCACGAATCTTGTATACGATCTCGCGGAAATCGTCCGGCGTCACGATCTCGTTGTAGTCGGGGATTGTGACCTCCCCCAACCCTTCGAGAAGGTATTGGAAGCCGGTAATGTCGATCCCGATCACCCCGTCCACCGGGCTTTGAGGGTTGTCGCCGTTGTCATAGTACCAGGCTGCCATCCTGGCGGTCGAGGGAAAATCGACGTACCAACTACCATCCCAGGCAGCGTGGATGGGCTTTCCGTACTGAATCCACCAACTCGGCGGCTCGACCTCGCCGGCCAGTGTTTCGGAAGGCGGGTTCGGGCTGGTTTCGGTCGTCGGACTGTAGTTGTAATCTTCGATCCGCCCATTGCGCACCGTCATCCACCCGTAGGTGCTGATATATCCTCCCGAAGGCCGCAGTTCGTCGTTATTCTGCGAGAGGATAAGGTACGTCTTGGTGCTGTCCAGCCCGAGCGCTTCGGTCAACAGATCCGGCGAATCGAGCAGCATACTGTTGATGTCGCTCAACTGATCGTGATACTTGTTCAGGTCGTTGATCGTGACCAGCATATCCGGCGACACTTTGTCGAGCTTCAACTGGCCGATGATGATAGCTGACTGGCTGAGATGGTTTTGGGCGCTCAGATAGCGACCACGCCCCAGTTCGATCAATTCGACGATGCGCTCCCCCGACGAGAGCTGGGTGGTCACCGTCTCTTCTTCCTGACCTTCGGTCAAGAAGAACATGACGGGCTGGACGCCGTTGAGGATGTCGTCGGCGGCGAGCGAAATCTGCTGCGCGGCATCCAGAACTTGCAGCCCCGTATCGAGATCGGCATTCACGAAACTGATCGGCTGCAAAAAGGCCGTCTGCCTTCTGGCACTGCTCAAATTCTGTGAGAGATCTTGCACCGCGTTGCTCAGGCGGTCGAAGTCGGATAGGGTGAGTTCGGTGCCGGGCTTATTGCCGATGGAAGTCCAAATCCGATCCAGGCTCTGCCACGAATTGTCTACTTTATCCTTGGCGTTCAAGGACAAGATCAGCCCGCTCATGGCCACTGCCGCGGTGACGCCGAAGACCATCAACAGCACCAGCCGCCAATCGTAGCGAGTAATATTTCTGCGCAGCCGCTTAAAGAAACGGTACCGGCTGCTGCGGCGACGGCGGCGTTTGTGACGGTGGACTTGTGGAGCTTCAAGCAGGTCGGGCATCGGGTTGGACGGCGTTTCGCTCATAGGTTAGTGCTCAGTCTTTCCGGACTCTCTCGACGGGATAGTTTAGGAGTACTCGTAGGCGACCCAACGGCGGGTTTTGGCCCGCCGTTGGAAGGGAGATGTTTGCTCGGTGGTGATCAATTCGATGAGCTAGATTTGGCTCCTGTTTCGCTATAGTAGTAATAGTAGTAACCATAGCCGTAGCCATACCCGGCGCGATCACGCGGATTCACGGCGTTCAGCACCACCCCGGCCAGCTTGACATCAAGCTGTTCGAACTGCTCTTTGGCGGTTTGGGCAGCATTGCGCCGGGTGCCCTTCGCTTCGATCACGAGGATCACCGGGACGCCGATGGCGGAAGAGAGGACCGCGCTGTCCGCGACGACCAGGGTTGGCGGCGTGTCGAATAGGATGATGTCGATATCGTCCCTGGCGCGGAACTCCTGGAACCAACGCTGCATGGAAGCCGATCCCAACACTTCGGTGGGATTCAGCGGAATGTGCCCGCTCGTGATCACCTGCAAGCCAGGAATCTCGGTGTCCTGAATGGCGTCGTCCATGCTGCGCAGGAAGGAGCGCCGTTCATCCCCCAAGTCACTGGGGCTGATCGAGAGCAGCGTCGAAAGCCCGACGTTATTGTCCAGGTTGAAGATCTCGTGAAGCTTGGGCCGCCGCAGGTCGGCATCAATCAACAGGACGCGCCACCCGGCCATCGCCATCGTGACGGCCAGGTTGGCCGTCGTGACGGTTTTCCCTTCAGAGGGGCCGGGACTGGTGACCATGAAGACGCTTTTGCCGGCACTACCGTTGGTTGAAAACAGCAGGTTGGTGCGCAGCGTGCGATATTCTTCCGAGATGTGCGAGCCGGGATCACGGTAAGTGATCAACCGCTGAGAGTACGTATCACGCGATTTGCCAAACCGGGTGATTGCGGCCAGAGTCGGTATGCCCAACAGTTGGGTTGCTTCGCTGGGCGAGGTGATAGTATCGTCCAGGTATTCGATCAGCAGGGCCAACCCAGCAGCCAACACTACGCCCACGACGGCTCCCAAGATCGTATCACTGAACAAATCGGCCCCAATGGCCCCGCCGGGACGCGCGCGCTCGACGATGGTCAGGGCGTTGGTAGCCTGTTGCAGACTGGTGATGTTGTTCGAGAAACTGGCGAGATTTTGTGAGGCCTGGTTGATCTGATTGATCAGTTGGTTACGCCGATCTTGCAGTTTCGCGCGAGCGGCCTCGTCGGTGGTGGTGGTCAGTTGGCTGTCGATCTGGTTGAGTTCAGTGCGCGCCTGGGTGAGTTCGTCGTTCAGTTGGCCGATTTCCGAATTGGCCAGGTCGATCAGCGCCTGTTGTTCCGCTGTCAAGTTCTTAGGGCTTTGGAGGATCAACTGATTGGCGACCTCGTTGGCCATATCCGCCGCCAGCACCGGATCCGTATACGTGATTGTCAGGACAAACAACGAGGTGCCTTCGATCACGTTGGCATTCACTGAGTTGCGCAAACCGCCGGGAGAGATTGGAAAGTTTCCGGCCTGAACCGCAGCCTGAGCGATGTCGAAGCTGCGAGCCAGGACGGCATACGTCTGCGCGAGCTGGGCTCCTGTGATGATCTCGCTATACTGTGGATTCGGCTGCTGAATGGCGCTGCCGACTGAAACGGTCACGGACGATTGATAAATATCTGGCTGGCGGCTCGAGCGCAGAAACGCCGCCCCGCCGGCCAGGAATGCGCTAAGGAAAAGCAGCCAGAACCACTTTCTAAACAAGCGAAGATACGTCACGAGTTCCATGCAGTAGCGTCCAATCTCGACATTTCATATCTGGGAATGCTTAAAATAACCGGAATCGGACCAAAAGCCAAAATGTAGTCATTTCATAAGTTGCAGGATCACCAAAATCGGCAAAAATATATCATGGGTCGGCTCATATCTCAGGGAAAGCAGCGCACTTGGCAATTCTGCTCAAGGCACGGTATTATGAATTGCTATCCAGAGCTAAGCGTTGTACTATACTGAGATACATAAATTGATGTTATAACCCAAACACGAAGTCTACCGAAGAACTTGATTGAGTTCGGGTGACGGGCGATATTCACGCCCAATTTCAATTATACCAGTCTCATTGTAGGCTGTCATGATTTTTGCTAATTGAAATTGGACGTTTATTTTCGTATGATGTTCTATAGTTGAGAGATTGGGCAGTGCTGGTCTCGTTGGGCCAATCTTCCTCTCAGAGGTCTGTGCTTGGGGGAGAAGTGGGATAGCTGAAGGAGTTTTCGATGCGTTTGAAACACCTAGTCCTCATCGCTGTTTTAGTTGTTGCTCTAATTCCGGCTATGCCCGTAGCGCGGGCGCAAGACAATTATGAGCAGCTTGTTCGTCGGGCGCTGTCTGAACTGGGGACCAATTGTGCGAACCTGGACGCAAACAGCGCGTGTTATGGTTTCGCGAAGGTTCAGGCGACGTTTAGCGAAACGACCGCTTTTGATGCCCCCGGTAGTCGGGCTGCCTTGACTGGCCTCACCGCGCTGCAAACCTCAGCTCTCAATCTGGGCGACAGCACGTGGGGTGTGGCAGTGATGAATGTCCAGGCCAATGTCCCGACTGGATTGACCAACCGTTCAGCGGTCTTCACCCTGTTGGGTGATGTGGTCGTTGAGAACGCCGTCCCGGCGGACAGCGCGCTCATCCCGGTACCTCCCGTGGCCATTACCACGGTCGCCCAGGAGAAATTGCAGGGCGGGCCGGGCAAGGATGCGGCTGTGTTGGGAACCGTCGCCAGCGGGACATGCTGCAAGCTGACGGCGTCAGCGCGGATGGAAGCTGGGTGCGGGTGATGTTCGAAGAGCAGGTGGCGTGGGTGATGGCGGAAGCGTTGGATCCCGCGGCGGGCCTGGGCGCACTGCCTGTGATCCGCCAGGACAGCCTGACCCCGATGCAGTCCTTCACGTTCAAGACGGGGGGCAGTGCGCCGCCGTCGCTGAAGGTTCCTCCGCATGTTCTGATTGTGCAGAGCCCGGAGAATACGTCTGTCGAGATTATCGCCAACGGCACGAAAATCCGCGTGTTGGGCACGATCTTCCTGCGTACCCTGTCGGACGGTCGCAACCAACTCATCACGGTCGATGGTGATGCGATCCTCTTCCCGGGTGCCCTCAACCAGGTCAAGGTGACGGCGGGAACGTCGATCGTTTTCGGGGCCGACTCGTGGACCGGCTGGCAAATTGTGGATGAGGGTGGCTGGGAAAGCTACGGAGAACTCATTTACATCCCGGGCAATATCATTTACACGACCATCAAGCTGCCCGTGGTGATCAAGCCGTCGGGCACGGGTGAAGTCACGATCACGATTGAAACCCAGACGGGCATCTATATCCCCATTCCTCCGGTCCCGCGTCCTCCGTTTGGGGTTCCGGTGGACTATGGCACGCCCGGTCAGGACCTCGAACGGCTGGCCTGGGAACCGATCACCATCGGCTGCGCAGCTTGCCAGCCTGATGAGGTGTTCTATCACAGCGATGCCAGCGGCGACTGGGACATCTATCGCCTGAACAGCACCGGCACCGACGAGCAAAGCAACAATGTCTCGAAGGGTGTGGGCAGCCAGGATTTGCAGCCCAGCTTCTCGGCGGACGGGCAGTGGGTCGCCTTCACGACCAATCGTGACGTCGTCGGCGGCTGGGAAGTCTACCTGGCGAGCCCGGATGGGGCGAAGCAGGCACGCCTGACCTACAATTCGGGCAACGATGTGAACCCGGTGTGGGGCCCCGCCAACTTGATCGCGTGGGAAAGCAACCGTACCGGCAACTGGGATATCTTCATGGCGGACGTGTCGGGCGATGCAACCCCGGTCAATCTCACCGAAGACCCGGCCAATGACATCAACCCCTTCTGGTTCTCGGATGGTGGCTGCGATAAGCCCGGCGACAGCAAGGTGGTTTTCCAGAGTGACCGTGATGGCGACTGGGAAATCTACATGCTGGATGTCGTCACCAAAGAGCTGACCAAGCTTACCGATAACGACATCGAAGATCAGGTCCCGGTTCTGTCGCCCGATGGCGGCAAGGTAGCCTGGGTACAGTTGAACGAATATGGCGTCTATGACCTGTGGATCATGGACCTGAGCACGCTGGAAGCCACGAAACTGGCCTCGATGGGTGCTGACATCGCCGGGCATACCTTCTCGCCCGACGGGTCGATCGTGGCCTTCCAGGCCAACTCGGATGGGGACTTCGACGTGTACGCGGTGGATGTGGCAACTGATCTGATCAAAGATGTGACCAACAACAACTTTGAAGATCGCGCGCCCAGCTTCCTGTGCGACGGGTCGATGCTGGTCTACCACTCCGACGCTGCGGCGGACGCGGAACACCCCGGCCAGCGTGAACTGTTCGAAGTCAATCCTCTGCCGCTGGACGGTCCGTCCAACACGCCGGAGCGCATGACCGAACAGGTGAACGCGGATGATATTTATCCGGTGGCCGATCCGCATGACGAAATCAACAGTAAAGAGGGTCGTACTCCGGCACACTCGTAGAGATGCCGCTGTCCAGGCAGGGTTCTGGCCCTGCCTGATCGGATCAACGCATGGAAAGAGAGTCTTCGGCTCGAAGGCTCTCTTTTTTTCGTAACTGTAATTTGTTGTATCCTTCGTCCAGCATATAATGGAAGGGCAAGTCGCCATCGCAAGAATCGCAGAGAGGGTGTTTGAGTATGCGTCGCAAGGTCCTGTTGGTCTGTTCGGCGTTTGTGATCGTGATCGGAATGATCGCGGCTGCCGGTGTTCACTCCCTTCCGAAAGCCCAGGCGGACAATTTTCTCCAGGACGTTCCACGTCTGGATGGCTATCACATCTACTTTTCGGAATCTGCTGGAGAAGCCAGCCGTTTTGACCGTTCGGGAACCGGGCTGTCGCGCCTGGCCGGGCTGATCGAGCTGCTAGGGGCTAATATGTATACCCTCGAGTGGCGCAACGGTATTCCTGCTGATGCTGATCTGGTCGTGATCGCCGGACCGACCGCTGATCTGCCCGCGGAGCAGATCGCCTGGCTGTGGTCCTACGTCCAGGACGGTGGGCGCCTGCTACTGCTGGCCGATCCGATCGTGGGAACGTCAAAAGCTTTCAAGGCCAGGGCGGGCTTGTTTCAGTTGATGTGGGATGATATGGGGCTGCGCGGGCGTGAAGATGTGGTCGTCACCGAAAGCGGTGAAACGCGTCAAGTCATTCCGCCTGTTCCTAAGCCTAAAGCTGACCAACCGACCCCCACGCCTCCGGCGGCGGTCGATGTGCCGGTCCTGATCAGTGAATTCTCGGCGACCAGTGTGAATACGCTGCACCCGATTGGGTCTGGTCTGACAGGCGGTTTACATTTCTCTGGGGCACGTTCTATCGAAGTGGACTCCGCGCCGCGCCAGTCTCAGGTGACGCCACTCGTGTATTCCGACAGCACCTTTTATGGTGAGATCGAGTTTGGCACCTACCTCCAGTTGGGGTATGTGCAGTTCAATATCGATACCGATACCACCCGCACGAGCCTGGCTCTGGCGGCGGCGATGGATAACATTGCGACCGGGGGACGCGTGGTCCTCATTGGAGATCGGGATTTCGCCACCAACGGCAGCGGGCTGCAAACCTCACCCGCTTACAGTGCTTCCTTTGTTTACCCGGACAATCCGCGCTTCTTGCTGAACGCGGTTGCCTGGCTGCTGGGCGTTGAGTCGAATGCCAGCTTGTTGACGTTCCCGACTCCCGGTCCCACTGCGACCCCGACGACGACTCCGTCGCCCACGCCGTCGCCCGAACCCAGCGCCACTCCAACGCTTACTCAGTAACGAGTTATCCTATGCGACGGTGGCTGTGTTTGGTGTTGGCGGTGGCGATCACGCTCACAGGGGGCTCCAGTCCGGGACGTGCCCAGGCTCAGTCACGCCCGGTAGTGGTCTTTATCGAGGACAAGGCGCTGCTCACCTCCCCGGTGACCGACGCCGGTCCCGATAGTGTCACCCGGCTGCGGCAAATGTTCGTGGATCTAGGCGCCGAAGTCCGCTGGCAGAACCTGGAGACGGACTTGCCGGACGATACGGGCGTCGTGGTCCTGGTACGTCCCTTGAGTGAGCTGTCGGCGGTCCAGTTGGGACGGCTCTGGATCGCGCTTCATCATGGGGCGCATCTGCTGTTAGCGGTTGATCCGGCGGGCCTGACCGTTGAACGGGGAGAAGGGGTGGTCGTTCCCAACCCGGAGCGTTCGACCAGCGGACTGGCCAAGCTGCTCCTGGCGTTCTATGGGATCGGTCTGCAAGACACCCTGTTGACTTCTCCCTGGTTCAGCACGGCGTCTCTCACGAGCCAGTTCACGACTTTTGTCACGACTTACCCCGAAGATGTGGTTTCTCATCCGGTCGCGGAACCGCTGTTGGTGCCTGATCTGCCGGTGGAAGTCTGGGGGGCGCGCTCTCTCAGGGTGGAGCCGTTCGGAATGCGCAACTACGCCGTCCCGCTGCTGTATACCCGCGAGGAGTACGGCGAGGTGAATACCAAAGCTATCCCTTCGACACGGGTGACGGAACCGGAAGCATTGGAGATCAACCTGGATCAGGATGTGCAGGGGCATTTGCTGGTCGGTGCGCTGGGCGAAAACAGCCAGACGCATTCGCGCGTGGTCGTGCTCGGCGATTCGGAGATGGTCCAGAACGATTTTGGACTGGCCATCGACGCCGATGGGATTACGCCCCTGTATCCTGGCAACTGGGTACTGGCTCAACGTATCGTCGCCTGGCTGCTCAACCTGCCGGTGAATACCTGGCCGTCGCTGTCGTCGCACTTCACCTGGATCGCCTTAGATGGTCAAGGATCGGAATGGGCAAATGTGCCCGATCTGATCACCGATGATGTCCAGGATGCGCTGGTGGACCGCTACGACATTCAGACGGTGCGGGCCTTTCGTGATGATAGTTTCATGTATTTGCTGGTCAACCTGGTCGAGCCGCCCAATCCTGAAGTCCGGCTGATCCTGGGGTTGGAAAATAACTATGATGCGGTGACCGACGTCCACCTGGCGATCACGACCGAAGCGGTCACCCTGATCGCCGAGGACGGATCGCAGCGCGTGGTGCCCGATGCTCAGATGGCGGTAGGGACGGCGCTGGAAGTACGTCTGCCGCTGCGGGTGACCGGCGTAGGAGCCACGATCAGCGAGCTGTGTGTGGCAGACAGCCGGACCCCGCTCACCACGGAGCCGCTGGACTGCATCGATCAGCCGCCCGCCGTCGTGCCGGTGGCGGCTACCGAAGCTCCTCTTGAGATTCTGTCCCCCGACGGCCCGCGGATGATCGTCCGCACCCTGGAGCCAACGGTCAACGTCCGGCTCCAGCCGAATACCGACTCCGGCGTGATCGAACTGGTCCCGAACGGGAAGGAGTTTGCGGTCCTGGGACGCGACGAGGCGGGGGATTGGATTCTGGTGCAGAATGCCCGCTATGAAGGTTGGATAGCGACCGTCTTGGGATCGGTCAACACCGATGTGATGAGTCTGCCTGTCGTGCAGCCTTAACCCGGCTTTTTTTCTGCCGTCGATGAACAACAGCCGCCCGGACTCCGCGCGGCTGTTTTGTTGGGGTTCCGTAAATTCTCTACACGGCTGGGAAATTTTTCCTTGTTCCGACGATCGGGGTCCCAGATAATACAGATAGATTTTGTGCTGGACACCTCAAAGGAGCGAGCCTAATGTCTCAAACGATGCGAGTCAAATTCTGGGGTGTACGCGGCAGTTATCCTACCCCTGGCGCGGGCACCGTCGAGTTCGGCGGCAATACGGCGTGCGTGCAGGTGAGCGCCGGAGGACAGACCATCATCCTGGACGCCGGAACGGGGATCATCGACCTGGGGCGCACGTTGTCCGCCGAGGCGCGGCTGCACGGCACCCCCGTCGAAGTCGTGCTGCTGTTCAGCCATTTTCATCACGATCACCTCCTGGGGTTCCCGTTTTTCGCCCCGGCCTATCATCCGTTGGCCCGGCTGCACCTGGTAGGGCCGGAGCTGTTCGCGCAGAATGTCGAGGCGGTGCTGGCGCGCAACCAGGTGCCGCCGCTGTTCCCGGTGACGCTGCAAGATATGGCGGCGATCAAGAATATCCACACGGTGCAGGATCGGGATACGCTGCTGCTGCGAAATGGGGTGGCTCCGCGCAAAATCGCCGACCGGTCCCAGGGGCTGCTGCCCGAGGATGCGATCCTGATCCGGGTGCTGCGCTCGTATGCGCATCCCGGCGGCGTGCTGTGCTACCGGATCGAATATGGGGGCCATGCGGTGGTGTATGCCACCGACACCGAGGGCTATATCGGCACCGACCGGCGGCTGGTCGCGTTTGCTCAAGGGGCCGACCTGCTGATCCACGACGCGCAGTACAGCGAAGAACACTACTACGGGCAGCGTTCCGGCGTGCCGTCTACCCAGGGGTATGGGCATTCTACCGCGCGTATGGCCTGCGAAGTGGCCGCCGCGGCGGGGGTGGGCCAACTGGTGTTGTTCCATCACGATCCAGGGTACGATGATGAGACACTGCGCCAGAACGAGCGCGAGGCCCAAAGCTGGTTTTCTCAGGTGGTAGCTGCCCGTGAAGGGCAGGAGATCGAAGTGGCATCGGGCCGCGCAGCCCGCCAGGATGAGAGTGTGGTGGCGGTGCACGCGGGCGGCTCAGCCCAATGAGCAAGGGGGAGAGTCATGGTCATGTGTTCGAATCCCGATCTTCTCACCACATTATCGCTGTTTCGTGGCCTGCCGCCGCACCAGCTCACCTGGCTGGCGGGGCAGCTTCATCACCGGACGTTTGCGGCAGGCACGAATATCATGACGGCGGAACAGCCCGGCGAAGTGGTCTACTTTGTGTTGAGTGGCACGGTCAAAATCCACATCGAGCAGGCCGAAGGATCGGACGTCATCCTGGCGATCCTGGGACCGGGGGATACGGTGGGCGAAATGAGCCTGATCGACAGCGCCGGTCGCTCGGCGAGTGTTCTGACGCTGGAAGAGACGACGCTGTTGTGGATGGACGGGGCGGCTTTTCAGCAGGCACTGCGCGCGATCCCGGATCTGGCGCTCAACCTGGTGAAGATCCTGGCGGCGCGGGTCCGGCTGTCGAATGAACTGGTCCAGGCTCTGGCCGCGCTGAACGTGTATGGCCGGGTGGCACGCCAACTGCTGGCTTTTGCCGACCGCTATGGCGAAGCGCAGACGGACGGCGGAATCAGCATCCCGATCCGGCTGACCCAGGGCGACATCGCCGATCTGGTCGGCGCGTCGCGCAAGCGCGTCAACCAGGTGATGGTCTCGTTCAAAAACCAGGGCTTGATCGCGGTGGATGGCAACGGGCGCATCACGATCCGCCAGCGCGACGGGTTGGCGCGTTACTGCCGCTAGCGCCTGAGCCGGGCCTCTGCCCGTGAGTGGTGTTTCCCTCTCTTGCGCCGGGTTTGGCGCAACGACTCCTTATCAATTATATTTATCCTATTGTAATCATACATATGATAAAAATAGGGAGGGAAACATGTGGTATCGTTTGAAAACGAAAGGACTGCCTTACAGCCTGACGGGAGTGGGCATTCTCATGATCGCGGCATCCCTGCTGGTGGGGGTGCTGCCCTCGGCCCCGGTGACGGCCCAGAGTGTGACGCGCTTCGCCGGGCCGACCAAGTCCGGGCCGCTGGCCCTGAATGCCGATGATACGCTGCTGGCGGTCGTCAATCCGGATGTGAATACGGTGTCCCTGTTCGACGTGGGGGCGGATCGCAACCTGCCCCTGGGCGAGATCGCGGTCGGGCAGGAACCGAACGGCGTCGTCATTGCGCCGGACGGCCAGTTCGTCTACGTCGCCAACACGGTAGACGGCACGGTGTCGGTGCTCCAGGTCGATCTCACCCAGCAGCCGGTCGCCAGCGTGGTTGTTACGCTCCCGGTGGGGACGGAACCCTACGGGATCGCCCTGACGCCGAACGGCCAGAAAGCCTACGTGACCAACGCGCGCTCGAACTCGGTCAGCGTCATCGACACGGCGTCGAATACGGTGGTCAAGACGATCACCAACATCGGCCCGTCGGTCGGGGCCGAGCCGCGCGGGATCGCCATCACCAACAATGGCAACGACAGCGACACGGACGAAACCGTGTATATCACGCACTTTTATTCGTTTGCGAACCAGGGCAAGCTCGACGGCGAGGACGATAGCAAAACCGGGCTGGTAACGAAGATCAGCTCCGAAACCGACGCGGTGATCGGCCAGATCGTCCTCACCAATATGGACGATACGGGCTTCAAGGCCAAGGGCGACGCGATTGCGCGGGTCGAACCCGGCCAGGATGCCACCTTCGTCACCGGGGCTTACCCGAACCAGATGCAGGCCATCGCGATCAAAAACAATTTCGCCTATCTGCCCAACGTGGGAGCCTCACCCAACGGCCCGGTCGCCTTTAACGTCAGCACGCAGGCGTTGGTGCACATTCTCGACACGACCACCAACCAGGATACGGGCCTCACCATCAATCTCCATGCCGCCGTGGCCGCGCAGCCCGAAGGCACCCGGAAATTGTTCCTGGCGATCCCCTGGGCGATAGCGTTCAAGAACCAGTTCGACGAAGGGTATGTGGTCAGCGCGGGCAGCAACGTCCTGGTCAAGATCGTGGCCGATCCGGCGACCGGCGCGCTGACCGTGCAGAATAATCCGCTGGACGGCAGCGTGTTGGAGATTCCGGTGGGCCGCAACCCGCGCGGGATCGTGATCAACAACGTCGATACGCGCGCCTACGTGATGAACTACATCTCGCGCGACGTGACGGTGCTCGACCTCACCCGCTTCCCCGAACAGGTGATCGCGACGCTGCGCTCGACGGCACTCCCGGAGCGCGGATCGCTGGAAGAACTCAACCTGGTCGGCAAAGAGCTGTACAACACCTCGGTCGGCGAGTTCACCAACAGCATTGGCAACATGTCCAAAGACGGCTGGCAGGCGTGCGCCGCGTGCCATCCCTTTGGCCTGTCGGACAACGTAGTCTGGATCTTCGGCTCCGGCCCGCGCCGGACGCTCTCGCAGCACATCGACTTCACCGGCGGGACGCTGCGCGCGCTCAACTGGTCGGGCATCTTCGACGAGGAACAGGACTTCGAGTTGAACATCCGCGGGGTGTCCGGCGGCGCGGGGCTGCTGCTCAACGCCGACGGCTCCGCCCTGGAAGACGCGGCCAACATCGGCGGGCTGGTGATCGGCGATCCGCCTGCGCTGGCCGTGCCCAACTCGCAGCGCGATCAACTGGAAGTGCGCACTTCGTCCGGCAGTGTCGTCCCCTCGTGGGTCGCCGTCGTGGCCTATATCCAGACCATCCGCGCGCCGATCTCGCCCTTGCGCGGCAGCACCGATCCGGAGATCGCCGAGGGTCGCCAGTTGTTCATCAACAACAACTGCCAGGTGTGCCACGGTGGGCCGCGCTGGTCGAGCAGCAGCCTCGACGGTCCTGTCACCGACCCGGCGCTGATCGCGGGCGGGCAGATTGTGGGCGAGCTGCGCAACGTGGGGACCTTCAACCCGGCGGATGCCAACGAAGTCCGCGCCAATGGCAAACCGCCGTTGGGCGAGGCGGGTTTCGTGCCGCCTTCGCTGCTGAGCGTGTTCGCCTTCCCGCCTTATTTCCACAACGGGGCTGCCGCCTCACTGGACGAGGTGCTGAGCGATAAATTCATCGCGCACCGCTCGGCAGGCACCGGCGGCATCGACGGCCTGTCGAACCCGGACGACCGGCGCAAGCTGGTCAAATTCCTGTTATCCATCGACGCCTCGACGGAGCCGATCCAACCGTAACGATGCTACCAGGGGGGGACAGGTGGATCAAAAGCATTGAGCACGCGGAAATTCGCGGTGTTTTACCTCACCCCCCGACCCCCTCTCCACCCGGTGGCGAGGG
>CAYRWY010000062.1:0-15670 GCA_964427955.1 uncultured Anaerolineaceae bacterium
GGTCGCAAATTTTGTCAGGATGTCCTTCGGTGACCGATTCGGACGTGAAAAAGAATTGGGGGGAGGACACGAAAGTAATGCTAGAATTGTGATTCACAGTAGCTCCTTCTGACCGCTTGTTAACCCGGTGAGTCCAGAGGAAAACAAAACCCCCTGAGCTAACACTCTACCAGGGGGCATTATCTCACACCGAAAACCTCACAATGCAGGTGCATGAGGGTGGTGGATAACGCTCTCATCTTCCAGAAAACCTGACGGAATTGGCACCATTCTCGATCCTATCGTCATGTCCCGGATAAGATCGAGCGGTTGCCGCGGCTTCATGGGGCCGGTCCCTCTGCCGCTCTGGATAAGAGTGTTTCCAGGTATTGGATTGATTGTGAGGAAATCATAACACTGCCGGGGAATACATGCAAGATGTACCGCTCAAATTGGACGTCTATCTCGCAAGGTGAGAGCTTGGTTAAGAAGTTCCATTTTAGGAAATCGAGTAGTACAATAATTACAAGCCACATGGCTTAGATAAAGTAGGCAATGAGACTTTGTTAGCATAATCGGTAATAGCTAATAAGGAATGTCCGCCGTGGACAGCCTATACCGTCTCTATGATGCTATAGAGGACATGGTATTGGTGGTGGATCGGGCTACCTTTCAGATCCTCCATGCCAATCAAGCGGCTCGAAATACCACGGGCGACGCTCTGGCCCGCTTGCGTGCAATGACCCTCCCTGCGCTTTTTCCGGAATTGGATCACGCGCGGCTCGATCACGACCTGGCGCGGCTGGCCACGCAGCCGCAGATCCGGTACGAAGAACTGCTTCGGTTGGACGATGGCTCCTCCACTTTGTGTGAAGTGCGCCTCAACCTGGGCCAGATCGGTGGCGAAGAACGCCTGATTTGTGTGGTATTGAATCTCTCGAATCAACAGACCGTCGAATGGAAGCTGCAAGGCAGCCGGATCCTGTACCGCTCTCTGATGGACGCGGTGCCCGACCTGCTGTTCCGCATCCGGCGCGATGGAACTTACCTGGATTACAAGGTGCCTGCACACCTGGGACTGCCGGTCCCGGAACCCCGGAACATCCTGGGTAAGAAGATCGCCGAAGTGGTACCGGAATACGTGGCCGAGTTGGCGATGCCAGCCATCGAGCGTGTGGCCCGCGACGGCAAGATTGAGACCATCGAATACTCGATCCAGGAACCCGACGGGCAGCACCACTATGAAGCGCGTTTCGTCCCCAGCGCCGACCAGGAAGTTATTGCGGTCGTGCGGGACATTACCCGCTACAAGCGGACTGAAGCGGATCTCCGTGCCAGCGAAGAAATGATGCGCGCCCTGTTGAATGCTTCTGGAGATGTGGCGATCCTGGCGACCATTGACGGGATCATTCTGGCGACTAACGAACCGACCGCCCGGCGATTTGGCAAGCGTGTTGAAGAACTGATCGGCTCCAATGTTTTCGATTACCTGTCGCCCGATGTCGCGGCGGCGAGGCGGGAGATCGGCGAACGCATCCGGCAAACCGGTGAAGACCAGGTGTTTGAGGACACCAGCCGGGGGACCCATTTCGTCAATCATGTTTTTCCCTTCTTTGACACCAATCACCAGGTCTACCGGTTGGCGGTTTTTGCCCGCGATGTGACGGAGGAAAGGCGGACTCAGGGCATTTTGAAGCGGCAGCGTTTGCTGCTCGAGGGAGTGGCCGCCGCGACGAATCGCCTGCTCGCCAATCTTGATTACCAATCGGCTATCGACGAGGCTCTGCGTATTTTGGTCAAAGCGACTGAGGTTAATCAGGTGGCGATCTACGAGTGCCGCCTGAATTCACCTCCTCACATCATAGAAACCGATGTCCAGTTGGAGCGGACGCCCTGCTGGCAGCAGTTCGGAGCGGTAGGGTCCGTTGAGCCGCCCGCAGCGTGGGAGGCGGTTGAACTGGGTGAACTGGTGGAGCACTTGTCGAGCGGAGAAGTGGTGCTGAATCCCTTCTCAACGTCTGAAAGGACTGGTTTCCCAGGTGCCGAACACCCGGACCTGCACGCCTTCTTGCTGGTCCCGATCTTCGTCAGCGGCGATCTGTGGGGAGGAATCAGCTTCGACGACCGTCACATCCACCGGGAGTGGTCCGAGGAAGAGATCAACATTCTGCGCATGATGGCGGCCAGTATCGGCGCGGCTATCGAACGCCAGCGTACTGAAACCCGCTTGAGACAAGAACGTCAGATGGCCGAAACCCTGCGGGAAGTGGGCACGGTGTTGACGTCCACCCTGAAGCTTGACGAGGTGCTTGGGCGTTTGCTGGAGCAGGTCAAGCGGGTGATCCCCTACGACGCCGCCAACGTGATGCTGATTGAGAATGGTGTTACACGCGCGGTGCGGGCGGTTGGCTATGAGCAGTTTGGGCTTTCCCCTCAGAAGGTCGAAGTGATTACCTTCGACCTGGCCAAAGCTGCGACGCTGCAAAAAATGATCCGGACGCGTGCTCCCGCGTTTTCGTCCGATACGCTGGCGGATGAGGAATGGACGCCAATTCCCGGCACCGAATGGTTGCGTTCCTGGATGGGATCTCCGATCATCGTGCGTGGCGAAGTGGTGGGGATGTTTTCGCTGGATTCGGCCCAGAAAGACTTCTATGGTCCCGAACACCTGGCCATGATTGCTCCGTTTGCCCGGCAAGCTGCTATCGCCGTGGAGAATGCCAAGTTGTTCGCCGACGTGGAGGAGCTTGAGCGGGTAAAATCCCAGATGATCCGCATTGCCTCGCATGATCTGCGGAGTCCGTTGGCGCGCATCCAGTTGGTTGTGCGTTACCTGGAGAACCAGCTCAATTCGCTGACCACCTCGCCGTCACCGGAGCTGCGCTTGTTCTCAGATCAGGTCGAGTCCCTGAATACCATTCGGGACTCGGCGCGCGAGATGGAGCAGATCATTTCGGATATTCTGTCCCTGGAACGGATTGAAACGAGCATCCACACGTCCGAGCCGCTGCACTGGGGCGAAATGGTCGAACACTGTGTTGAAACCCTCTGCAACGACCTGAAAGCGAAAAATCATCACCTGAAAATCGACTGCGCGCCTGATCTGCCTGCGGTGCGGGGCATTGCTGCCCAACTGGAGCACGCCGTCCTGAATCTGATCAACAATGCGATCAAATACACCCCGGCGGGCGGCGAGATCGAGGTGCGTGTCTATCCCAAAATGTATGGAGACCGCTTGACGATAGCCTTTGAAGTCCAGGATAACGGCATCGGTATTCCTGCCGATCAGCAGGCTCTGTTGTTTGAACCGTTCTATCGCGCCCGCCAGGCGGGCACCGAGCACATTCCTGGCGCAGGGATGGGACTGTCTGTGGTCAAGGTGGCGGTGGAATACCACAAAGGGCGTGTGTATGTCGACAGCGCCCCAGGCGAAGGAAGTCTGTTTGGTTTTTGGATACCCGTGTGACGGTTTCAGGACTCGGGAGCCTGATCCTCGGTCTTCTTCTCCAGCAGTACATCCAGAGTATCGAAGGCATGGCGCAGGTGGGGGATCACGATCGATCCGCCGACGATCAACCCCACGTTGAAGACCTCGATCAATTCTTCTTCCGTTGCCCCCATCTGGACGCATTGAATCAAGTGGTAGTCGATACAGTCGTTGCAGCGCAGGACTATCGAAGCGACCAGCCCCAGCATCTCTTTGGTCTTGGCGTCCAGGGCGCCCGGACGGTAGGCGGCTTCGTCCAGGCCAAAGAAGCGTTTCAGACCCAGGTGTTCGGAGTCGAGGATGCGGGCGTTCTGGCGTTGCCGTTCGCGGATGAACCGCTCCAGCCGTTCGCGTCGTTCGTCGGTCATGATGGCTAGCCCCCTGCGATGTAAGGAAAGATGGATACGTGGTCGCCCGGCTTGAGCCGGACGTCCATTTCGGCGTGGGTCTGGTTGACGGCAAAATGCCAGGATGACTCGTGCCCGCTCAGGGCGGGGTACTGCGCGACGAGCATCTGCACGATGTCGTCCAGCCGAGATCCCTCCGGGACGTCCAGGTGACGCTGGCTGACGCCCACGGTCTCACGCATACTCGCGAAAAAACGAACCGTGATCTGCATACGCGTTACTCGCTGGTCTGGTTCTTCTTTTTGAGTACGTCGGCTTTGAGCTGGCCGCAGCCCGCCTGGATGTCGATGCCGCGCCGGACCCGCACGGTGCTGCCGATGTGATAGGCTTCGAGGACGGCCTGAAAGCTGTTCACGCGCGCCGGATCGGAGGGCTGTCCCCCATAACCGATCGTGGGGTTGAGCGGGATCAGGTTGACGTGACTCTTGACGCCCTGGAGCAGCCGTCCCAGCTTCTCCGCCTGTTCCACCGTGTCATTCTCGCCCGCGATCAAGGCCCACTCGAAGGTGACCCGCCGTCCGGTCTGGTCGATGTAGTAGCGCACGGCGTCCATCAGGGCGGCCAGCGGCCAACGCTTGTTGACCGGCAGCAGTTTGTCACGTTCCGGATCGGTGGCCGCGTGCAGGCTGATCGCCAGCCCGACCTGAAGTTTTTCGTCGGCGAAACGTTTGATGCCCGGCACCAGTCCCACTGTGCTCAGGGTGATGTGGCGCTGCCCGATATTCAGCGCGTTTTCGTCATTCAGCCGGGCGATGGCCTCCAGCGTCGCGTCGTAATTGTGGAGCGGCTCGCCCATGCCCATCAGGACGACGTTACTCAGGCGCTCGTTTTCGGCCTCAAGCTGGCGCGCGAAGTAGACCGCCTGCTCGACAATCTCCCCCGCCGTCAGGTGACGGGCGAAGCCCATCTGTCCCGTGGCGCAAAACACACAGCCCATCGCGCAGCCCGCCTGGGTGCTGATGCAGGCCGTGCGCCGGATGCCGTCATATTCCATCAACACGCTTTCGATCCACTGGCCGTCGGGAAGCTGCCAGAGGCGTTTGGTCGTCCAGCCATCCGCAGACTGGGGGGTGGAAACCGCTTCCAGGGTGCTGAGGCGAAATTCGGCGTCGAGACGCTCCCGCAGCGGCTGGGGCAGGTTGGTCATTGCGTCGAAGCGGGTGACTTTGTGCGTGTAGACCCACTCCCAGACCTGGCGGGCGCGGTAAGCGGGCTGTTCCCACGCTTTCAGCGCCGTGGTCAACTGGTCGAGCGAAACCTCAAAGATCGACTTCTTCTGCAAATTGAACCCTTCTTATCTCCGTCGCCGAAGTGTGACGATGATGAGCACGATGATCAAGACGGCTGCCGCCGCCACCAGGGCGATGAACCCGCCCAGCTTGACATTGCCGTCGTCGCTCTCGGAACTGCCGGAGTCGGCAGGCAGGCGTGGACGGGCGGTGGGCAGGCTGCCTGGCGGCAGCGGCGTGTTGGTGACCGTAAGCATTCGCGTGGGCGTCAGGCGCTGCACAACCACGGTCGGCGGCTGATCGCCCTTGAACGTCGAAGTGGGGGTGATAGTGACCGTGGGCGTGTTCGACGGGGTCCGGGTCGGCGGAATAGGCGTGATCGTAGCGGTCGCGGTGGGCGTGGGTGTGGGCGCGCTGTAGGGGGTCCACCCGACAGCATTGCGGGCTGCATCCGTGAACAGCCACGTATTCCAGGCCCCCCACAGTCCCTGCTGGTCGCTGCCGGTCAGCGCCGCCAGGGCTTCATCGAAGCTGTCCGTAATGTTGTTGGCGAGCGCGAAAGGGGCATCCGCCCCGTAACGGTCCGCCAGGAACAGCGCCAGGAGATAACTCTCGGATTCCCACAGCGTTTGGGCCCGGAAATCAGCCGTCTCGACCAGGGGCGCCGCCAGAATGGACAGGCCGAGCAGCGAATCGGTACGGGCGGCGTCGCGGGTGACCTCGAGGGCCGCCATCCCCGGATGCAGCCGGTAGAGAGCCGCCAATCCTTCCAGGAACCAGGCAGGTACCGGCGCGTTTTTCCAGTAGGATGGATAGATGTTGTATGCCATCTGGTGAATCAGCGTATCCTGCAATTCGGAATAGCCGAAAGTGGATCGCTGTAGGAACTGGACGCCCCCATTAGCGTACGTCTGCCGAAATGCCTCCACCGAACAGGGATACTCGGTCTGATCGTCGGAAGAGATCACCACCTGGATGCGGCTGTTGGTGGTTTCGTCCACTCGTTCATTGCATAACGGGGTGTTGGGATCGTAGATGGCGAATTGCAGGGTAGGGAAAAGCTGGGTGCGCTGGCTCATCAGCCCATACGCGGCCAGAATTTCATAGCGGATGGTGTCTCCGGCCAGGTGCTCGTTCAACCAATGCAGCACCACCGGCGGATCGCCCGCGCTCTCCCAGGGACCGTGCGCCTGGTCTTCGTACTCGAACTCGCTGTCCGCGGTCGAAAGAACACCGTCCTTGCCCTGGACGTCCCAGCGGACCTTGACGGTTTCGAACGGAACCAGACCGGTGGTGGTGGACAGGTCTAGTTCATACAGGTATTGGTTGACGATGCCCGCGTTGTCGAGCAGATTGTCTTGCACGTCCAGCGGGATGGTAGCGGTGAAGCCGCTCTCCTGCTGCATGTGCAGGGTGATGCTCTCGGTGTCATCCTGGCCCAGATTCATCGCGACCACAAAGCGAATCACCGCCGGAAAGACGATGTCCTGCCGGACGCCGAAGATGACGCCCGTATCCGGCGTCGGGGTGAACGTGGCCGTTTCGCCGCCGTCCTGCGCGTGACTCATCCCTGGCAGCCCCAGCGCCAACAGCGCCGCGCCCAGGGCCAGGACGAACAAACTGCTGGCGGCCCGCCGTCCAAAGTGACCCTGCATCATAGTTTCCCCGTAGCCTTGGGTTGACGATACCTGTATCCTAACATCAGATCGCGTTTGTGTCATCTCCGAAAGAAGAACCCTGGCGGGTCAGGCCAGGGTTCTGTTCAGTTCCCGAATTTGAACGGCGTCATAGTCGGGAACGAATAGAAAGCGAACGTGGGGGTCGGGAACAGAGTCGGCGGAATCGGTGATGCCCCTAACCAGGTACGCCACTGGCTTTCCACTTCAGCCAGTGTGAGTCCGGTGACTTGCTCGATGGCATCATCCCGCCGGACACCTTTCTTGATCAATTGGATCAGCTCACGGTGCCCGTCCAGGCCGTAGTTATCGGCCAGCCATTTCCAGAAGGTGTAGCCGATGTCGTAGCCGCGCCGCGCATTCTCGCCGCTCACCCCCGGACCGGTGCCGTCGAGCAGGGCGGGCAGCTTGCCCTGGGCCGCCAGTTGGCGCACGCTGGCTTCGTAGTCGTACATCTGGTGCAGTTCGAAGAAGGTGGCGTTGCCTTCGATGAACCAGCTACCCGGCGCCATGACGGTGAACGCCGCCTGGTAAAGGTGGGCGATTTCGTGCGGGACGGTGCCGTAGGCCAGGTCTTCCAGGTCATCGCTCCGGGCCACGACCTGGGCTGTGCCGCCCCATTCTTCCGACGTGGTACCGATCACGCGGGGGTTGCTGGCTCCAATATGCCACTCTGTCCACGCATCTCGATCCCCAAACAGGATGGCGCGCGGCTTGTAGGGCAGCAGATCACCCCACGCCTGCCGGTACGTCTCGCGCTGCTGGGCCATCGCGTCCAGCGTCCACTGGCTGACCTGGTCGGGCAGTCCTTCGCTGAAGACGATGATGTCCTCGCTTTCGGACCGCGTCCATTGGTGACCGGCGTCTTCGTACTCGGCGTACTGATCTTCCGACTGGTACGAGTTGCCCGCCGCGTCGCCGACTTCCCAATGGTAGGTGATGCCCACCCAGGGCGGGGTTGATTCACCGGAGCCGGGGTCCCAGGTGGCGGTGACCACGCTCGTCTGGGGATCGACTTCGATGGGGCGCGTGCGCTGCGTGCCCGGCGCATGAGTCCAGACGATCCGCCCCCGCACAATGGGACCCGCGCTGCTCGTGATCTTGGCGGCGAACTGGAACCCATGCGGGTAATTGCTCTGGAAAGTCGACTCGCTGATGGTCCACTCGACTCCCGGGGCCGATCCGGGGTCGGGAGTGGCGGTCGCCAGTGCGGCACCGCCGTCGGCGGGTTTAGGCGTGCCGGTCGGATAGGGGGTGCTGGTCGGATACGGCGTCTGGGTGGGGTAGGGCGTCTGCGTTGGGGCGTCCCCCTGCGCCAAAGCGGTCAATCCGGCGGCGGAGAACAGGATGAGGGCCAGGACGAGCGGCCCCAGTCGGGAAAGAACAGTGCGTGTGTCCATAGAATACTCCTGGCTATCGATGGTTGAAACTAGGGCGCGCCGCCAGCGCGCCCGCAGGATTTTTCAAACCTTGAGCTGTTCGATCCACGCAGCGTGCAGCGTGGCCAGCGAGTCGAAGATCGCGTCCGGTGGCACGTCCGATGCTTCAGCCTCTGCCGCCGTGGTGGTGCCGGTCAGGACCAACCCGGCCTTCAGCCCGGCCAGTTTCGCGCCCACGATATCGGTTTCCTGCCGGTCGCCGATCATCAGGGTCTGCTCAGGGCGGGCGCCGAGACGCTCCACGGCGGTCTCGAACATGGCTTTTTCCGGCTTGCCGATGATGGTAGGCGCCGTGTCAGTGGCGGCTTGCAGGGCGGCCAACAGGGACCCGTTCCCTGGGACCAACCCTTCGGGTGTCGGGAAGGTCCGGTCGCCGTTCGTGCCGATGAAGTCCGCCCCGGCGCGTATCCGCAGCGTGGCCGTCTTTAGCATGTCGTAGGTGAGCGCAAAATCAAGCCCGACGATCACCACCTGGGCATGGTCTGGGTCTACGGGGTAGCCGCGTTCCGCCAACGCCTGGCGGATACCTTCTCTGCCGATGATGTAGACCGGCGTTCCGGCAGGATAGCGGCGGCTCATATAATCCGCCGTCGCCACCGACGAGGTGATCACCTGGGGAGGCTGGGCGGGCACGCCGATGCTGTTCAGCCGCTCGACGTAACTTTCGACCGTCTTGGTGCTGTTGTTGGTGGCCAGCGCAAAGGGGATCGATTGGCGCTGCAAGAAGGCGAAAAACTCGGCAATGCCCGGCAGCACTTCGCTGCCGCGCCACAGTACGCCGTCCATATCGAGAACGACGGCTCGAATAGAAGAGAAGTCGATGGGCATAGGTCCCTGGCATGTGGAAACGAAAGTCGCGAAAACCAGTGAGATTATAGCATGACCCTCGCGCGCCGGGTTGCGCTGGTTTTGGCAGATCGAATAAGCTATATTCAAAACTGAGTAATCGTTCGCACCCGTCAAAAGGAGTTTCTCAGCATGGCCTACCGGAAGATTGTCGTGCCCTCTGAGGGGGAAAGAATAACGAGTCTTGAGTCTGTGCCCGATCATCCGATTATTGCGTTCATCGAAGGGGACGGCATCGGACGTGATATTATGACGGCGTCCAAGCGAGTCTGGGATGCCGCCGTCGAGAAAGCCTATGCCGGGAAGCGGAAAATCGCCTGGATGGAAATTTACGCCGGAGAAAAGGCGGCGGCGCTGTACGATGGCAATTACATGCCCGAAGAGACCTTTGACGCGCTGCGCGAATTCATGGTCGGGATCAAGGGTCCGCTGACGACCCCGGTCGGCGGCGGGTTTCGGAGCCTGAATGTCACCCTGCGCCAGGTGCTCGACCTGTACGCCTGTGTGCGCCCGGTCAAGTATTACCCCGGCGTACCCAGCCCGCTGCGCAACCCTGAACACGTAGACGTGGTGATCTTCCGCGAGAACACCGAAGATGTCTACGCCGGGATCGAGTATCAGGCTGGTACGCCCGAAAACGAGAAGCTGGCACGCTTCCTGCGCGAAGAAATGGGCGCGAAGTTCTTCGAGGGCAGTGGACTCGGTATCAAGCCGATGAGTTCCTTTGCCACCAAGCGCCTGATGCGCTTCGCCCTGCGCTATGCGTTGGAGCGTGGCCGCAAGAGCGTCACCGCCATGCACAAAGGCAACATCCAGAAATACACCGAAGGCGCTTTTCGCGGCTGGTGTTACGAAGTGGCTCAGGAAGAATTCGGCGATTACACCATCACCGAGGATGAATTGTGGGCCAAATACGACGGCCAGCAGCCCGCAGGCAAGATTGTCATCAAGGACCGCATCGCCGACATTATTTTCCAGCACATGCTGCTGCGTCCCGGCGAGTTTGACGTGGTCATCACGCCCAACCTGAACGGCGATTATCTCTCCGACGCGCTGGCGGCGGAAGTCGGCGGCGTGGGGATTGCCCCCGGCGCGAACATTGGCGATAGCGTGATGCTGTTCGAAGCTACCCACGGCACTGCCCCCAAATATACCGATCAGGATAAGGTCAACCCCGGCTCGCTGCTGCTCAGCGGCGTGATGATGCTGGAATTCATGGGTTGGCAGGAAGCCGCCGATCTGATCATCAAGGGCTTTACGCGCACGCTGGCGCAGAAGGTCGTGACCTACGATTTCGCCCGCTTGATGGAAGGGGCCACCGAGGTCCGGACCAGCGAGTTCGCCACCGCGATCATCAACCATATGGAGAGTTAATATCGTCAAGGAGGGTGTGCCATGTCACCACTGCCGGACTTTTTTCTCGGCAATCCGGTCACGCGAGATTTTCGTATTTCGGAGCACTTCAACGCCCCCCGCAACTACACCTTTGCGCCTACCAAAAAGCAGCTTCACGAAGGCGTAGACATCGTTGCCATCGACGCCCAAGGGAATCCTGTCGGCGTTTTGGCGGCCCAGCGGGGCGTAATCGACAAAGTGGGTTTTGCCGCCGAAGGCTATGGAAATTACGTGCGGATCGTTCACGATTGGAACGGAGAAAAATGGGTGACATGGTACGGCCACATGTCTTCGATCACCGTCCAGGCGGGGCAGTTTGTCCTGGCCGGTCAAAAACTCGGCATTGCCGGAACGACCGGTTTTTCGACCGGTATTCACCTGCACCTGACCTTGCAGCGGATCGGTCGAGGACTGTCCAACTACACGGTGGATGATGCCGTAGACCCGGAGCCGTTTTTCAGGCTGGCTCCGGTCGTCTACGATGAAGCGACCTTCGTAGCGGACGTGACGCTGCCGGACGATACGCTGGTCCAACCCGGCCAGGCGCTGGCCAAGACCTGGCGCGTCCGTAACACCGGCACCACCCTCTGGGATGCCGGGTACCGGCTGGTTTTTGCCGGGCAGGAGAAAATGGGCGGGCCGGATGACGTGGCGCTGCCCGTGGTCCCGGTCCAGCCCGGCCAGGTGATCAACCTGACGGTAAACCTGTCCGCCCCCACGGCTGTTGGCACCCATCGCAGCGCCTGGCAGATGCGCAATGCTCGTGGGGATCTCTTCCCGAACAGCCTGTTTGCTCAGGTCAAAATCAAAGAGGTCAAGCCCTTCGACGAAGCCTCCTACGTGGCGGACGTCACCATCCCGGATGGTACGGTGGTGCAGCCGGGGCAAGGGTTCGACAAGACCTGGCGCGTCCGCAACAGCGGCACCACCACCTGGGGCAGCGGCTATTCGCTCCGTTTTGTCGGGGATGAAGCGCTGGGCGGTCCGGGCAGTGTCGCGCTGCCCCGCGCGATCAAGCCGGGCGAGATCGTCGATCTCAGCGTCGCCCTGAAAGCGCCCGCCGGGCCGGGGCGGCATCGCAGCACCTGGAAGCTGCACAACGCCCAGGGCAAGCCGTTCGATTACGAGCAGTACGTCGAGATTCAAGTGCCGAAACAGGCGGCCCCGACCCACAAGCTGAGCGAGATGACCTGGGTGGCCGACGTGACGATCCCTGATGAAACGCCCCTGCCGCAGGGTGAGAAGTTCGTCAAGACGTGGCGCATTCGCAACTCCGGAGAAACCACCTGGGGACCGGGCTACACCCTGGCGTTCTTTGGGGATGACAAGATGGGCGGACCGGACAATATCCCGCTGCCCGCCGCCCGGCCCGGCGATACTGTCGAGGTGTCACTGACGCTGACCGCGCCGGAGAGACTCGGCTCGCGGCGCAGTACCTGGAAGCCGCGCGATCCGCAGGGAAATGTGTTCGAGTTCGACCTGTTCACCTTGATCACGGTCACGGCGAGGAAGCAGCCCGTGGCCCAGGTCAACGAAATGTCCTGGGTGGCCGACGTGACGATCCCGGATGGGACGGTCGTCGCGCCGGGCCAGAAATTCCTCAAAACGTGGCGTGTGCGCAATACCGGCACCACGACCTGGGGCGCGGGTTATGCGCTGGCGTTTTTCGATGGCGACAAGATGGGCGGGCCGGACAGTATTCCGCTGCCCGCCGCCAAACCGGGTGACGTCGTCGATCTGTCGCTGATGCTGACGGCTCCCGCGGCGCAGGGGATGCAGAAGAGCGCCTGGAAAGGGCGCGATGCGCAGAACCGCTCGTTCGAATATGATCTGTTTGCCCTGATCGACGTGGTCGATCCCGTCCAGACCGTGGATATGCTGCCCTTCCTGCAAGGCGATGGCCGCCTGTACGAACTGGACAACGGGGCAGGAGGACGCCTGCGTCTCCAGGCCCAGACCGCGGGCAGCCGCTTCTATCTGGTCAAAAACAGCGAATGGGAAGAACTCTGGACGGATGATCGCTTCGTCTATCGCGGCGCCGACACGTCTTCCGGTGGCGGCGAGGTCGCCATTCTGACCGAAAACGGCCAGTACGGCAGCGCATGGCTGCCCCGCCAGATGCGGGTCGGGGTGCCGTTCCGGCGCACGCCGCGGATCGTCTTCCGCCGCAAAGATACCGGGGCGGAAGTGCCGAACAAGCAGTTCGCCCAGGTGACTCATATCGTCCTGGAGGCCGTACACAGCAAGTTCAGGCTGTCGAGCGGGATCGAACTGGCCGATGTCGCCGTGCTGGCCACCTTCGAGGACGACGGCGGCAAACCGAAGGCTCAGCCCCTGGAACATTATTACTACGCTAAAAAATATGGGCTGGTAGGCCGGGAAGGTCCGCTGGGGCGTTCGGCGCTGGTTCGGGAATTTACGCCTGGCAGCCAGCCGGACAACCAACGCGAGACGCTGCCCTGGCTGGATCAGTTGAGCGCAGGAGTTTGACAAAAAAGCGGGGGATCATTCCCCCGCTTCTTCTTCGAGGTTTTGCTGGCTGGCTGGTTTGATTTCTTTCTCCGACAGCGCCAGCGCAATGTAGAACGTGGCCCCTTGACCCTGGACACTCTCCACCCAGGCGCGGCCTCCGTGCGCCAACACGATATGGCGAACAATCGCCAATCCCAGTCCGGTCCCGTCGCGACGAGCGCGGTCGACCTGGAAGAATCGCTCAAAAACACGCGGGAGGTCGTCGGCAGGAATGCCCGGCCCGTTGTCGGTCACGGCCAGGACGGCTTCATTGTCGTTGAGGGTAGCCTTCAAATGGATGTGGCCCCCGGCGGGCGTGAATTTGATGGCATTGTGCAGGATATTTTTGACGGCGCGCTGGATCTGGCGATCATCGGCCAGCACGGATATTCCCGGTTCAATTTCCAGGTCGATATGGTGGTTCTTGCCCTCGGCCAGCGGTTGCAACTGCTCGATGGTCATCTGGACCATTTCAAGCAGATCGGTCGGCATCAGGCGCACGGGCATCTGCCCCGACTCGATCAGCGAGAGATCGCGCATCTCCTGGACCAGATGCGTCAGCGTCTCCGACTCGACGCGGATGTCTTTGGCCAGCTTGCGCAGCTTCTTGGGTTTTTCCGTCTGGGCAACATTGAACAAGGTTTCGGCCAGAAGCCCGATCGCGGTGATCGGCGTGCTCAATTCGTGAGTGACGTTCGCCACCATTTCGCGGCGGGCGCGTTCCAGGCGCTGAATCTGGGTGACGTCGCGCAAGGTGAGCACGGCAATCGGGTTTTCGCCGTTGTTGGACGTGACCGCCCGCGCGTGAAAGATGCGTTTGTTGAACTCCACGCGGCGTTCCATGCCTTCGGTGCTCACGCGGCGGGCATCGTCGATCAGCGACTCCAGTTCAGGATTGGGCATGACGCCCATCAAGGTTTCTCCGGTCGGCTCGTGCCCGATGAGCGCCTCGGCGGCGGGGTTGGCGGAGATAATCTTCTGCCCTTTGTCGATGACGAGCAGCGCATCGTCCACCGTCTTGAGCACCGTGTCACACAGCGCCTGCGAACGTTCGATCTTCGTGTTGAGATCGTGGTTCAGGTGGACCTGCTGCCGTTCGAGCACCCGAAGCTGGGTGCGCGCTCGGACCAGCAGGCTGGCCAGGACGCCAGCCGCCACGAGCGCCAATACCGCGATGATCCAGGAGGTCATAGAAGTCAATTAGCCTTCAAACCGGTAGCCAACCCCCCGCACCGTGACAATCCGCAGAGGATTGGACGCGTCGTTTTCGATCTTTTCTCGCAGCCACCGCACATGCACGTCTACGGTTTTGGTCCCGCCGCTGTAGTCATACCCCCAAACGCGTTCGAGCAGCAGATCGCGCGAGAGCACGGCGCCCTGATTGCGCATCAAGGTGGCCAGGAGATCGAACTCCTTATGCGTCATGCGCAGTTCCTCGCCGCCGCGAGTCACCCGGCGGGCGATCAAGTCCACCGCCAGATCGCCGGACTCCAGCTTGTTGACGGTCGCCCGGGCGGACGGCGCGCGGCGTAGGATCGCGCGGACCCGTGCCAGGAATTCGCCCAGACTGAACGGCTTGGTGATGTAATCGTCGGCCCCGATTTCGAGACCTACGATCCGATCCACCTCGCTGCCGCGCGCCGTAAGCATCATGATCGGCACGTCGGACTCATTGCGGACGATCCGGCACACGGACAGCCCGTCCAGGGTGGGGAGCATGACGTCCAGGACGATCAAGTCCGGGGCATGTTCCCGCGCCAGCGTCAACGCTTCGGCGCCATCGCCACTTTGAATGACTTTATAATCTTCCTGAGCTAGATTGTATGCCAGGGTTTTTCTCAGGGTATCGTCGTCTTCGACTAATAAGATCGTTTTCATGACCCTCAATTCCTCATATGGCCAATCCCTTATCCTATCTTATTTGTCCCCTATTCACCGGAAATCTAATTTAAGATTTCTTAAAGGTTTTTTAACGCTTTGTGAAAGAAGAGGGCGCGCCGGTCCAGGCGCGCGCCCTTCTTAGAAGTCATCCAGGGCGGCCCGCAGGGTGTCATGGATGGCGGAGAAGCGATCAAACCCGACCAACTGGAAGACTCGCTTCACACGGGGTTGCAGCGCGACCAGCTTCAGGTCACCTGCCTTTTCGCGGCTCTTGCTGATGAAATCGGCGAGAGTTCGCAGCGCGGCGCTGTTGACATACTGGACCTGCGCCATATCGAGCGCCACTTTATACTTGCCCGCATCAAAACAAGTCTGCAAGGTCTTGTCGAGGTCAATCGCGCCATCACTGTCGATGCGCCCTTCTAGCACAAAAATAGTGACTCCCTCTTCTTCACGTTCGATAATCTTCATGGATCTGGCTCCTCACCGATAGAGTTTTCAGTTCCCCTTCTCCCTTATTGTATACCCTGGGGAAATAATGGTAAAGTAACTTTTCCGTTCAGAGTTGACGCCCTGGTCATTCGCGAAAACGCCGCTGGAAAGTCTTCCGGCGGCGTTTGGCATTCGACCGTGGTTATGCTGCGACCATCAACTTACTGCGCAGCAGGCTGGTAATCAATGAACCACTTGTAGTAGAGATAGTCCGAGAAGCCGTCGGCCTTGACGCTGGCGATGGCGGCATTCATGGGATCGACGAGATCACTACCCTTGGGGAAGACGAGACCGAACTCGTCCTTGGAGATGGGATCGCCGACGAGTT
>CAYRWY010000062.1:15770-18495 GCA_964427955.1 uncultured Anaerolineaceae bacterium
GGTGAACATCGCGAGCAGAATGAACGTAATGACCGTCCTATGCTTTAACATGCGAAATATCTCCTCTATCCTTGTGCATTTGACTCCCAATCAACTCAAGTGTAGTCGTGAATAGACCTTGCCGCAAAAAAGCTGGCTCGCGTCCGGCCCGGCTTTAGTCGATTTTGACGATAAAGAGATACCGCTGAAAGCGTTCCGGTTCGCCCTGGCATTCCGCCATTCGGTTCTTGAACAGAAAGACGTTCCCCTCCTCGTGAAACAGGGGTTCAAGCTCTTGCAGCACGGCGCGTTTGGTGGTCCAGTGACGGAAATTCTGGGCTGCCAGGTCATGAATGCTGTAATGGAGTCCTGACGCTGCCAACGCCTGCCCCAGGACGGTCTGGTGGGCGTCCGGTGCTGGAACAGGTGGAGCGAGATAGAAGATTCCCAGCCTACCGCCCGGCTTGAGCAGCTTGAGCAGCCGTTCGAGCATGATCCGCTGGTCTTGTGCGAAGAAAATGCTGTCGATGGCGATGATCCGGTCGAAGGCGGCGATGGGCAGCGCGCCGGGTGTTTCTTCGAGATTCGCGCAGACAAAACGCAGCCGTTCCCGTTTGGAGACGGTTCGCTGTTGGGCCAATTCGATGGCATGAGCAGCGATGTCCAGCCCGGTGACGCAGGCCCCGGTCCCGTCCGAGAGGTACTCCGCGATCCTGCCGTCGCCGCACCCAAAATCGAGCACGGTCATCCCCGGCCCGATCTGGATTTCGTCCAGGAGCAGGGCGATCTGAGCCATGTCAGCCGTGCCATGCTGGGCCAGGTCCAGGCCGTAAACCCGCTCACAAAACAGCGCATGAGCGCGGCTGGGCAGAACGGCCTGGTAGTAATCGTCATAGAACAAAGCCGCCATTGAGTAACGCTGCGCCAGGGCGTCGCCTTCCGCTGTGAGGGTCGGATCGTCCTGGCCGCCGCCCAGCAGTCCCTTTTCCCGAAGCCCGATGATGAGCTGATCGTAGTGTTCGGCCACGTGAGGAAACTTGATCTCCGCCAGGGCCGTAATGTCTTGACGCGTGAGCGCCTGGTGAGTCCGCCCCAGGCGCTGGATCACCAGCAGCAGCCGGATCTCCTGCTCATTGAGGTCAGTTTCCATGCGGCCCCGATTTCAAGAGGCTGGCGGCGGCGGTATCGACCATCCATATCAGGCGACCGTCGCGGGGACGGACGATCTGTGACGGGTAGTGTTCCGCCCCGTGCAGCACGTCGCGCAGCACGGCGGCTTTGCTCTCTCCGGCGACCAGAAAGCGTACTTCGACGGCGGCGTTGAGGGCGGGCGGAGTCAGGGTGAGCCGCCAGGTCGTGAGCTTTTCCACATAGTTAGGGATCACCCAGCGCGTATTTTCGTGCAGCGCTGCTGTGCCAGGAAAGAGCGACGCAGTGTGCCCATCGTCACCCATCCCCAACAGCAGCAGATCGAAGCGCGGCCCGGCGGCCTCGCCGAAATAGGTTCGCAGCACCGCTTCGTAGTCCTGCGCGGCCTGGTCGGGATCGCTTTCGCCGTGCATCCGGTGAATCTGCGCGGCGGGGATGGCGACGTGATCGAGCCAGGCCTCGCGGGCCATCCGGTAATTGCTGTCGGGGTGATCCGGGGGGACAGTGCGTTCGTCCCCCCAGAAAATGTGAATTTTCGTCCAATCGACCCGCCCGGCAAACTCTGGCCCGGCCAGCAGGGTGTACAGCGCGCGGGGGGTCGATCCGCCCGACAGCCCGATGCTGAACCGCCCGCGGGCGAGGATCGCCTCGGCGGCCAGGGTGACGATTTGTTCGGCGGCAGCGCGGGCCAGCGCCGCGGCGTCCGGGTAGATTTCAAGGTTATCCATCGTGGTCATTCGCGCTCGCACGCCGTTTGCCACAAGCGTCCGTCCCGGCTCATGAACCGGTCGGATTCGATGGGCCCCATGCTGTTCCGCCGGTAGGTGACCAGCGAAGGGATAGACGAGCCTTCCCAGGTCCGCAGGATCGGGTCGATCAACTGCCAGGCGGCCTCGATTTCGTCACTGCGCGTGAACAAAGCAGCGTCTCCGTTGATGGCGTCCAGCAGCAGCCGTTCGTAGGCTTCGGGCAGCGGGCCGTCGCCAAACGACGAGCGGTAATGAAAATCCATATCGACCGAACGCGTGTCCTGGTACGATCCGGGAACTTTGGCCTCGAATTTCAGATGAATCCCTTCGTCGGGCTGGATACACAACGACAGCATGTTCGGCGTGAAGCAGCCTTCGCCGCCCGGATCGAACATCATATGCGGCGGGCACTTGAACACGACGATGATTTCGCTCACCTTGCTGCCAAGTGCCTTGCCGGAGCGCAGGTAGAACGGCACCCCCTGCCAGCGCCAGTTGTCGATATACAGCTTGAGTGCCGCAAAAGTAGGCGTGCGCGAGTCCGGTGCCACGCCTGCTGTTTCCCGGTAGCCTTCATACTGGGCGCGGATCGTGTCGCGCGGGTCCACGGGCCGGATCGAGCGCAGCACTTTCACTTTCTCGTTGCGCAGCGCATCGGCATTGAAGGACGAGGGCGGCTCCATCCCGACCAGCGCGAGGAGTTGCAGCAGGTGATTCTGGAACATGTCGCGCAAGACTCCAGCATGGTCGTAGAAGCCGGCCCGGTGTCCGATGTCCACCTGTTCCGCCACGGTGATCTGCACGTGATCCACGTAGTTTCGATTCCACACCGGCTCGAAGATAGTGTT
>CAYRWY010000063.1:0-2178 GCA_964427955.1 uncultured Anaerolineaceae bacterium
CGTAGGGGAGCACCAGCGTGTGCTCCCGCGGGCGGACACCTTGGTCCGCCCCTACTGTCGGAGACTGAACCACCGCGTGGAGAGGGGGCCGGGGGTGAGGTTATCGATCACGCCCCCGGCACGCTCACCCCGTTTTTGATGCGCGTCTCGACGATCTTCCCGTCGCGCATTTCGTGCACGAAATCCGCCTCGGCCATGACCTGCGGATCGTGGGTGACGATCAGCAGCGTCACGCCGCGCTCCTCGACCATCCGGCGCAGCAGATCGAGGATCTTGCGCCCGGTGCGCGTGTCGAGCTGGCCGGTCGGCTCGTCGGCCAGGACCAACTCCGGCTGTTCGGCCAGGGCGCGGGCGATGGCGACGCGCTGCTGCTCGCCGCCCGACATTTCGTAGGGGCGGTGATGGGCGCGATCCTTCAAGCCCACCCAGGCCAGCGCCTCGTCGATGCGCGCCTCACGCTCGCGGGGATTCAGGCCGCGCATCCGCAGCGGGACGCCGACATTCTCACGGGCGCTGAGCAGCGGCATCAGCCCGAAGCTCTGGAAAATGAAGCCCAACTTGTGCAGGCGCAGGTCCAGCTTTTCGCGCTCGTCCATCTGGTCCAGGCTGCGGCCCAGAATCCAGACTTTGCCCTCGGTCGGATCGTCCAGCCCGGCGATCAGGTTCAGCAGCGTGGTCTTGCCGGAGCCGGAGCGCCCGACGATGGCCGTCATGTGCTGCGGCCAGACGTCCAGCGACACGTCGTTGACGGCGTGAATATCTTCCCCGGCCAGGTGGTAGACCCGGTGCAGACGCTCCAGGCTGACGGCGGGTTCCCGGCTGCTCGAAAAGGCGGCGTGTCCGTTGCTCATTCTTCCTCCGGCTGGTCGTGCTGGGGCCAGACCTGGACGTGATCGTCGGTCAGGCGCAGGCGGACGCGATCTTCCATGTCCAGGGCTTCGATGTAGGCTTCGGGAAGCTGCAAGCGCCCGGCCCGGTCCAGGATCGCGTATTCTTCTTCCGAGATCGCGACGTCACCCTCACGGCGGCGCAGGATTTCGGTGCTGGTGCGCCCGTCGCGCATCCCCACCACGCGATCCACGCGGGTGGCGACGGTCATATCATGGGTGACGATGATGATCGTCACGCCGAATTCTGCGTTCAGGCTGCGCAGCGAGTGGAAGATCTGCTCGGCGGAGTGGTTATCGACTTCGCCGGTCGGCTCGTCGGCCAGCAGCAGGGCGGGGCGGTTGGCCATGCCCACCGCGATGGCGACGCGCTGCTGCTCGCCGCCGGACAGGCGATCCGGGCGGTGCTTGAGGCGATCCCCCAGCCCGACGCGCTCCAACAGGTCCGCCGCGCGATCCCGCCGCTCGCGGGCCGGGAAGCCTGCCAGCGCCATCGGCAGCTCGACGTTTTCGACGGCGGTCAGGTAGGGGAGCAGGTTGCGGGCGGTCTGCTGCCAGACGAAGCCGACCATGTGCCGCCGGTAGCGGACCTGGTCGCGGCGGGTCATGTCGAGCAGATTATAGTCCCCGACGTGCACGCGCCCGGCGGTCGGCGCGTCCAGCCCGCCCAGGATGTTCATCAGCGTCGATTTGCCCGATCCCGATGGCCCGACCAGCGCCATCATTTCGCCCTGGCGCACCAGCAGGTCCAGGCCCTGCAAGGCCACGACTTCGAGGTCGGCAACCTTGTAGATTTTCACCATGTTTTCGCACTCGATGAAGATCGGGCGGCTGTCGCCGTTCTGGGGCGCGGTGTTTGAGTCATTCATGTTGGTTTGCCTGTCACCAGCTCTTACGCACTTTCAGTGCGCCGTACAGAATGGATAGCTCGAAAATATCGGTCACCAGCGCGGCGGGCTGGCGATAATCATTTTCCCCCAGGCGCAGGTCGATCACGTCCGCCGTCACGTCGCGCTCGTCCGCCCGGTCGTCCACGACCTGCCAGCCAATGTCCTGGCAGCGCGTGAAGATCAGTTGGAACGGGTGCTGCTCCACCGGGTCGTACAGGCAGTCCAGCACGACCTGCTGGCCCCAGCGGGTGATCTTCACGTCCGCGATCAACACCCCGGCGGGCGGGACCTTCAACATCCGGTAAATCTCGTCCCCGTCCATCGCGACGTCCTCCCGTCTTCACCCTCTGACCCCGCTGCTCCCCCTCGCCACCGGGTGGAGAGGGGGTCGGGGGGTGAGG